>DASSZN010000231.1:0-21407 GCA_035702805.1 Thermomicrobiaceae bacterium | reverse complement strand
GGAGGCGTGGCCGTTGGCGTGCGGGCCGGTCTCGACGATGTCCTTGACCAGCGCGGCGGCGTAGTCCCACCAGAAGACCTGGGCGCAGCGGACGCCGTGGCGCGCCTGTAGCTCGAGAGCGACCTCACCGATCGGTCCAATGTTGCCGCGGTGGGAGTTGATGAAGAGGATGCGCCTGGCACCCCAGGGGATGATGCTCTCGGCGGTCTCGCGGACGTAGGCGGAGAGGGTGGCGGTGGAGATGGTGAGCGTGCCGGGAAAGTCCCCCAGCGAGCGGGAGAAGCCGACCGGCAGCGTGGGCAGGACGGGGGCGCCGAGGGCGTCGCCGACGCGGCTGGCGATGTGGGTGACGACAATGGTGTCGGTGCCGGTGGGCAGGTGCGGGCCGTAGACCTCGACGGCACCGGTGGGGATGATGACCAGGTCGGTGCGCTGGCGCAGGTCGTCGAAGTCGACCCAGGGGCGGTTCATGACATACACCGCGTACTCCTCCTCCGCGACAGGCGGGCCCGCGTCACCGCGTGACTGGTGTGACCCGTGACAGGGGCCTGCTTGACAGCGCAGCTGATCCCGGCTAGCTTCTCCGTGAGCGCTCCCGTGAGCGTTCACAATCTAGCACCGGGTACCGGGGCGGTCAATAGGCACGGGAGCTGGCGATGGGACTCCGTGAGCGCGAGCGGCCTCCAACTCTCGAGGACGTCGCCCGTCGGGCGGGCGTGTCGCGCCAGACGATCTCGCGCGTCATCAACGGCAAGGGGGAGGTCGCCGCGGCCACGCGCGAGCGCGTCCTGGCGGCCGTCCTGGAACTGGGCTACCAGCCGAACTCCCTGGCCCGCAGCCTGGCGACGCGCAAGTCGCCGGTGCTGGGGCTCGTGGTCCCCGATATCACCCAGCCCTTCTACCCGCAGATCGCCCGCGCGGTGGAGGACGCCGCGTTCGCCGCCGGCTACAGCGTCTTCCTCTGCGACACGGCCGGCAGCCCGGACCGGGAGCGCTGGGCGCTCGAGCGGCTGGGTGGCCAGCGGGTCGGCGGGGTCATCATCTGCAACTCGCGCCTGGACGACGCCACGCTCGCCGCGGCGGTGCGGGCCTTCCCGGTCGTGCTGGTCAACCGGGAACTGCCGGACCTCGACGGTACCGTGATCTGGTCGGGGTACGAACTGGGCGGCGAGATGGCGACCGCGCACCTGCTGGGGCTCGGCCGGCGCCGCATCGCCTACCTTGGACTCAACTACCCCAACCACATCGACGAGCTCAAGGGTCAGGGCTACGCGCAGGCGCTCGTGGAGGTAGGGCTGGAGCCGCTGCCGGAACTGCACCGGCGGGTGGGGAACACGTTCCAGGGGGGCTACGAGGCGATGGCGCTGCTGGCCGCCGAGGAGGTGACGGTCGACGCCATCTTCGCCTTCAACGACGTGATGGCCATCGGCGCGATGCGCTGGGCGCTGAGCCACGGGCAGCGGGTGCCCGAGGACGTGGCGGTGGTGGGCTTCGGCGGCTCGGAGGTGGCGGCGATGGTGACCCCGGCGCTGTCAACGATCGCCGTGCCGCTCTACTTCATCGGGTTGACGGCGGTGCAGGAGATCCTGAACCTGATCGAGGGCAAGGGTCGGGCGCGGCGGCGGGTCGAGGTCCAGCCGGAGCTGATCGTGCGGGGCTCCTCGGTGACCGAGGGGCAGCCGGCCGCGCTCGCGGGCGCGCCGGCATGAGGGAGGACGTCATGGGCGAGACGAACTGGGGCGAGGTCGAGGAGCTGATTCGCAAGGCGGAGGCGACCGGTGGCGTGGTCGGGGTGACGCTGGTCGGGCCGGACGGGGCGACCTTCAGCCACAACGGCGACCGGCGCTTCGGCGCCGCCAGCACGGTCAAGATCCCGCTGATGGTGACGATCTACCGCCAGATCGATCGGGGCGAGCACACCCTCGACAGCCAGTATGTCCTGCGCGACGAGGAGAAGGCGGCCGGGTCGGGCGTCCTGCTGCACCTCCACGAGGGGCTGGACCTCACCCTCGAGGACCTGATCTACCTGATGATCTCGATCAGCGACAACACCGCCACCAATATCCTGATCGAGATGGCGGGCATGGACAGCGTCAACGCGGTGATCGGCTCGCTCGGCATGGAGCACTCCACGCTCGCGCGCAAGATGCAGGGCAAGCCGGCCGAGGGGGTGCAGCGGGAGAACTGGGCCACCCCCAACGACTACATCACGGCGCTGCGGGCGATCCTGGAGAAGCAGGCCGCCTCACCCGAGTCGTGCGACCGGATGGTCGCCATGCTGGAGAAGCAGCAGAACACCAAGCGCATCTCGCGCTACCTGCCGGAGGGGCCGGGCATTCGCTGGGGCTCGAAAACGGGGAGCGTCAAGGGGGTGACCAACGACGTCGGCTTCATCACCACCGATAAAGGGACCCTGCTCGTGAGCGTCTTCTGCGAGAACCTACCGGACCAGCACGTCGGCGAGCAGTTCATCGGGGACGTGAGCCGGGCCGCGATGAAGGCGACCGGCGTGGCCGAGCCGCTCTACACGTCGTAGGGAAGGTCGCGGGCCCAGCACGGCGGATCAGCGCCGCGCCGATAGCTGAAGTCGAGCGAGCCCGGCTGCAGCACCGGGTTCGCCCCGTCGGGTGGTGGTTGATCGCGCCCGGTCAAGCGACTGGCTACGAGAGTGGCGGTGCCGAGGTCGGCAGGTCGAGCGCGGCGCCGTGGATGGCCTCGAACGCGCGCGCCGCGGCAAGCACCACGTGGTCCTCGAACGGTCGCCCGGTGAACTGCAGGCCGATTGGCAGCCGATCGGTCGTCCAGCCGCATGGCACCGTGATGGCCGGCGCGCCGGTCACGTTGAACGGGCCGGTACAGCGGATCGCGCCGCGCAAGCGATCTGCCGGCTCGTCGCCGTCCGGGTCGTCGATGACCGGCTTACCGTCGACGTCGTCGATTCCGCCGCCCATGTCGGGCGCGGCGATGGGCGTGGCCGGCGTCACCAGCAGGTCGACGCGCTCGTGCAGGCGGGCCATCGCGTCGATCAACTCACGCCGCACTCGCTGCGCCTCCAGGTAGTGCACGGCCGGGATTGCCGCCCCCGCCTCCAGCCGGTCGCGCGTGAGCGGCGCGTAGTCCTCCGCCCGGGTGCGCATCCAGGGCAGGTGGAACGCCGTCGCCTCGGCCGAGATGATCACCATCTCGGCGGCCAGCATGTCGTCCAGCCCGGGGATCTCGACCTCCTCGAGCGCCATCCCGAGCCCGCCGAGGCGCTGGATGGCCGCCTCGACGATACCGCGCACCTCGCGGTCGATGCCGCGATCGAGCAGTTCGCGGGGAACCCCCACTCGCAGCCGCCCCGGGTGGACCGTATCGAGGTCGGCCGCGCGGAAGGCCGCCCCCGGTGCCGAGCCGGGATCCTCAGGGTCGTAGCCGGCGATCGCCTCCAGCACGACCGCCGCGTCGTCCACGGTGCGCGTCATCGGGCCGACGTGGTCGAGCGTCCAGGAGAGGGGGTCGACGCCGGCCCGGCTGACCAGGCCGTAGGTCGGCTTGTGGCCGACGATGCCGCACCAGGCGGCGGGCTGGCGGATCGAGCCACCGGTATCGGTGCCGAGCGCGCCGAGGCAGAGCCCGGCAGCGGTAGCCACGGCCGAGCCGCTCGACGAGCCGCCCGCCGAGTGGTCCAGGTTCCACGGGTTGCGCGCCGGCCCGAAGTCGGGGTGGATCACGCCGTAGGCGAACTCGAGCATGTTCAGCTTGCCGAGCATGATCGCGCCCGCCTCGGCCAGGCGGCGCACGACCGTGGCGTCGCGCGTCGGGACGCGGTCGGCCAGGATACGCGCCCCGGCAGTGGTGCGGATGCCGGCCGTGGCGAAGAGGTCCTTGTAGGCGAGCGGGATACCGTGTAGCGGTCCGCGATCGTGCCCGGCCGCGAGCTCGTCGGTCGCCTGCCGTGCGGCTGCCAGGGCCGCCTCGGCGGTGACCGTGACGTAGCTGTTGAGGGCGCGGTCGAGGCGCTCGACGCGCTCGAGGTAGGCGCGGGTGAGGTCGAGCGGGCTGATGCGGCCGGCGCGGAAGGCACCCGCCGCCTCGATGATCGTCAGCCGGGAGACGTCGAGCATCTAGCGCTCCCCTTCGCGGTCGGCGCCGGGCAGGCGCAGCACCACCATCGGCTCCACCTCGGGCGCCGCCCGCCCGGACAGCGCCTCGCCGTCGGCGAGCAGGTCGGCCGCGAGCGGCGTGAGGGTGGCGAGGCGCTCCTCGTCCACGCGGACGCCGAGGGCCCGGAGCGAGGCGGCGAGCAGGGCTCGCGCGGCGTCGTCGGGCAGCCGGTTGGGCATTGGTCCCTCCCTCTCCACGACCGGTGGCCGCGTCTGGAAGCGGCCACCGGTCAGAGCATGACGTCGCCGCCGTTGGGGCCGAGCGTCTGACCGACGTAGTAGGTGCTGGCGTCGGACGCCAGGAAGACCGCGGTGGGCGCGACCTCGTCGACCGTGCCCTCGCGCTGGATCGGGAGCCAGGACGTGTAGTCGCGGCCGGAGGACTCGCCGGGGGTCTCGGGGACGATGCCGGTGGTGATCGGGCCGGGCGCGATGCAGTTCACGAGCACGCCCCGGGTGGCGACCTCGCGCGCGAGCGACTTGGTGAAGCCGATGATGCCCGCTTTGGCGGCCGCGTAGTGGGCGAAGCGCTCGCGGCCGATCTGGCCGATCTGCGAGCTCACGTTGATGATGCGGCCCCGGCCGCGCTCGAGCATGCCGGGCAGCACCAGCCGCGTGTAGAGGAAGGTGCCGCGCAGGTGGCCGGCGATCATCTCGTCCCAGGTGGCGACGTCCATGTCCTCGACGCGCGACAGGGTGACGAACCCGGCGTTGTTGACCAGGACGTCGATCCGGCCGAGCTCGTGGAGCACGCGCTCGACCGCGGCCCGCGCGTCCGCCTCCCGCGCGGCGTCCGCCCGGACGGCGATGGCCCGTCGACCCAGGTGCTCGACCTGCCGGACGACCTCGTCCGCGGCGTCGGCCCGTTGGTGGTAGGTGAAGGCCACGTCGGCGCCCTCGCGGGCGAAGGCCAGCACGATCGCCCGGCCGATGCCGCGGCTGCCGCCGGTCACCAGGGCCGCGCGGCCCTCGAGTACGCCCATCGCTCCCTCGCTCTCCCGCGGGCACCGGTGCCCGCCCCGTCGTGGCGCGGCTCAGACGGCGGTGAGCCCGCCGTCGACCGTCATGACGCTGCCGGTGATGAACGCGGCCTGCTCGCTGAGCAGGAAGAGGATCGCGGCGGCGACGTCACCCGGCTCGGCCACGCGGCCGAGCGGGTGCTGGCGGGCCGAGGCAGCCAGCCCGGCCTCGACGTCGCCGCCGCGCGCCAGCAGGTTGTTCACCACCATTGGGGTGCGAACCGAACCGGGGCAGACGCAGTTGACGCGGACGCCGCGCCCGGCGTACTCGGTCGCGAGCGCGCGGGTCAGCGCGATGATGCCCCCCTTGGAGGCGCAGTAGACGCTGCTGCCTCCCCAGCCGACCAGCCCGGAGACGGACGCCAGGTTCACCACGGCGCCGCGCCCGGCGTCGGCCATGGCCGGGATGAACCCGCGACAGGTGGCGAAGAGCCCCTTGAGATTGACGCCCATCACCCGGTCCCAGAACGCCTCGTCGACCTCACCGCTGGAGGCGACGCGGGGGTTGACCCCGGCGTCGGGTACCAGGTAGTGGGGCGCACCGTGCCGGTCGAGGATCGTGCGCGTGGCGGCGGCGACCGCGTCCCAGTCCGCGACGTCGAGCGCGAGTGGGACCACCTCGCCGCTTCCGGCGGGAGTACCGGCTCGCAGGCGCTCGAGCCCGTCGCGATCCACGTCCGCGGCGATCACCCGGCAGCCGCGCGCGGCGAGCCCCGTCGCCACGGCCGCGCCGATGCCCGAGGCGGCCCCGGTGACGACCGCCAGCCGGCCTGCCCACTCCGCCAACCCGGACTCCGTCGCCATCGCCCCGCTCCGTGTCCCGTCTCCGTCGCCCACGCCCGTCCGTCGCCCCATGATACCGGGACGCGGCGGGATGGCAATGCGGACTGGGGTGAACTACGTCGTCGGTGTTTGGCCGAGCGTTGCCTTCAGGGTGAGGATCTGGCTGCCGCGCAGGATCGCGAGCGTGACCGTATCTCCCGGCTTGTGCCGGTTGAGGGTAGCGGCCAGCGCCGACTCGGTATCCAGCGGGGTACCGTCGATTGCCGTGATGATGTCGTGGACCTGCACGCCGGCATGCGCGGCGGGGGAGCCAGCCGCCACCTGGAGCACGACGGCGCCGTTCTTGGCCGAGACCCCAAGTTGGGCGGCGATAGCCGGATTCAGCGCCGTGTAGGCCACACCGAGGTACGGATGATCGACGTGCCCGCTGGCGACGAGCTGGGCGGCGATCGGCTTCGCCGTGCCGATCGCAATCGCGAAGCCGATCCCCTGGGACTGGACGCCCGCGGTCGACTGCCCGGCGACGAGCGTCGCGATGCCGACGACCTGCCCGTCGAGGTTGACCAGCGGGCCGCCCGAGTTGCCGGAGTTGATCGGCGCGTCGGTCTGGATCATGTCGAAGAGGAACGGTCCGGCCGTCTGGCTGCCGGAACTGCCCGGCTCCTGCACGGTGCGGTCGAGGGCGCTGACGACGCCGGCCGTGACCGTCGGTCCGCCCGGCAGTGCCAGCGCGTTGCCGATGGCGACCACCCACTGGCCGATCTGGAGCCGGCTGGAGTCACCGAGGGTGGCCACGGGCAGATTGTCCCCGTGGATCTGCACGACCGCTAAATCGGTCTGCGGGTCCGCGCCGACGAGGGTAGCGGTGAACGACCGACCGTCCGGGAGCGAGACGAGGAGTTGCTGCGCGCCGGCAACGACGTGGTTGTTGGTCAGGATGTGGCCCTGAGTGTCGTAGATGACGCCCGAGCCGACGCCGGCCGGCACGGTGAAGGCTTGCCCGAACGCCGAGATCTGGGACTGCTCGTTGGTGATCTCGACGACCGCCGGCTTGACCAGCTGGCTCACGCGCATGACCGCGTCGGCGAAGCTCGTGTCCGTCGTGGTCGATCCGCTCGGCGTCGCCGTGGTCGGACCGATGGCGGCCGGGACCGTCACCGTGGTGGTTGACGGTCCGGTGGCGGTGCGCGTCGTCCCGCAGGCCGGCGCGACGAGCAGCAGGAACGCGAGGATCGCCGTGCCCACGACGCGAACGGCGGTGGCGCGGATCGAGAGCGGATGCATAGCAGGCTTCTCCCGTCGGACTCTGGCGATTCCCCAACGCCACGGCATCGCAAACGCCAGAATCGACTGTGCGGGCTTGCGGGTGCCCATGGCTCGCGAGTCCGGCGTTACCTCTACCGTAGACGGGAGCGCGTTGCAGGGTCGTCGCAGGGGCCGGAAAAAGGTTGGAGATCCGCGACACCCACGGGGCGGTGGTCCGCAAGCCCGTACACCTCAATCGCGGCGGGACAGTTCAGCCGCGAATGCCGGCGCGCGCCTTCCAGTCGTCGGCCCGTCGACGAAGGCGGTCGAGGTCTCGTGTGGTGAGCCGGTCGCCGGGCCGGCCGGCGCGCGGGGTGAGGTCGTGGACCATTACCGCGGCGGCCCAGGCGCGGTAGGACGAGAAGTCGGCGAGCGGTCCGGCCTCGGCCTCGTAGCCGCGCCGCCAGCCGCCGACGAACGGCCCGAGTCGCGCCAACCCCTGGCCGCGCGACAGCTGCGGGAAGCCCGCGAAGAAGCGCAGGATGCTCAGCGTGCGGGCGACATCGGCGCGCGGGTCGCCGGCCGCCGCGTTGGCCCAGTCGAGCACGGCGCTGATGCCGTGGCGGTCGACCAGCACGTTGAGCGGGTGGTAGTCGAGGTGGAGCAGGGCGTCGGGACGGGGATCGGTCGCGGCCAGGCGCGCCCGGAGCCCGTCCTTTCCGTCCCCCGCCCAGCCCTGCCAGTCGATCCCGGACGGGATGCTGCCGGGCTCGGCCGCGATCCGGTGGATGCGCGCCTGCATCGCGCCGAACTGCTCGCCGAGCCACCGTCCACGTCGTGGCTGGCGGAGGAGCGCCCGAGCGAGCGGCTGGCCGCGGCACCACGACAGGAGCAGCACCGGGCGGCCCTGCCAGCTGCCGCGCGCGCGTACCTCGGGCACCGGGATGCCGGCCTCACGCGCGAGCCGCATGGCCGCGACCTCCCGGGCGACGGTTCGATGCTGCTCGGCTCGGAACAGACGCAGCGCCGAGACGGCGCCGTCGTGCTCCACGCGCCACATCGTGGTGTCCCAGCCGCCGGAGAGCGGCGCGACACGGTCGGGCGAGGCCACGCCGAGGCTCGCCAGGATCGCGTGCGCGTCGGGCCGAGAGGCGCTGCCGGTCACCTGGATAGCCTCCGATCGACGTCGGTAAGTTCAGTCCGGGAGGGCGGCGAGGATGCGAGCGATGCCGATGGCGTCGCTCCAGCCCGGCAGGTCGTCGTCGACGAACCACCAGGCGGAGAGGACCGCCCCGACCACGCCCCAGGCGCGCAGCCGGGCCCGCTCGATGCCGAGGCGCGCGCTGAGCCGGTCGAGGCGACAATCGAGCACCCCGGCGGGATCGTCCCACCCGAGGAGACCGGGCATCGGGTTGTGCAGCAGCGCGTAGGGCTCGAAGGCCGGCTCGCCGACGACCCCTTTGGGGTCGATCGCCAGCCAGGTGCCGTTCCGGCCCGCCAGGACATTCCCGTAGTGGAGATCTCCGTGGAGCACCACCGGGGCGGCGGCCGTCGCCAGGAGATCGGCCGCCAGCGCCTCGGCGTGGGAGACCAGGTCCTCCGGTAGCGGCCCGGTCCCACCGTCGAAGCGGCGGCGCAGCCCGCCGAGTCCGGCGACCCAGCCGGCCACGGTCGCAAAGTCGTGCGCGGGCGGCACCGGCCGCCAGAGGCGCTCCATCACGGCCGCCAGGATATCGGTCGCGTCATCGTCGTCCTGGACGTCAGAGAGCGGCGTCCCGGGCTCGACGCGCTCGAGGAGGAGCGCGCCGCGCTCCCGGTCGACGTCGAGCAGGCGGACCATGCCCTCTCCACCCGCCAGCGCGAGCACGTCGGCCGCATTCCAGAGCTCACGCGAGGGGAAGCCGATCTTCAAGACCACCGGCCGTCCAGCCGCGTCGCGCCCCGGGGCGACCCAGTTGTAGGTGAGGGGCGAGAAATGCGGGTGGAGCGTGAGCGACCAGCGCGCGGCGCACTCGGCGACGAGCGCGGGGAGTCGCGCGAGCCAGTCTCGCGCGGCCGGGCCGTGCACGGCGAGCAGAGTCCGGGAGAGTTCCTCCGGAACGGTCACCGGCCCTCCCAGGCGACGGCGCGGCGGCGCTGCCGGCCTCAGTTCGCGACCGTTGCCGGTGACGCGGGGCACGGAAGCAGCGCCTGGACGCGGGTGCCGGCGCCCGGCGTGGAGGAGACGCGCACGTTCCCACCGAGCAGGCGTGCCCGCTCGCGCATGCCGAGCACGCCGAGCTTGCCCGCCATCGCCGAGGTCGGCAGCGGATCGACCGGCAGCCCGCGGCCGTCGTCCTCGATCGTCAGCGAGACCTCCTCCGGCTCATAGGCCAGCGTCACGCTGACGTTGCTCGCGGCGGCATGCCGCTCGACGTTGCGCAGCGCCTCCTGGGTGATCCGGAAGAGCCCCAGCTCGACGTCAGGGGGCAGGCGCCGCTCGTCGCCGTAGACGACCAGACTACCGTGAACGCCGGCGCGGCGCTCGAGGTCACTCACGAGCCAGCGCGCGGCTGCCACCAGGCCCAGATCATCGAGTACCGACGGCCGCAGGTCGCGGCTGAAGCGACGCAGCTCGGCGGCGATCTCCTCGGCGGCCTGGCGCACCTCGGTCAGGCCGTCGCGCGTCGCCGCCGGCAGCTCGCGGCCGGAGACCTCGAGCAGGTCGAGCCGGCGGCAGAGCAGGACGATCGCCTGCAGGCTGCTGTCGTGGAGCTCGCGGGCGATGCGCTTGCGCTCGTCTTCCTGGGCCTGGACGATCTGCCGGGTGTAGGCCTCGAGGCCGCTCTGCCGCTGGCGCTGCTCGGTGACGTCGCGGAAGAGGATCTGCACGACTGAGGAGTGCCCGGCGTCGGGAACCGCGCCGAACATCGGCTCGATCCAGCGCTGGCCACCCCCCTCGAGGGTGAGCTGGAGGTCGTCGCCCACCACCTCGTTGCGACCGGCGACGGTCAGCAGGCGATCGGCCGCTGCCGCGCCGACCAGGCGCGCGAGCGGCGTGCCGCGCATGCCGGCCGGTCGGCGGTCGAAGAGCTCGCCGGCGGCGGCATTGGCCTCGGTGATCATGCCGTCGGTGTCGACGACCACGATGGCCTCGCCGGCGCTCTCGAAGATGCCGCGGTACATCGCCTCGGAGCGGCGGCGTGCCTGCTCCTGGCGCTCCGCCTCGTGACGGGCCGCGACCTCACGGTCGACCCGGTTGGCGATCACGACGGCGAGGGTGATGATCGTCACGTGCTGCAGCGCCTCGGCCACGCGGTCGAGCCCGTGGTGCCACAGGATGATGCTGGGCGTAGCCAGGATGGCCGCCCAGACGGCGGTCGGCACCGCCCCCTCCATGCCGAAGTTGAGGCTGGCGTAGATCACCGGCACGAAGAAGACGGCGTACATGAGGACGATGAACAGGTCCGGCGCCGTGCGCCCGTGCACCGCCTCGTACCCGTCGTACGTCAGGTGGATCCCGGTGGCCAGCACGACCAGCGCCTGGACCGCCCAGAAGCGCCGGTCGCTGAGGTGAGCGCGGAAGCGGGTCAGCCAGAGTCGCGCCCCGCCCTCGTGGGTTCCACGGGACAGTGCCGGGCTCGGCGCCGCCGCGGCGGAGCGGCTCACAGCTCGCGCCTTGCCGGACCGGGCCGGGCGTTCGGACGCTGGTCGTCGACGCTGAGCCAGCGGTGGGAGACCGCGTAGGTAACGGCCTCGGTGCGCGACGACACGCCGAGCTTGGTCAGGATGTGGCTCAGGTGCGTCTCGACGGTGCGCACGCTGATGAAGAGGGCGTCCGCGATCTCCTTGTTGTGGAGCCCTCGCGCGGCCTGGCGCAGGATCTCGATCTCGCGGGCGGACAGGAGCGCCTCCGGCTCGGGCTGGCTGCCGCGGCGGAGCGACTGCCGGACCTTGGCCGCCACCGAGGGATGCAGGATGATCTGCCCGTGGTGCGAGGCGTGGATCGCCTCGACGACCTCCTGGGCGCGCACCGTCTTCAGCAGGTAGGCCGCGGCCCCGACCTCGAGGGCAGCGAGCACGTAGTCGTCGTCGTCGTAGGCGCTCAGGACGACGATCTTGGCGTCCGGCTGGCTGTCGCGGATCTGACGCGCCACGTCGATGCCGCTGGCGTCGGGCAGCGCGAGGTCCAGCAGGACGATATCGGGCCGCAGTTCTTCGGCCAGGCGCAGCGCCTCGGCCCCGCTGCCGGCCTCGCCGACGACGGTCAGATCCGGCTCATGCTCGAGAACCTGGCGTGTGCCCTCGCGGACCACCGCGTGGTCGTCGACGAGCAGGACGCGGATCGCTCCCATCGGGATCCCTCTCACTTGCGGTAAGTGTACGCCGTCGCGCGGCTCCGATGGTGAGCGAACGGGTGACGCGTCCCCGCCGCGCGACGGTATCTGCCACCTGCGGGCGCTCGGTCCCGTGCCGCCGGATCCGCAAGCCAGTTCGAATCACGGGTACGCATAGGTGGAAACACGGATGCGGCCGACGCAGGATATCACTACGATGGGGCCACGAGTTGCCCGTTCGGGCCTGCTCCGCTCGGTCGGAGCGCGGCCCGGTGGCCCGGCGCCATCCGGCGCACCGGGCAGAGCCGTCCCGCTGCGGGACGGGAGAGAGGTGGCGGCGCGATGGTCAGTAGACCGGCTCCGGCGAGCGAGATCATAGAGCAGAGCGACGACCTGGGCGGGTCGCTGGCGTCTGGGGTCGTCATGCGCGCGGTCCACGGGGTGGCGCTCGGCATTGCCTTCCTGCTGGCGGCGAGCATCACCGCGATCATCCTGGTCTTCGCGGCGGCCACGCTCTACGTGGTGGTCCGGATGGCGCTTGGCGGCTAGCGCGGGCGTCGCGGCGCGTGGCGCGCCGCGGCTCTTCCCATCGCTCGATCCGCATGATAGGATGTGCGCGCTGACTTCGAGGCAGCGGGAGTTTGTGATGGTTGGGCGACGGATCACAGGCGCAATGGGCAAACCGGGCGCGGCGGGCCGCCGAGCGGCGCGTCGGTTCGGGCTGTCCGGGCTCGGCCGCGCCGGCATCCCCGCCCCTAGGCGTGTCCCGGCTCCCGCGCGACTCGGCGTGAGCGGAGGGTGCTTGTCCTAAGCGGCACTCAAAGCGAGCAAGTCCGAGCAGCGGTGGGCCGGTTGGCTCGCCGCTTTTGTGTGTCGGTGAGGTCCCGCGCAGGCGGGCCGGCTGCCCGGGGCCCCGTGGGCAGGGCCGGAGCGATCCGGGGCGGATAGAGGAGTCATTCCGATGGGTGTATGTCCTGAGTGCGCGGGCGAGCTCGGCCTGACGAGCGTCGAGGCGGGCGAGATCGTGCAGTGCCCGGACTGCGGCGTCGAGCTCGAGGTGCTGGCGGTCGATCCGCTGACCCTCGGCCTGGCGCCGGCTGAAGAGGAAGACTGGGGCGAGTAGGCCGCGGTGAGGCGCATTGCCCTCCTTGCTGATCGCCTGCGGGTCGAGGAGCGCCTGATCGTCGAGGCCAGCGCCAGGCGCGGCCTCGAGGCGGTGCTCCTGCCGCCGGCGCGGATCTACCTCGCGCTGGACGCGCCGAGCGTCGGCGTCTTCGACGTCGCCATCGAGCGCGGCATGGTCACCCCGGAGCGCGCGGCCCTGTCGGCGCTGCTCGCCTCCGGTGGGACGCTGGTCATCAACCGGGCCGCGACGGCGCGGCTGCTCGCCGACCGGCTGGCGCTGGTGCGCCACCTGGTCTACTACGGCGTGCCGGTGCCGCCGACGGCGGTCAGCTTCGGGGAAGAAGCGACCTTCGACGCCATCGAGGGCGTCGGCTACCCGGTAATCCTGAAGTCGGTGGTGGTCGACCCCGACGTGCCGATCGCGCTGGTCGAGGACCGCGACGCCGCCGAGGCGATCGTCGAGCACCGCATGATGCTCGGCGACGAGCAGGCGGTGCTGGTCCAGCACTTCGCGCCCGGCCGCGCGCGGACGGTGCGCCTGGCGATCGTCGGCCACGACCTGGTCGGCATGGAGGCACGTCGCAACAGCGGCTGGCGCCCCGCCCGCGAGGCGCCGTGGGAGCCGTACGAGGGCGATACCACGCCGCTCGAGGCGATCGCGGCAGAGCTCGTGACCAAGCTCGGCAGCGGCATCTACGCCATCGAGGCGATCGAGACGGATGACGCGCCCGTGGTCGTCGGCGTGACCAACCTGGTCGACTTCCGTTCGCTGGCCGAGCGCGGCGTCGACGTGGCGGGCGCGATCGTCGACTTCGCCCTGGCCGAGTTCGAGCGGAAGGGTGACGAGGGCCACCGTGATTGAGCCGGCCCGCCAGCAGACGGAGACCGCCACTGCCGAGCTGCTCGAGGGGCTCGTGGGTATCCCGAGCCCGTCGGGCGGCGAGCGCGAGGCCGTCGAATGGCTCAGCGCGCGCATGATCGCGCTGGGCTTCGACGCTTCCCCGGACGGTGCCGGCAGCGCCGTTGGGAAGCGCGGCGCCGGGCCGCACGAGATCCTCCTCCTCGGCCACATCGACACCGTGCCGGGCCTCGTCCCCGTCCGCGTGGCCGACGACGCGCTCTACGGGCGCGGGGCCGTCGACGCCAAGGGGCCGCTGGCAACCTTCGTCGTCGCCGCCGCCCGCGCCACGCTGCCTCCCGGCGTGCGCCTGACCGTCGTCGGCGCCGTCGAGGAGGAAGCCATGAGCTCCCGTGGCGCCCACTGGCTGGTCGACCACCACCCGGCGCCCTCCGCCGTCGTGATCGGCGAGCCGAGCGGCTGGGACGGCATCGTCCTCGGCTACAAGGGCTCGATCGCGCTGGAGTACCGCGTCACCCAACCCGTGTCGCACTCGGCCGGGCCGGAGCCGACGGCCGCCGAGCTCGCGGTCGACTTCTGGAACCGGCTGCGCGCCTGGTGCGACGCGCGCAATGACGGCGCCGAGCAGGGCTTCCGCACCGTCGACCCGACCCTGAACGCCGTCACCTCGTCGACCGACGGCCTCCACGGCGAGGCCGTCGCCCGTATCGGCCTGCGCCTGCCGCCGTCGATCTTGCCGGACGAGGCTATCGCCGCGGCGCGGGCGCTGGCCGGTGACGGCGAGCTGGCGGTATCGGTCAACGCGGCGGCCTTCCAGAGCGACAAACGACTGCCGCTCGTGGGTGCCTTCGTCGCGGCGGTGCGCGCCCACGGCGGGACGCCGCGGCTCAAGGTCAAGACCGGCACCTCTGACATGAACCTTGTCGGCCCGGCCTGGGGCTGCCCGATCCTGGCCTACGGCCCGGGCGACTCGCGCCTCGACCACACCCCCGACGAGCACGTCCCGCTGGCCGATCTGGAGCGGGCGACGGCGATCCTGACGACCGCGCTCGAGCGCGTCGCGGCCCAGCTCGCGAGCGGCCGCTGGGGAGGCCTCCAATGATCCGGACCCTGCGCGTCGGCATCCTCCTCTCGCACGTGCGTGAGGAGGAGAAGCTCCTCATCGCGGCCTTCGAGAAACGCGGCGTGGATCCGATCCGCCTGCTCGACCGGACCATCACCTTCGAGGTGACGGCGCTCGACCGACCGCAGCCGGTGCCGCTCGACCTGGTGCTGGACCGGGGCATGGCGCATCACCGTGCCGCCGTGGCGCTGCAGGTCTTCGACGGTCTGGGCGTGCCCACCATCAACACCAGCCGGGCGTCGGGCATCGCCGACGACAAGGTCGCGACGTCGATCGCGCTGGCGCGAGCCGGCGTACCGACGCTCCGCACCGCCGTGGCCTTCGATATCGAGTCGGCGCTCAAGGTGCTCGATGAGGATCTGGGCTACCCGGCGGTCATCAAGCCGGTGACCGGCTCCTGGGGACGGCTGCTCGCCAAGGTCAACTCGCCGACCGCGGCTCGGGCGGTGCTGGAGCACAAGCGACGGCTCGGCTCCTACCACCACGGCGTCTTCTACCTGCAGGAGTTCGTGGCCAAGCCGGGGCGGGACCTGCGCATCTTCGTCGTGGGTGACGAGATCGTGGCGGCGTCCTACCGCAGCGCCGAGCACTGGGTCACCAACGTGGCGCGCGGCGCCGTCTCGACCGCCTGCCCGATCACGCCCGAGATCGCCGACGTCTCGCTGCGGGCGGCGCGAGCGGTCGGGACCGAGCTGGCCGGCATCGACCTGGTCGAGACGGCGACGGGGCTGCAGGTGATCGAGGTCAACACCGGCGCCGAGTTCAAGGGACTGATGCGCACCACCGACAAGGACATCGCCGGGGCGATCGTCGACTACGTGATCGGCCGGGCGCTGCGGGTCCGCGAGCAGGCGGCCGGCGGGGCGCTCGCCCACGGGCGAGCGGGGATCGCCTGAGGCCGCCCGTTGGAGCAGGATGAGGAGAGTGGGGCCCCGATGAGTCTCAACGTCGCTATCCTCGGTGGGTCGGGCTATGCCGGCGGCGAGTTGCTGCGCCTGCTGCTCGACCATCCCGAGGTCACGGTCACCCAGGTCACCTCCCGCTCGCGCGCGGGAAAGTTCGTGCACACCGTCCACCCGAACCTGCGCAAGCGGACCCAGCTCAAGTTCGTCAGCCCGGAGCAGCTCGAGCGCGTCGACGTCCTCTTCTCCGCGCTGCCGCACGGAGAGACCGCGCCGCAGGTGGAGCGGCTGCTCCAGCTCGGCGAGATCGTGGTCGACCTGAGCGCGGACTTCCGTCTCTCCGAGCCGGCCGCGTATCAGACCTGGTACGGCTGGGCCCACCCGGTGCCGGAGTTGCTGGCGAGCGCGGTCTACGGGATGCCCGAGCTGCACCGCGCGGAGCTACGCGAGGCGCGCTACATCGCGAGCCCCGGCTGCAACGCCACCGCGTCGATCCTGGGCCTTGCGCCCCTCTACCGCGCCGGCGTGGTCGACCCGGCCATGCCGCTCGTCGTCGAGGCCAAGACCGGCTCCTCCGGCGCCGGTGCCGAGGTCGGGCTCTCCAGCCACCACCCTGAGCGCAGTGGGATCATCCGCACCTTCAAGCCGACCGGGCACCGCCACAGCGCCGAGGTGCTCCAGGAACTGACGGTCGACGGCTTGGCGCCTGAGCTGAGCTTCACCGTCACCAGCGTCGAGGCGGTGCGTGGCATCCTGGCCACGTCGCACGTCTTTCTGAAGGAGCCGCTGGCCGACAAGGATCTCTGGAAGATCTACCGGGGGATGTACGGGCAGGAGCCGTTCATCCGGCTGGTCAAGGAGGCGGGAGGCGTCCACCGCTACCCGGAGCCGAAGATCCTGTCCGGCTCGAACTACTGCGACGTCGGCTGGGAGCTGGACGCGGGCGGCCGGCGCGTCGTCGTCATGTCGGCGATCGACAACCTGATGAAGGGGGCGGCCGGCCAGGCGGTGCAGGCGATGAACGTCCGCTGCGGGTTCGACGAGACGGCGGGGCTGGGCTTTCCCGGCCTCCACCCGCTGTAGAGAACGGAACTGCGGTGTGTCGCGCGCTCAAGCTGATCGGGCTGCTGGCAGCGATCTCCCTCGCCGTCCGCTACGGCTGGCGCACCGTCGACCGCCTGCGCAAGCTGCCGTGCCCGTCCCGGCTCGCCTGGTTCCTGGACCTGCCCGTCGTGCCGGCCATCCTCGACCCGGAGCGCATCGCTGACCGGCTCGACCTGCGCCCCGGGATGCGGGTGCTGGATGCCGGCAGCGGCCCGGGCCGGGTGACGGTCCCGCTGGCCCGGCGGGTTGGCCCGGAGGGGAAGGTCGTCGCCTTCGACGTGCAGCCGGATAAGCTGCGCAAGCTCGAGCGGCGGGTGGCGGAAGCCGGGCTCACGAACGTGCGCGCGGTCCAGGGCGGGCTCGGTGAGGGAACGCTCGAGCCGGGCACGTTCGACCGTGCAATCCTGGTCACCGTGCTGGGAGAGGTGCCGGACCCCGCGGCTGCCCTGGTGGAGATCCACCGATCGCTCAAGCACGGCGGCATCCTCTCCGTGACCGAAGTCTTCCCCGATCCGCACTTCCAGCGTCGGGGAAAGGTCCGGGCGATGGCGGCGGAGGCCGGCTTCGGGGTCGCGGACCTCTACGGCGGCCGGCTGGCCTACACGATGAACCTGGTGCGGGACTGAGCGGGAGAACGGAATCCGCGGCGCCGCGGGATTCCGCGCGTCCGCCGGGAGCTTCGTTGACCCGTATGGGGGCGCGATGCATGGCGCCCGGTCCGATTCGGCGGTAGGGGGCAAGAGGGAGGAACGGGACACCGATGCTGGTGGTCAAGCTGGGCGGCAGCGCCGGGATCGACCCCGGGCCGACGCTCGACGATCTGGCGGCGCTGGCCGGGACGGAGCGCGTGCTCTTCGTCCACGGCGCCAACGCCACCATGGACGAGTGGACGCGCCGGCTGGGGCGCGAGCCACGCTTGGTCCAGTCGAAGAGCGGCCAGGTCAGCCGCTTCACCGACCGCGACACGATGGACCTGATGCTGGCGGTCTACGCCGGGCTGGTCAACAAGCAGCTCGTCGAGGGGCTGCAGGCGCGCGGCGTCAACGCGGTGGGCCTGAGCGCGCTCGACGGTGGGATCGCCCGGGGACCGCGGAAGGACACCCTGCGCGCCATCGAGGACGGCAAGCCGAAGGTGCTGCGGGGCGACTACGCCGGCAGCATCGAGCGCGTCGACACCCGCCTGATCGACCTGCTGCTCGACAACGGCTACCTGCCGGTGCTCACGCCGCCCGCCCTCAGTGACGCGGGCGAGGCGATCAACGTCGACGGCGACAAGCTGACGCTGCGGCTGGCGGTCGCGCTGGGCGCCGACGCGCTGGTGATCCTGTCGAACACCGCCGGGCTGCTGCGCGACCTCAACGATCCGGACTCGCTGGTGCGCGAGATCGACGTCAGCGACGAGAGGAACGTCGAGGCGGCGATGGTCGCGGCGGGCGGGCGCATGAAGAAGAAGGTGCAGGCGGGCATCGACGCCGTGGAGGCGGGCATCGGCCGCGTCGTCTTCGCCGACGCCCGGGTTGAGCGGCCGGTCCGGCGGGCGCTCGCGGGAGAGGGCACCGTGCTGCTGGCGCGGGCGCCGATTGGAGCGGACCAATGAGCCAGGCGACGGGCGCGGCGCTCGTCCAGCGGGACAAGGAGCTGCAGCCGCCCCTCTACGCCAAGCGCGACATCGCGCTGGTGCGCGGCGAGGGGGTCACGCTGTGGGACAGCGACGGCCGCGCCTACCTCGATATGATGAGCAACTACGGCGTCAACATTCTGGGGCACGCACACCCACGGGTGACGGCGGCGATCCAGCAGCAGGCGGCGACGCTCCTCAACTGCCACCAGTCCTTCGCCAGCGACGTGCGGGTCGCCTTCCTCGAGAAGCTGCTGTCGGTCGCGCCCGAGGGGCTGACCCAGGCGTTCCTGTCGAACTCCGGCACCGAGGCGGTCGAGGCGGCCCTCAAGTTCGCCTGGGTGGCGACCGGTCGTACCCGAGTCGTGGCGGCGCGCCGCGGCTACCACGGGCGGACGATCGGCGCGCTGGCGGCGACGGCGGAGAAGAAGTACCGCGACCCCTTCGCCGGGGTACTGGCCGAGGCGGCGCACGTGCCCTACGGGGATGCCGACGCCCTCTTTGAGGCGGTCGACGGCCAGACGGCGGCGGTGGTGCTCGAGCCGATCCAGGGGGAGGGGGGCGTGCACGTGCCGCCGCCGGGCTACCTGGCCGAGGTGCGCCAGATCGCCCACGATGCCGGGGCGCTCCTCGTCTTTGACGAGATCCAGACCGGGTTCCGCACCGGCACCTGGTTTGCCTGCGGCCATGAGGGCGTGGCGCCCGACCTCATGGCGCTCTCCAAGGGGCTGGCCAATGGCGTGCCGGTCGGCGCGACGCTGATGACCGAGGCCATCGCCGGGACGCTCGAGGGCGGGGTACACGGCACGACCTTCGGCGGCAACCCGCTCGCGGCCGCCGCCGGGCTGGCGACGCTCGAGACGCTCGACGGGGACGGCGTGCTGGGGCACAGCGCCGAGGTGGGCGACTACCTGACCGGCCGGCTGCGGGAGCTCGAGCACCCGAAGGTCCGCGAGGTGCGCGGCCGGGGGCTGATGATCGGGGTTGAACTGAAGCAGCGGGCTACCGGGGTGCTGCGCGGGCTGCAGGAGCGTGGCGTGCTCGGGCTGATGGCCGGCCCGCTGACGATCCGCTTCCTGCCGCCGCTGATTATCACGCGTGACGACGCGGACCGGGCGGTCGCCGCGCTGGTGGCGGCGCTCGGCTAGCGGAGGCACCGGCGGGTCCGGGTGACTCGCTGGCATCACAGATCCGTGTCAACCATCGGGGTCGTTGTGCCCAACGCGGGCGCGACGACCCCGAATCGTCTCTTCTCGGCGGATCTCCGGCCCCGCGTCAGCGGGTTCTGACACTAGTTTGTAACGTTTCCAGGGTGAAGAGAGACGCTTCCGTGATGGTGGTCGGACTAGGCTTGAGCCCAGTTGGACGGGGTCGCGGGGGCGACGTTCGGACGAGGCGAGAGTCCCGGCGGCCCGGCCAGCGCTCAGGAGCGACCACCGTCGCTCCCGACATCGAAACCGACGTTTCCATCCCTCCCTCCACGGCCCGGAGCCCAACCAGCCCCGGGCCTCTTCCTGTCCCCGCGACCGGTCGGCCGCTCTGCCGCTATCATGTGACCCGCGGGCCGGGCCTGGCATGGCCGGCAGCGAGGGGAGGGGACGTGCGCGACCGCGAGGCGATCGGGTTTCGCGCGCTGCGGGAGGCGGACTTCGAATTGCTGCAGCGCTGGCTCAATACGCCGGCCGTGCTCCAGTGGTGGAAGGAGCCGCGTACCCGCGAGGAGGTCGAGCAGGAGTACGGCCCGCGCGTGCGTGGCGAGGACTCGACGCGGCCGTTCCTGATCCTGGTCGAGGGCCATCCGATCGGCTACATCCAGACCTACCGCATCGCGGACGAGCCGGAGTACGCGCGGGCGCTCGACCTGGGTGAGGCGGCCGCGGGGATCGACCTCTATATCGGCGAGGACGCCTACCGCTGGCGGGGGCTGGGTCCGGAGGTTCTGCGCCGCTTCCTGGTCGAGGTGGTCTTTGCCGACCCCGAGATCGAGAGCTGCGTCATCGGCCCGGAGCCGGCCAACGTCAGCGCGATCCGCGCCTACGAGAAAGCAGGCTTCCGCTACCTGAAGACGATCGCGGTCCCGGACGAGCCGGCGGGCGAGTACGTGCTGCGGATCGGCCGGGAGGAGGCGCTGGCTGGGACGCGACCGATCCTCCACATCGCGACGCGCGAGGCGTGGGAGCGGGCGACAGAGGCGGGTGAGTACCGCGGCGACACGCTCGTCCCCGAGGGTTTCATCCACTGCTCGACGCCCGAGCAGGTGGCGCGGGTGGCCGACGCCCGCTATCGCGGCCGGGCGGACCTGATCCTCATCGTCGTCGATCCGCGGCGGCTGCGGTCCGAGGTGCGCTGGGAGGCGGCGCCGGACGGCGAGGCTTACCCGCACGTCTACGGGCCGATCGACCGCGCCGCCGTGACGGCGGTGGTGGACTTCCCGCCGAGGCCGGACGGGCGATTCAGCCTGCCCGAGGCGGTCGCGGCGCCGGAGCGGCCGGCATGACATTTAGTCAAAAGGGAAAGAATGCTTCGAACATGTGTTCGTATTAGTGGAGGAGATGGGGCAGACCGGGGTGCGCCGGGCTGTACCCTGCTTCCCTGGGGTCCACTGCCATGCGCCATCCCGAGCACGACCGCCTGACCGTCGAGGTCTCCGGCTGGTACACGCGCTCCTTCCCGGGCATGGGCTACCGGGTCGAGCGGCGGCGCTTCGGCTTCTACGCCGACAACGACCGCGCGCCCGGAGCCGCCCGGGTGACGGTGCGCGACCTGGGCGCGGGCGACGTGCCGGCCTTCCTGGCCGACCTCCGGGGCCACTACGGCGGGCGGGCAGCGCGCATCCTGGTCGACGACCGGGCCATGGACGACGCGGTCGGTCCGGCGCTCGTCGCGGCCGGCTGCGTGTGGAGCGCCACCGAGGTCTTCCTGGCGCACGTCGGCCCGCTGCCGGCGACCCCGGAGGTCAGGGGCCTGACGATCGAGCCGGGCGGCGAGGCCAACCTGGTCGCGTACGCGACGGTCAAGCTCAAGGGCTTCGCCAGTAGCGAGGCGGAGCCGGGACCGGAGGCGCTCGCGGCCGAGCTGGCGGTTCGGCGGGCGGAGCTGGCCGGCGACGGCGAGCTCCTGCTGGCGCGGGTCGACCGCGAGCCGGCCGCGATCCTCGGCGCCATCGCC
>DASSZN010000338.1:0-6453 GCA_035702805.1 Thermomicrobiaceae bacterium | reverse complement strand
AAGCCCCCCTTCGGCATCCACATCGTGCGCAGCGCGTGGATGAAGAAGACGCCCGCGATCACGGCCGAGAGGCGCGACGGACCGATGCCGATCCCGGCCGAGAGCATCGAGAAGTAGCCCTTGAGGGTCGGATCCTTCAGGTGCTCGTCGAGGAGCTGCGTGAGCGTGCGGTTCTGGTACCTCAGGAGCATCGAGCCGGGCAGCCCGCTCCCGCCGAGCAGCCGGCCGGCGGCAGCGCCCAGCCGCGGCCGCTGGAACTGCTCCATCACCGGGTCGAGCACCCGTCGCTCACCCGGCCGCCGCGCCACCCGGAAGCTCGGTACGAAGCGGTCGACCTCGTCGATCAGGCCCTCCATGATCAGCAGCACCCGGGCAATACCGTCCCGCTCCTCGGGGAAGCGGCCGCTGAAGGCGTCGGCCGCCGCCGTGATGTCGGCCGGGATGGCCAGCGACTCGTCCGGAAAGATGCAGCGGTAGTCGTGCTGGTCCGGCACCATCTCGAGCCGCCGGTCCAGGCCGAGGCGCTGGAAGACCTCGCGCGCCTGGGCGCCGAGCCGGTAGGCGAGGAAGATATGGCCGCCGTGGTCCCAGTAGAAGCCGTCCTGGGAGAAGCCGTGCGAGTAGCCGCCGACCCACTCATTCTTCTCGACCAGCAGCACGCGCAGGCCGTCCTGAGCCAGCCGGTTGGCGCAGGTCAGGCCGGCGGCGCCCGCGCCGATCACGATCGCGTCGTAGCGTGGGTCACGGGGTTCAGCGGCCCTGGCTGCCATCGTCCGTCTCCATTCGGGGTAGCCTCACGTCCGCCCCGGCGGTCGCGTCGTCGGGGCCGGCAGCGACCTGCCGACGGCTCGATGCGGATATGCTGCGGCGGTATCTTCCAGATTCGGACAAACACGTAGCAGCCGCGTCGCGCGGATTGGGAGACCAGGACATTCCCACTATACGAATGCCCTCCACCGCTGTCAACGCCGGCGTCCCCGGATGGCGCGGGCCAGCAGACCCGACAGGAGCGCTACGGCGGCCGTCGCGGCAACCTGCCGGCGCTTGACGGCGAGCCAGAGCACGGCCCGCCCGGGAGGCGAGAAGGTCGCCTGGAGCGAGGGCATCAGCCCCACCTGCCGCAGAATCGTCGCGATGTCGAAGTAGCAGTGGTCGCTCACGATCTTCCCGGACCGCAGCGTGATCACGCTGACCGAGGGAATCGTGATCAACTTGCCCGTTGCCGGGAGGCCGGCGTAGGTGGCGCGGTGCGTCCCGTGCATCTCGAACCGCACGACCACGCGGTCCTCGTCGCCGACGATCAGCAACGGCTCATAGCGCAGATCCGGAAAGGCGTTCAGCAACTCGGCAAGGAAGGCTCCAACGGCGCGCTTGCCGAGAATGGGCTTCTCCATCGGCAGGTCGAGCCACTCCATCGCATCGTCGTAGCTCGCCAGCACTCCCGAGAGGTTGTGCGCGTTCAGGTCGGCGATCATCCGGCGCACCACGTCGACGTTGCGCTCCGTGGACGAGGCCGTAGCGGACGGCGTGCTATCCTCGATTCCGGCAGGTCGACTCACCGCGCACTCCTCTCCACGGCACTCGACGAGGTCAGGGTTCCGCTCGCAAGGGCGGAGGTTCCCGCCCGGCCACTCGGACAGCTCGCTCGCCTTTCAGCGGCGAGAGATCGCCAGCCCCAGGCAGAGCGCTCGCCCGGCCAGCTCGAGCAGCCCCGCGTCGCGCACGGTCATGGTGCCGAACCGGTATCCGCCGGAGCAGACCACCAACGTGCCCGCGGCCGGCGCCGGGACCTCTCGCGCCAGCCCCCAGGTCCCGGCCAGCACCCGCCGGCAGACCTGTCCGGCCAGCAGCCCGCGCGCGGTCAGGCTGGCCCGCGTGCCGTCGATCCCCACCGTGCAGTCCAGCCGCAGCGCGCCCAGCGCCGGGAATCCGACCGGCAGCACCGTCAGCGACAGGCCGAGCACGACCAGCAGGACGATCGCGACCGCTCCCACCACGCGCGCCACCTACCGTCCCCCGCCGCCGGCCGCGCCGCCCGGACTCGCTCCCGCGCGGCGGGTTGACGGCCCGATCGGCGATGCCCTAGTCTCAGGCGGGGGCTCCCACAGCTGGCCAGGGGATCGACGGTGTCGGCGGCGCGCCGGCCGCGCGCCCGACGGACGGAGGTCGTGGTGGCGGACCTGACCGAGACCGAGGAGCGAAACCTGCGCGCCGTCTCCGAGGTGCTGCCATTCTGGAACAGCCACGACGTGGCGGGCGTGCTCACCTTCTACGACCCCGACATCACCTGGCACAACGTGGCGCTCGAGGAGACCTACCGCGGCCAGGCCGAGGTCGGCGCCTTCCTCGACCGCCTGTTCGTCGCCTTCCCCGACCTCGACTTCACGGTCAGCGAGAAGATCGCGCGGGACGACCGTGTCTCCGAGCGCTGGACGATCCGTGGCACGCACCTCGGCCCCTTCATGGGGATCCCTCCGACCGGCCGTCCGATCGAGATTCCGGGCATGAGCATGGTGCACCTGCGCGACGGCCGGTTCCTCGAGGATCGCTTCTACTTCGATGCGTCCGGCGTGCTGCGACAGATGGGCCTCCTCCCGTCCCTGGCGGCGAGCCAAACCCGGGTGGCCCGGGCCGCGCTCTGGGTCGCGGTCAACCGCGTACCGGCCGCGCTGGCGCTCGGTGTCGTGCTGGCCGGTGCCGTCGCGCGCCGCCGCCGCGGCTGACCTCCCCATCGACCTCACGTCCTCCCATTCGTCGGCCCACGGCGGACCGGACGCCGTGCCGTGTCACTACGACCCGGACACGTCCCCCGCTCCGGCGAGCCCGAGCGGCGCTTGACCGGCCGGCAGCTCGCCCTCATCGATCTCCGGCACCATCCGGTCGAGCACCGTCGGCATCCACCAGTTCCAGCGACCCATCAACTTCATCGTGGCCGGCACCAGGACCAGGCGCACCAGGCTCATGTCGAGCAGCACCGCCACGGCCAGCCCGAAGCCCAGCTCCTTGATCACGACGACCTGCGTCAGGGCGAAGGAGCCGAAGACCACGATCATGATCAGTCCGGCCGCCGTGATGATCCCCGCCGTGTGCTCCAGCCCCAGCGCCACCGCGTCCTCGTTCGTCCGCCCCTGCCGCACGTACTCGCGCACGCGCGTCAGCAGGAAGACCTCGTAGTCCGTGCTCAGGCCGAACAGGATCGAGAAGAGCAGCACCGGGGTGTAGCTCAGGATGGCCCCGAGGGAGTGGAAGCCAAGCAGGGAGTCGCCGACGCCGAACTGGAACACGATCACCAGGATTCCGTAGCTCGCCACGAGCGACACGATGTTGAGCAGGATCGCCTTGAAGGGCAGCACCAGCGAGTGGAAGAAGAGCATCAGGATCACGAAGGTCACCAGCAGGCTCAGCCCCAGCAGCAGCGGGAACTGGCCGTAGACCACGCGGTCGAAGTCGTAGTGCTCGGCGGGGGTGCCGCCGACCAGGACGTGGGTGATCGCCAGGCCCGGCGCCCACTCCAGCGCGTGGGCGCGGATGTCGAGCATGAGCGAGACCGTCGTCGGATCGGTCTCGGTGGTCTTCGGGTAGACGATCAGCACGGTGGTCGTGTTGTTGCCGTTGAGGTCGGCCAGGCGCGCCGCCAGCCGCCGCCGGTCCGGGTTGGCCGCCAGCGTGGCCGGCGAGAGCGAGGCCATCCACTGGGGCGAGGCGTTGGGGATCAGCGTGGCGAGGGACTGCACGCTGGCCACCCGCGGGTCGTGCACCAGGTGCTCGTGGAGCGCGTAGACGCCGTCCATGATCTGCGGCCGCCAGAGCCCGCCGGGCTGGCTCGCCTGGACGACCACGAAGAGCGGGGCCGCCGCGCCCGGCCCGAAGTCGCGCCGGATCACGTCGACCGCCTGGCGCGACTCGGCCGATGGCGGCAGCACGTCGACGTTGACGCCGCGCCGCTGCAGCCGGATCGCCGGGAGCGCGGCCGCCCCCAAAACGATCAGCGCCAGGACGATGCTCAGCCACGGCCGGCGCATCACCCCGTGCGCCCAGCGCCCCCAGGTACTGCTCGCGCCGGCCGACTCCGTGACCCGCCGCCGCCGGACTCGCCCGTCGTTCACGTGCTCGCCCAGCACCGCCAGCAGCGGTGGCAGCAGCGCCAGCCCGGCGATCACCGCAACCACGGCGACGACCACGATCGCCAGCGCGATGGAGCGGATCACCATCACCGGGAAGAGGGTCAGGACCAGCATCGTCAGCGTCAGGGTGACACCGGAGAAGGTAATCGAGCGGCCGGCCGTGTTCAGCGTATGCTCGAGCGCCTCCTCGAGCGGCCGGTGGCGCAACTCCTCACGGAAGCGGCTCACCATGATCAGCGAGAAGTCGATCGCCAGCCCCAGCCCGATCATCGACGCCGTGTTGAGGGCGAAGATCGACACGTCGGTGAAGAGGGAGATCACGTAGAGCGTCGCCAGCGACAGCAGTACGCAGGCCGCTCCCAGCACCAGCGGCACCCCCGCCGCGACCAGCGCGCCGAAGACGATCACCAGCAAGATGAAGACGATCGGGAACGTGAAGCGCTCCACCCGCACCAGGTCGGCCGCGCTGGCCGTCTCGACGTCGTAGTTGGCCGCCGCGTTGCCGGCGAACAGGACCTGCAGGTCGCGCGAGCGCACGGACTGGCGCAGCCGGGGAGTGGCCTGCTCGAGCGCGTTCTCGCTCCCCGCGAGCGTCACCAGCGCGTAGGTCGTGTGGTTGTCGGTGCTGACCATCGCGGGGATGCCGGTGTCGTAGAAGGACTCGACCCTGGTGACCTCCGGCTGGCGGCGCAGGCCGGCGAGCGAGGCCTCGACGGCGCTGGAGAAGCGGGGGTCGGTCACCAGCATGGTGTCGGAGTGGTAGACGACCGTCGCGCCGCGGTCCGAGGAGATGTTCAGCTCCTGATCGAGGATCGCCGACGACTGGTAGAACTGCGTGCCGGGCAGGCTGTAGCCGCCGACCTGGAAGGCATGCTCGGCCCGGGCGGCCCCCAGCGCCGCCGGGATCAGCAGGACGAGCCAGCCCCCCAGCAGCCACCAGCGGTGCCGGACGCTGACGCGCGCCAGCCAGGCGTAGAACGCGCTCATGCCCGCTGCTCGGTGACGCGCGACTTGCGGGCGGTGTCGAGGCTGCGGCTCAGCGCGGTCTGCGTCATGTGCCGCTCGACCTCGGCGGCGTGGCCGAGGTAGCGCGCGTAGGCCTCCTTCGTCAGCCGGAGCAGCGTCATCGGGCCGGCGGCGACCACGTCGGCGATCCGCGGCTCTCCGGTCAGGAGCGCGATCTCGCCGAAGTAGTCCCCCGGCCCGAGCTGGGCGACCACCAAGGGTTCGCGGCCGTGCGCGCCGACCGTCACGTCGGCCAGACCCGTCTCGATGAGGAAGAGACTGTCGCCCGGGTCGCCCTGGCGGACGATCACGTCACCCGGCGCCGTGTCGATCCGCTCCATGAAGGTGCCCAGCACCGCCGCCTCGCCGACTGACAGCCCGCGCAGCAGGTTCGTCTCGCGCAGGCGATCGCCCAGGTCGAGCATCTGCTGGCGCGTCGCCATGGGGAGCGCCTGCTGCAGCACCGCCGAGTCGACCAGGGCGGCGACGCCCTCCGGCGGCTCCAGGCTGCTGCGGGCGCTGCCGGTGTCGCGCTTGAGCGCGAAGAGGTTGAGCAGCCCCTGCTTGCCCGGCTGCTCGAGCGCCGCCTCGATGGCGCCCAGCCGGCTCATCATCTGGCGCGTGATGTCGGTGCAGAGGACCGCGAACGGGTAGACGGAGCAGTACTGGTAGCGGGGGAAGAAGTAGGACGCCTCCGGCTCGTAGGGCACCGTGCCGTGGAGGACCACCAGCGGGGCGTGGAAGAACTCCAGGTTCTGCTTGGCGACGCCCTCCTCCAGGTCGCCGATGGCCGCCTCCACCTCCAGCCGCAGCGGCCCCGCCAGCGCCCGGAAGAGAGCGACGCCGACCTCGACCGGCGCCCGCGCACCCAGCTCGTCGAAGGTGTGGAGCCGCTGGTTCTTGACGAAGCGCCCCACCTCGCGCAGCTTGACGAGCGGCAGGTCGGGCAGCACCCGCAGCCGGTTGTAGATCCCCCAGCCGTGCACCTTCTCGACCGGGAAGAGCGGCCGGTCGTGGTCGCGCAAAGTCGCGCCCGGCGCCGCGCTCGGCGCGGCCTTGATCACCGCGTAGCAGAGGATCTCGCCGGTCGCCACCGACCCCGCCACCACGTGCACGTCGTCGGGCGACACGCCCGAGAGGGGCTCGTGCTCCATCCCCGCCTCGTGGATCATGGCGCGGTCGACGAAGTTGGTGGCCAGGTACTGCGCGAGCCGGTACTTCATCAGGGTCGTCAGCTGCGCCTCGGAGAGTGCCGCGGTCGTCAGCACGACCACGCTCACGCCGTTGCGGTCGGCGACGCGGTACAGCGCCTCGGGGTGCTCGC
>DASSZN010000328.1:0-2718 GCA_035702805.1 Thermomicrobiaceae bacterium | reverse complement strand
TCGATCGACAGCCGCTGCAGACGCCGGCCGAAGAACGCGCCGGCCACGACGATCGGCGGCACGACCACCAGGATCAGCAGGCTCAGCCGCCAGTTCATGGCGACCATCAGGCCGATGCCCCCGATGAGCGTGATCAGTTCGCGCAGGAGGGTGATCGGCGTCTGGGTGAGGGTGTCCTGGACCACCGTGACGTCGTTGGTGACGCGCGACACGAGCTCCCCGGTGCGGCGCTGCCTGAAGAAGCCGAGCGGCAGGCGCTGCAGCCGCTCGTAGAGCTGCAGGCGCAGATCGACGCCGATCTCCTGCGCGGCCCGCACGAGGAGGTAGTTGTTCCCGGCGAAGAGGAAGCCCTGGACGACGAAGAGGGCTACCAGGCCGAGCGCGAGCAGGTTGAGCCGGGTGAGGTTCCCCGAGACGAGCACGCTGTCGACCAGGGAGCGGATGACCAGCGGCAGGGCGAGGCCGAGCAGGCTGGCGATCGTCAGCAGGACCGTCGCCAGGGCCAGCGAGGCCCCGTGCCGGCGGATGAGGGCGAGCATGCGCCGCAGGTCGGCGCGATCGCGCGCCCCGTCCGGGGCGTCGTCGGCCGCGGCGTCGAGGCGTCCGGTCGCGGCCATCTCCTGGCTCACGGGCTCTCCCAAGGGTCGAGTCGGCGCGCTCGCGGGCGCGGCACGTTCCCGGCGACAGTATGCCCCGTGACGGCCGGCCGCGCCCGCGAGCGCCGGCCGCCCTGACGCGGTGGCACGGCGACGGCGTGAGGCGTACTTGCTCGTGGCGGCGCGGCGTGGTCAGATTGTGCCGCGCCCGCGGGGGGGTGGCGCGTCCTCGCCGAGAAGAATGCCGATGAACCGATTCCAGCTCTCGACCCGCTCGATCCTGCTCCTTCTGGTCGTCGTGCTGGCGGCCTGGTTCGTCATCCAGGTCTGGTCGGTGCTGCTGCTGCTCGCGGTCAGCATGATGCTGGCGGCGGCCATGCTCCCGGCCGTGGGCTGGCTGGCCGCGCACCGGGTGCGGCGTGGCCTGGCGGTATTGATCGTGACCGTGCTGCTGCTGGGGGTGATGTCCCTCATCGGCTTCGTGCTGGTGCCGGCCTTCATCCGGCAGGCGCAGGCGCTGATCGCGCGCCTGCCCGAGATCCGGGCGTCGCTGACCCAGTTCCTGATCCAGCACCACCAGACATCGCTCGCCCGCCGGCTCGAGAACTTCGACATCGGGACCGTCATCCAGCCGACGGCCATCGCCAACACCGGCGGGTTCCTCCTCAACGTCATCTACTCGACGGTCACGGTGCTGGCATTGACCGTCTACTTCCTGCTCGACGCGCATCGGGCGGAGAGCTTCCTCTTCTACGTGCTGCCCGACGACTACCACGCGCACCTGCGCCAGCTGATCTTCGAGCTGCGCCGGACCGTCGGCGGCTACATCCGCGGCCAGCTGATCACCTCGATCATGATCACCGTCTACACGCTGATCGTGCTCGAGGTGCTGGGCATCCCCAACCCGCTGGCCTTCGCGGTGCTGGCCGGCATCGGCGACATGGTCCCGATGGTGGGCGGCGTCATCGCCGCCGCGCCGGCCTGCATCTTCGCCCTGACGATCTCCTTCCCCATCGCCGTGATCGTCTCGGTCCTGCTCACCCTCTACCAGGAGTTCGAGACCCGATTCCTGGTGCCCCGCGTCTACGGCAGCACCCTGCAGCTGCCGTCGGTGGTGGTCTTCGTGGCCCTGCTGATGGGGGCGGAGGTGGCGGGGATCATCGGGGCGCTGCTCGCGGTGCCGTTCGTGGCGGCACTGCGCGGCATGATCGAGTACTTCCACGACGTGCGCAACGGGCGCGTGCCGCCGCTGCGGCCGGTCGAGGGTGGGTCGTCGGAGGACGACCGCGCGCCCGAGCCGGAGGTGCCGGCCGGCGGGCCACCGGATGCGCCGTGGAGCCCCACCCCGGTCGGCGGGCGCCCCGGCCGCGAGGCCGTGCTGGCGGCGGCGGCGCGGACCTTCCCCGCCGAGGAGCCGGCGGCGGTCATGGACGTGCTGGACCGCTACGGGGCCGCGCCGCGTGACCGGGAGCGCGATCGCGTCCAGCTCGCGATCCTCGCCCTGAGCCGGGGCAGCCTGGACCGCCTGATCACCTATACCGAGCGGGCCTGCCACGACTACCGGGACGTGCTCTACTGGGCGGAGTACCTGCCGGGCACCGGGCACCGGCCCGGCGACGGGGCCGGCTAGCCGGGCGCGCGGGTTCGCGGTGTCGACTCAGCGGTCGTGGTGATGGTGGCCGTGGGCGTCCGGACCGGACGCGTGGGCGGCCTGTCAGCAGCCGGGCTCGCCGTCGTGGCCACAGCAGTTCTGGCGCAGCACGACGCGGCGGCCGAGGTTACGGAAGAGCTTCCCCAGCTTCTCCGGCAGCGGCATCGGCTGGTCGAGGTTCGTCAGGAAGGCCCGCGGGCTCGGGCGCGCGGATCGGGACATCCCCTGCTCCTTTCTCGAGCGACCGGATAGGCGGCCGGCCGGCGTCGCGTGCTACGCCGCGCCCGGCGTGCCGAGCACCGCGCAGCGCAGCATCTCGTCGCGGGTGATGACGCCGAGCGGGCGTTTCCCGTCGTCGACGACCGGCACGACCTGCACCTTGCGGCCCAGCATCTCGTCGAGCACGCGCGCGAGCGGCATGTCCGGGGCGACGGTGTAGACGCCGGAGCGCATGAACTCGCTGACCGGGCG
>DASSZN010000046.1:0-15656 GCA_035702805.1 Thermomicrobiaceae bacterium | reverse complement strand
ATCGCTGGTGCGCCGTCTTGTCCGGGCCCGCTGGCGCTGCCGTTGCCGCCGGGCCCACCGGTCGCTATCCCCCCGGTCGCGGCCCCGCCCGCTCCACCGGCCCCGCCGGTCGCCGCGCCGTGCTCGATCGTCACGTTACTGATGCTGACCGTGGTGCCGGTGCCGACGGTGACGACGGTGCCGGTGCCCCCACCGTCGAGGATGGTCGTCGCGGCGCTCGCACCCACCAGGTTGACGTTGGCGTAGATCGCGATGTTCGCGGTGTAGGTCCCGGCCGCGACCTCGACGGTGTCTGGCGAGGCGGCGGGAGGATTGTCGGCCAGGGCGCAGTCGAGCGCGGCCTGGACCGTCCCGAAGTTCGCCCCCTGCTGCTGCCCGGCCGAGCAGGTCGCGGTGCCCCCGACCGCGACGGAGTAGGTGACGCCTCCCGCCGCGAGCGCCGGGGCGGCCCCCAGCAGGGCCGGCACGGTCCCGAGCAACCCGACGATGAGCACCGCCCCGACGTGTCGCAGCCCACGGGTCATCTGGTCCTCCTCCGGGCCTGACGGCAACGCGGCCCGACCGGTGCCGTGGTGCTGCCCACCAGCCCGCCGTGCCCCTGTGCACCATTACGTAGCTACGAACCGACGTGAAGGCTACGGGGGAGCATAACGCCTGTCAACGGATAACCGCCGTCGGCCGTGACCGTCGCGTCAAGATTGGGCCGTTGTCCCCGGTCGCGGCTCGGTGTGCCTCCGCATACCGGAGTCGCACGTCATCATCGGCTCCGTTGCGCCGCGCCTGCCGTCCTGGCGCGAGGGCAAAGAGGACCCACCGGGTCCCGTTTCCGGACGGAGCGGGTCGACCGCCGCTCCAGTCGCGCCCGACCGGTCGCCGTCGCGGTCACCTTGACGGGCCGCCCGGACGCCTGCTACCCTCTCGCCGCGCGATTGCCTCGCCCGCCGCGTTATGTCAGATCTCCGGAGGAGTGACCGCTCACGATGCTCTACCGAATGCCCGGGCGCGCCAGGCGCGCGGACTGAGCCCAACCCTGCTCGCGCGTGTCGGTCGCGCCGTGCGGCGCGCATTCGTGTAGAGGAGAAGACCCATGTCGAGCACGTCGACCAAACCGGCCGTCAAGAAGGTCGTGCTGGCCTACTCCGGCGGCCTGGACACCTCGGTCATCCTGGCCTGGATCAAAGAGAACTACGGTTGCGAGGTCGTCGCCTTTACCGCCGACGTCGGCCAGGGCGACTCCTTCGAGGGGCTGGAGGCCAAGGCGCTCTCCAGCGGCGCCTCCAAGCTCTACGTCCGCGACCTCCGCGAGGAGTTCCTCACCAGGTACGCCTTCCCCACACTGCGGGCCGGCGCCATCTACGAGCGCAAGTACCTGCTCGGCACCAGCTTCGCCCGTCCCCTCATCGCCGCCCACCAGGTGGACATCGCCCGCATCGAGGGCGCCGACGCCGTCGCCCACGGCTGCACCGGCAAGGGGAACGACCAGGTCCGCTTCGAGCTCACCTTCCAGGCGCTCGCGCCCGACCTCACCGTGATCGCCCCCTGGCGCGAGTGGCACATCCGCGGCCGCGAGGACGCCCTCGAGTACGCCTACGCCCACGACATCCCGGTCACGCAGAGCAAGACGAATATCTACAGCCGCGACCAGAACATCTGGCACCTCAGCCACGAGGGGGGCGGCCTCGAGGACGTCTGGCAGAGCCCCAACGAGGACATGTTCCAGCTCTCCGATAGCCCGCTCGACGCCCCGGACAAGCCGGAGGACATCGTGGTGGGCTTCGAGCAGGGCACGCCGGTCAGCCTCGACGGCACGGCCGTGGGCCCGGTCGAGCTCGTCGATCGGCTCAACAAGCTCGGCGGCAAGCACGGCATCGGCCGCATCGACCTGGTCGAGAACCGACTCGTCGGCATGAAGAGCCACGGCGTCTACGAGCAGCCGGGCGCGGCCATCCTCTCGACCGCGCACCGCGAGCTCGAGTCGATCACGCTCGACCGCGAGACGCTCCACTACAAGGATGTCGTGGCCCACAAGTACGCCGAGCTGGTCTACAACGGTCAGTGGTACACGCCGCTGCGCGAGGCGATCGACGCCTTCGTCACCGTGACGCAGCAGCCGGTCACCGGCGAGGTGCGGCTGCGGCTCTACAAGGGCAACTGCATCCCGATGGGGCGCCGGTCTCCCTACAGCCTCTACAGCGAGGCCTTCGCGACCTTCGGCGCCGACGAGGTCTACAACCAGGCGGATGCCAGGGGCTTCATCAACCTCTTCGGCCTGCCGCTCAAGGTCGCCGCGCTCGCCAGGAAACAGCGCGAGGACACCTCCGGCAACTGAGCTCGAGCCGGCCACACGTTTGCGGTTCCACGGAGGGAGCGCCCGGGCGCTCCCTCCGGCGTCTCCGGGGCCGGTGCGCCGCCAGTCGCGGGCTCGTCCGGCGCGGCGCGCTCGCTACCCTCTGGCGCGCTCCGCCGGAGTCCCTTAGAATCGCGGCGCGACCGGTTGGCGCGGCCGGGTGCGGTCGGGCCGCCGGGGTCGAGGTGACACGGATCCATGGGTCACAGCGCAGGCGACCGTCCGGGCCTACCCGTCGAGCACGGGTCGTGGGCGTTCTGGGCGGCGCGAGCTGAAGGGAGAGGCCGGGTGGTGGTTCGGAACCGTCCCGTGGTCGGCCGGGCGTGGCTCATCGTGGCCGCACTCGTCGCCGCGTTCGCGCTGGCGGCCTGCGGCGCCTCCGGTCCGCCCAACACGGCCGTGGCCACGCCGCAGCCCGGCAACACCTTCGACATCACCATCACCGACAACAGCATCACGCCGGGCAACATGGTCGCCCGCATGGGCGCGATCACCTTCCACATCACCAACAACTCGAAGAGCGTGCAGAACCTGGCGATCGACTCGGACGGGGTGCACCGCGCCTCCCCCGACATCCAGCCGGGGCAGACCGTGACCTGGACTACGGCGGTCGACACGCCGAGCCCGGACCGGATCTACTCGGACAAGCCGGGCGCCCGCGCGGCCGGCATCGAGGCCAACATCGACTTCGCCACCGGGATTCCCGGATAGGGCCCCGGTAGTCAGGTCGCCTCCTTGCGCCGCCGGCGGGTTCTCCACCGGCGGCGGTGCTCTCCTCGCGGCCGTGAACGCCGGCCGGTCACGAATCTCGCGGGGCCAGGCGCGAGGCTCGCCCGATGAGCCATTCGGGCTCGACACGCTCGAGACCGGAGCGTTGCCGCCGCGGTCGTGCCCGGCGGCCTCGTCTCGGGCCGGCGGAACGGTCACTCTTCGTCGCCACGGCGGTCGGCATCCTGCACCCCGGGACGGCGCGTCCGGGATTCTGCTGACCCTGGCTGAGGCCTCGGGGATCCCTCTCGACCAGCCGTGTTTGCGCGCGTGCCAGACGGCTTCTCCTCGAGACGCTGCCGACCGGCGTTGCGCGCCACCCGCCTATCCGGCCCGGCGCCAGCCGTCCTCAACCCAGCTGATGTGCGCCGTCGCGTGCGCCGCCAGGCCGGCAAACAAGCCCCCGGCGGTCTGCTCGCGAACGACCGTGGGCACCGCGGCCGCCAGGTGCTCGTCGGTGAACTGCCGCAGGAGGTCCAGGGTGTCCTGCCGCGCCGCCAGGTACTCCGCGGCCAGCCGCGCCGACGCGTCGTCCCGGTGCGCGTTCCGGACGGTTTCGTTGACGCCGGCGACGGCCAGCTCCAGTTGCTCCTGCTCCTTCGGCGTCAGCGCGTCCCAATCGCCCAGGATGCCCGGCAGCGGCATGCTCGCCGGGTACTGCCAGCGTAAGAGCGCGTCGCGCGTGTCGCCGGCGAGGGCCCGGCGCAGCAGGTGCTGGATGTTGCGCTCGCTCTGTACCAGGTGAGCCAGGTGATCCTTGGCGCACCACGGAGCTTCCCCGGGAACGCCACTCGCCGTTGCCGGGCGCTCCAGGTCGTGCGGGCTCAGCCCCTGAAAGAACGCCAGGACCTGGGTCCGCGACGCCGCGAGGGTATCCACAATCTCCGCGCGCGTTGACATGGGCATGTGTCCTCTCACGGAGCCCCGGGGACGCACGGGCGTGTCCCGGCGACGCCGCCGGGCCGAGCGATGGGCGGCAGCCAGGACGGTCCGCGTCTCCTCGAGCACGTGTCTCCTTGAATACCACATCGGCACGCTGAGAAAACGCCGGGAGAGCCCGGGCTCCCGGGTGAAGCGGCCGGCCGCGCCGGGCCGCGCCTCTCCGGCGAACACCTCGACGGACCAAAGAGTCCCTGCCCAAATGGTTTCGGCAGATTTAAGTCTCCGTTAATGGTCGCATGTGTATAACTTGCGCGCGGACATTCGCAAACGCCGCCCAGCCTGGGCTGGGAGACGAGGTTCGGACGCATGTTTACGGGGACGGTCCCCGCCCGGGTGTCTTCGCGCATGCCTGAAGTCCGGAAGCGGGCGGCACCGGCGCCGGCAGATCCTCCTTCCGGCTGCCTGCCGGGTTCGCTCCCCGGGCGCCGCTCGCGGCCAACCGCGAGTCCGGCGCGCGATCAACGAAACCTTCCAGAAACCACCCGTCGTGTAGGACGAGTTTCGGACAGGCGGTCCTCGGTGGACCGTGGAGGACACGTGGCATGACCACAGGGACGATCCCGGCACGGGCGTCGTCGCGTTTTCCCCTGGGGCCGAAGATGAGCTGGGCGCAGCGGGGCGTGCTGGCGGCCGTGCTGGTGCTGAGCACCGTCGCCGGTTACCAGGGCTACGTCCGCGCCACCGGCTCCAACAAGCCGGCGCCCACCCCGCCCGTCACCACGCCCGCGCGCCTCGGCACGATCGCGACCACCGTCACCGCGACCGGCAGCCTGACCACCAACGCCTCGGTCGGCGTTAACTTCGGCGTCTCGGGCAAGGTGGCGAAGGTGCTGGTGAGTGTGGGCGACCAGGTGAAGGCCGGCCAGGCCCTGGCCAGTCTCGACCCGACCGACCTGCAGTTCGCCGTCGATCAGGCCAAAGCCAACCTCGCCTCGGCGCAGGGCGGCCTGCAGAAGGCGCAGACGCCGTACACTGCCGCGCAGCTGGCGAGCGCGCAGCAGGCGGTGGCCTCGGCCCAGGGCAACCTCATCTCCGCCCAGAACACCCTGGCCGCGCTGCAGAACCCCACCGCCGCGAACGTGACCGCGGCCCAGCAGGCGGTGGACCAGGCCCAGGCCAGCTACCAGAGCGCCCAGGCCGCGCTGAACTCGCTGTTGAACCCCGACCCGGCCTCGGTGGCGGCGGATCAGCAGGCGGTGACGTCGGCCCAGGCGAGCCTCCAGAGCGCCCAGGCGGCGCTGACGGCGCTGCAGAACCCTGACCCGGCTACCGTCGCGTCCGACCAGCAGGCCGTCAGCCAGGCGCAGGGCGCGCTGCAGACGGCCCAGACCAACCTGCAGACGGCTCAGTCCCCCGACCCGGCGACGGTCGCGGCCGATCAGCAGGCCGTCAGCCAGGCGCAGACGTCGCTGCAGACGGCCCAGAACAACCTGCAGGCGTTGCAGAACCCCAGCCAGGCGGCCATCGCCGCCGCCCAGGGGCAGCTGAGCAGCGCGCAGGCCGCCGCGATCACGGCCTCGGACAACTACTCCAAGCAGTGCCAGTTGAACCCGGGAGCGCCCGGCTGCGCCACCCTCTACTCGCAGCTGCAGGCGGCCAACCAGGCCGTCGTCGCTGCTCAGGACAACCTCAACAACCTGCAGAACCCCTCGCCGACGGCGATCTCCAACGCGCAGGCGGCCGTCACGGCCGCCCAGGCGGCGCTCACCGCGGCCCAGACCAAGCTGAACGAGACTCTCAACCCGCCGGCCAGCACGCTGCAGGCCGCCCAGAGCGCGGTGACCAGCGCTCAGCAGGCGCTGACGGCCGCCACCCTCAAGCTGCAGCAGCTGCAGAACCCGCCGGCCGCGAGCGTGCAGGCCGCGCAGAACACGGTCGCCAGCGCGCAGGCGGGCCTGACCGCGGCTCAGGCCAAGCTGCAACTGCTGCTGCACCCGGCCGCGTCGGACGTGCAGAGCGCGCAGAACGCCGTTACCAGCGCCCAGGCGGGCGTCGCCGCGGCTCAGGCCAAGCTCCAGGCGCTGATGAATCCGACCCCGGCCGACATCCAGAACGCCCAGCAGGCGGTGATCGCGGCGCAGGCCGGGCTGAACTCGGCCAACGCGAACCTGAAGCTGGAGCAGGCGGGGGCGACCCCGGCGGATCTGGCCTCGGCCCAGGCGTCGGTCCAGAACGCCCAGATCGCGCTCCAGCAGGCCGAGAACAACCTGGCCGAGGCCACCCTGACCGCGCCGATCGCCGGGCAGGTCGCGGCTATCAACGTGCAGGCCGGCCAGCAGGCGGGCTCCAGTTCCGGCGGCTCGTCTTCCTCCGCCTCGAGCGCCTTCACCCTGGTCGACAACAGCGGGCTGTTCGTCAATGCCTCGGTGACCGAGACCGACTTCCCCAGCCTCAAGGTCGGGCAGCCGGCCGTCATCACCGTGGACGCGCTCCCCGGCCAGCGGTTCGCCGGGCACGTGGCGTCGATCTCGCTGCAGTCGACGAGCACCCAGGGGGTGGTCAGCTACCCGGTGACGATCGCCCTCGATAATGCACCGACGACGGGCGGGCCGGCGCCGGGCCTCTCGGCTACGGCGCAGATCGTGACCCAGTCCAAGTCCAACGTGCTCATCGTGCCGTCGCGGGCGGTGCAGCGGTCCGGGTCCACCCAGTACGTGACGGTCCTGGTCAACGGCCAGCAGGTGAAGCGCACCGTTACCGTCGGGATGACGACCTCCACCGAGGACGAGATCACCGGCGGCCTGAAGGCGGGCGACGAGGTAATCATCCCGAACGTCACGACCGGGGCGACGACGACCGGCGGCTTCCGTGGCGGCGGTGGCCCCGGCGGCGCCGGGGTCTTCATCCGCGGTGGGGGCTGATCGATGATCCACCTGCGTGACGTGACCAAGATCTACGCCCTCGAGGGGATCGTGGTGAACGCCCTGGCCGGTGTCTCGCTCGACATCCAGGACGGCGAGTTCGTGGCCATCATGGGGCCGTCGGGCTCGGGCAAGTCGACCCTGATGAACATCCTGGGCTGCCTGGATCAGCCCTCCGGCGGGGTCTACGAGCTGGACGGCATCCCGATCCTGGGGCGCACCGAGGACGAGCTGGCGGTGATCCGCAACGCCAAGATCGGGTTCGTCTTCCAGAGCTACAACCTGCTGCCGCGGCTGCCGGCCATCGAGCAGGTGGAGCTGCCGCTGATCTACAGCGGCACGCCGAACCGGCGCGAGATGGCCGAGCAGGCCCTGGTCGCCGTCGGGCTCGGCGAGCGCATGCACCACCGGCCGACGCAGCTCTCCGGTGGACAGCAGCAGCGCGTGGGCATCGCCCGGGCGCTCGTCAAGAGCCCCAGCTTGATCCTGGCCGACGAGCCGACCGGCAACCTGGACAGCCACTCGACCGAGGAGATCCTCGAGCTATTCGTCCAGCTGAACGAGCGGCTCGGCATGACCGTGGTGCTCGTCACCCATGAGCCGGACGTCGGGGCGCGTGCCCACCGGGTCGTCACCGTGCGCGATGGGCTGATCGTCTCCGACCTTTCCCAGGTCCCTCATCGCCCGGTGCATAACGACGCGCCGGCGCGCGACACGACTGACTCGCCCAACGCGCACGAGCAGCCGACCGCCGCGCTGCCGCGCGCGGAGCACGCGCGGGAGGTCGCCTCATGAGCGTCTCCGACGGCTTTCGCATCGCCTTCCTCGCGCTGGTGGCGAACAAGCTGCGCACCTTCCTGACCCTGCTCGGCGTGGTCATCGGCGTCGGTGCGGTGATCGCGCTGGTCGCCATCGGCCAGGGCTCGCAGAACCAGATCACGTCGCGCATCGCCGGCCTCGGGGCCAACATCCTCTACATCCGGCCTGGCGCCCAGAACCAGGGTGGCGTGGCCACCGCCGCCGGCAGCTCCCCGACGCTGACCATGAGCGACGCCACCGCGATCGGCCAGAACGTTTCCGGCGTGGCGAATGTGGTGCCGGAGTCGCAGGGCCGGGTCCAGATCCTCTACCAGAGCCAGAACGCCAATACGCTCGTGATCGGCACGACGCCGAACTACACCGACGCGATGAACTGGCAGGTGGCCGACGGCGCCTTCTTCACCAACCAGGACGTCACCGCGGCCAACCCGGTCATCGCCCTCGGCGCCACCGTCGCCCAGAACCTGTTCGGCACTGCCGAGCCGGTCGGCCAGGTCGTGCGGCTGAGCGTGGGCAAGGTGGCGATCCCCTTCCAGGTCGTGGCGGTCATGCAGGCCAAGGGCGGCAGCGGCTTCGGCAACCAGGACGACCAGGTGCTGGTGCCGATCACCGCGCTCACCGAGCGGCTGCAGGCCAGCCGCGCCGCGCAGGGGGGCAGCGACGTCGTCTCGACCATCGCCGTCCAGGTGGCCAACAAGAGCGACATCGCCAGCGTCACCCAGCAGGTGACCAACCTCCTGGTGCAGCTTCACAACGTGGCCCAGCCCGATTTCACCATCCAGAGCAGCGACTCGATCCTGCAGACCGTGACCTCCGCGACGCAGTCCTTCACCATCCTGCTCGGGAGCGTGGCCGGCATCTCCCTGCTCGTCGGCGGCATCGGGATCATGAACATCATGCTGGTGTCGGTTACCGAGCGGACGCGGGAGATCGGCATCCGCAAGGCGGTAGGGGCGCGACGGCAGGACATCCTGACGCAGTTCCTGATCGAGGCGGTGACGGTGAGCCTGATCGGCGGCGGGCTGGGGGTGTTGGCCGGCGTGGAGAGCGCCCGCCTGGCCAACGGCCGCTCGCTGGGCACCACGACCTTCGCCACCGCGGTCTCGCCCCAGTCGATCGTGCTGGCGTTCGCGGTGTCTGCGGCGATCGGCGTCTTCTTCGGGCTCTACCCGGCGATGCGGGCCGCGTCGCTCAACCCCATCGAGGCGCTTCGGTATGAGTAACGGGTAGGTCGACGTCGTCACAGTGAGCAGGGTGCGGCCGTGCCGCCGGCGAGCGTGACCCGGAGGGGCGCGCGGGGCGACGCGGCCGATTCATGAGGAGAGCGGCATGCCAACCGGGTTCAATCGGATCTTGCTCGGGGTTGTCTTCTTCGGCCTGTGCATCGGCGCCGCGTTCGGCGCCGGGGCGGCCTGGGGTCGCCATACCGCGCCGCGGGTGGCGGCGGCGGCCGGCAACTCCACGGCGTCGCGAACCGGCACCGGGGGCACCTTCGGCACCGGCGCGACCGGTGGTACCGGCACGTTCGGCGCGACGGGGTCGACCGGCGCGACCGGCACGACCGGCGGTCGCGGTACCTTCGGCGCGAGCGGCACCCCCGGGGCGGGCGCCGGCGCGGGCCTCGGCTTCGCGCGCCGGCCGGGCGTGGTCACCGGCCTGACCGGGACCGTGGAGACCGTCAGCGGCCAGACGCTGACCATCACCCCGAGCGGCGGCGCGTCCGGCGCGTCGACGACGCCGGAGACGGTCACGCTCGCCGGGACCGCCTCGGTCGGCACCGTCACCAGGGGGAACGCCACCACGCTCAAGGCCGGCGATACGGTCCTCGTCACCGGTCAGCGCGACAGTGGCGGTGGCCTGACCGCGAGCTCGGTCATGGTCGTGCCGAAGGGGTTCCTCGGCCAGTAGCCGCTCACCCCGACGGACCGTCGCGGCGGGGCCAGGTCGCCGACCTGCTCCCGCCGTCCGTCTGGCTCGGCGCTCAGCCCGGCTTTCCCCGCTCCCGCAGGTACTGCTCGAACTCCGCCGCCGTGCGGACGCCGTGGTCCAGCACCGCGTCGTAGACGTCGACGCTGAAGACGCCCTTGCCGTACGACTCGTGGCGGTGCCAGCGCTCTTTCAGCCGCAGGATGGCCGCGCGTGTCTCCGGGGTCAGCCTGGGCGGCAGGGTGTCGAGCTGGCGCCGCGACGGCCAGCTCGCGCCCTCCGGGAAGAACCAGACGTCGAGCTTCCACTCCTCGCCGGCGTCGGTGACGTAGCGGATGCCCCAGTAGACCGCCTCCGGCTCGTCGGGGAGGGTGTTGAAGCGGCCCAGCTCGTTGCGGAAGGTCAGCCGCTGGACGCGGGGGTTCGCCGCCAGCGGCGCGGCCGTCGCGAACACGGCACCCGGCTCGAGCCGGGCGCAGGCCACCGAGACGTCGACGTCGCGCCAGACCATCAGGCCGTAGGCGTAGCTGCCGTCGATCTCGGGCTGCCCCACGGCGCCGAGCGCCGCGAGCAGGCCGAGGTCGGCCAGCACCGCGCGTGCCTCGGCCTGGAGTGCCTGCTGCCGCCGCCCGAGCTCCGCGTCGTCGTGCGGCGCCGCGTCTCCCGCGCCGGCCATCGTCTCCGTCACCGCTCCCCGCTTCCGCGATCCCGCCTGCCCGATTCGGTATCCAACGTCGCTCGGGCGGCGCGGTTTCGCCGGGCAGCGCTCAGGGCAGCCGCACGCGGAGCGCGGCGGGCGCGGTCGCGTCGTACCCGGCGTGCTCCTCCGCCACCTCCGCCAGGCCGTCGCGGCGCAGCCCCTCGACCACGTCGCGCAGCCAGGTCACATGCTCGTCCCCGTAGTCGGGCCGCACCCGCGGGCCGAGGGCGTCGAGGTCGATCGCCTCGCCGTCGCCGAGGTCGCGCAGCGCCGCGATGACGCGGCCGCGGTAGTAGCGCGACGAGCCCGCAAAGGCCCCCTCGCGTGGCTGCCGGCCCGTGCCGGCTTCGCGCCGGGCGTCGCCCAGCGCCGCCTGGATGGCCGGGTAGGCGCGGCAGTCGCCCTGGAGCGGGCAGGTCACGCAGGCGGGCCGGCGCGCGGTGCACTGCAGCGCCCCGAACTCGATCAGCGCCTGGTTCCAGGTGTACCCGGCGCCGGGAGGCACCAGGCGGTCCGCCAGTTGCTGGATCTCCCGGTCCGTCGCCAGTGGCTCCGGCAGCTCCGGGCCGACGGCCAGGCGGTGCAGGACCCGCCGGATGTTCGTGTCGAGGAAGCCGACGTCCCGGCCGAAGGCGAAGCAGGCGACGGCTCCGGCGGTGTAGCGACCCACGCCCGGCAGCGACCGCAGCGCCGCGAGGTCGGCGGGCATCTCCCCGCCGTGCCGCTCGACCACCGCCTGGGCGGCTCGTTGCAGGTTCACCGCCCGCCGGTTGTAGCCGAGGCCGGACCAGCTCCGGATGACCTCGGCGGTCGGGGCGTCGGCCAGCGCGGCCAGCGTCGGGAAGCGCGCCAGGAACTCGTGGTACTTCGGGACGACCCGCTCCACCTGCGTCTGCTGCAGCATCACCTCGGAGACGAGGATGCGGTAGGGGTCACGCGTGCGGCGCCAGGGCAGGTCGCGCCGCGCCGCCGCGTACCACGCGAGCAGGCGCTCGCGCAGGCGCGGGGCGTCGTCGAGGGCCTCGGCGGTGTCCGGGGGCGTCGCGGTCATCCCCCAATTCTACCAACCGGCCCCGCCCGCCCGTTGACCGGGCCGGTTGGTCCGTGTCAGAGTGGGGCACCATGCGCCTGTTGGAGTTCCTCAGCAGCTATCCCGAACGGCTCTGGCTCGGGATCGGTGACCCGCCCGTCTGGCATCCGGTCCCGGGCGCGCTCAGCTACATCCCACCCGCGCACCTCGAGCATCAGATCCTGATCACGCGTCGTCCCGGGATACCGCCGGAGGGGCATATCTGGATCGAGGAGCTGGCCGCGGGCTACGCCTGGCGGGCCACCCCCCCACCGGGACCGCCGGAGTCGCCGAGCATGAGCGTGCGCTGGCGCGCCTGGCGGCGCGGCAGCTGGCCGTAGGCGTCGCGAATCACCCCCGCGGAGTCCCGGGAGACGCGCCCGGGCCCTCCGGTCGCCCGCGCGCTCAGACGACGGCCAGTGCGTCGAGCGCGACGCACCCCTCGCCCACCGCGCCGACCAGCACCGGGTTGAGGTCCAGTTCCCGGACCTCGGGCAGTTCGACCAGCAGCCGGGATACCCGGGCGATCACCTCGGCCGCGGCGGCGACGTCGACGGCCGGCCGGCCGCGAAACGGCCCCAGCAGCGCCGCCCCGCGCAGTCCCCCGAGCATCCGCCGCGCCTCCGCGGCGTCGACCGGCGCCAGCCGGGTCGCCACGTCGCCGAGCGCCTCGGCCAGCACGCCGCCCAGGCCGGCCACGACGACCGGCCCGAAGACCGGGTCGTTGCGCCCGCCGACGATCAGTTCGACCAGCCCGCTCGCCATCCGCTCGACCCGCACGCCGCGTAGTGCCCCGTCCGGCAGTCGTGGCGCGATCCGCGCCAGGAGCGCGGCATGCTCCGCCCGGAGCCGCTCGTCCGACGCGATCCCGAGCGCGACGCCGCCGACCTCGGTCTTGTGGGCCACGCCGTCCGCCTCGACCTTGAGGGCGACCGGGTAGCCGACCGCGCGGGCCAGCGCCAGCGCCTCGTCGACGCCACCGGCCAGCCCGCCGGCCGGTACCGGGATGCCGTAGCGCCGCAGCAGTTCCTTGCCGGCCGACTCCGACGCGCCGCCGCTGCCGGCCGCCGGCAGCAGCGCCAGCGCCGCGGCCCGCCGCTCGTCGTCGACCTCGGGCTCGTCCCGCCGCGCGCCCCTGCCTGCCGCGCGCCAGCGTCCGTAGCGGCCGGCGTGACCGATGGCGCGCAGCGCGGTGCGGGCGCCGGAGAGGTGGATCAGCCCCTGCTCGGCCATGGCGTCGGTCGCCTCGTGGGCGACGTCGGTGATCGTGTTGATGACCGCGACCGGCTTGTCGGTCCGCGCCCGGGCGTCGGCCATGCCGGCGATCATCTGGTCCCAGCCGGTGTGCTCGAGCGAGCCGGAGCTGCGCGTCATGTCGCCGACGCACGCCACGAGGTCGACCCCGGGCGTCTCGGCGAGTAGCGAGGCGACGCCGCCGAAGACCGCGCGGCTGCCCCAGCCGGAGGCCGTGATGTCGAGCGGGTTGAGCGGGTTGGCGAAGGGCGGCAGCAGCTCGCGCAGCGCCTCACGGGTGTCGGGCAGCAGGTCGGGCAGGTCGACGCCGCTCGCGGCCGCCAGGTCCGAGACCAGCCCGCACTCGCCGCCCGAGCTGGCGAAGATGCCCAGCCCGGTGCCGGCCGGCCGCCGGTCGGCCGAGAGGACCTTGGCCGTCTCCATCAGCTCCTCGAGGTCGTCGACGCGGATCACCCCCTCCTGCTCGAAGAGGGCGTCGTAGAGCTGATCCGCGCCGGTCAGCGAGCCGGTGTGGGCCAGCGCGGCGCGGCCCGCCTTCTCCGAGCGCCCCAGCTTCAGGGCGATGATCGGCACGTCCCGCGCGGCCGCCCGGGCGGCGACGCGGCGGAACTTGGCCACGTCGGCCAGCCCCTCGATCACCGCCGCGATGGCGCGCACCCCCGGCTCGGCCAGGGAGAAGCTCATTACGTCAACCACGTCGACGGCCGCCTGGTTGCCGGCCGAGACCGCGTGGGCCAGCTCGAGCCCGCGGCTGGAGGCCATCAGCGTCAGCGCCATGTTGCCGCTCTGCGCGACCAGCCCGACCGAGCCGGCCCGGCGCCGCGACCCGGTCGTGATCGCCCAGAGCGCGACCGCGCCCCGGTAGTTCACCACCCCCAGGCAGTTCGGCCCGACCAGCGGGAAGCGGTCGCCGCAGAGGTCGCGCAGCTCCGCCTGCAGCGCCTGCCCGTCCTCGCCCGCCTCGGCGAAGCCGCTGCCGAACGCGACCCCGCCCCGGGCGCCCGTGGCGATCGCCTGCCGTACCACCCCCGGCACGGCCCGGGCCGGCACCGCGATGGCGACCGCGTCGACCGGCTCCGGGATCGCGCCCAGCTCCGGGTAGGCCGGCAGGTCGGCGATGGTGGCGTGGTTCGGGTTGACCGGGTAGATCGTCCCGGCGTAGCCGAAGGACCTGAGCGCGCTGATGACCCCCAGCCCGTAGCCGCCCCGGGGCGACGCGCCGACCACCGCGACCGAGCGCGGGTAGAAGATCGGGTAGAGCGGGTGCGCTGCCGAGTCGTCCCCGTCAGTCCCGGTCCAGTCGGCGGCGCCGACCGGGGCCGCCGGCATCGGCTCGTTCGCCATCGCGGTCACCGGCCCCGCACGTCGGCCTCGCGGCCGATCCGGTCGGCGCGGATCTCCTTCGGCAGGCCGAGGACGCGCTCGCCGATGATGTTCTTCTGGATCTCGGAGGAGCCGGCGTAGATCGTCTCGGCGAAGGGCAGCATGAAGAGGTAGGTCCAGCGGTCGTGCGGCTCGGCCGGGCCGCCCGGCGCGTAGGCGTAGGCGTCGGGGAGCCCCTCGACCAGCTGGCCGTAGGGGCCGAGGATCTCCTGCATCAGCGTGTTGAGGCGCTTGTCCAGCTCGGAGTAGTGCAGCTTGGCGATCGAGGACTCCGGCCCCGGGGCGTTGCCCTTCTCGGCCGACGAGAGGATGCGCAGCGACGCGTAGCGGAGCACCTCGATCTCGGCCATGATCCGCCCCAGCTTCTGGCGCACCAGTGGGTCGTCGATCCGCCGGGCCGCCGAGCCGTCGCCGCGCGGGGCGCTCGCGATCTCGAGCAGCCGGGCGAAGGAGCGCTGCAGCCGCGCGACGATGCCCATCGTGTCGCCGCCCCGCTCGTAGGAGAGGGTCGTCTGGGCGATCCGCCAGCCGGCGTTGAGCTGGCCGATCAGGTTCTCGGCTGGGACGCGCACGTCGGTGAAGAAGACCTCGGCGAACTCGTCGGCGATGCCGGTGATCTGCCGCAGCGGGCGCACCTCGATGCCCGGGGTGCGCATGTCGACGATCAGGTAGGAGATGCCCTGGTGCTTCGGCGCGTCCCGGTCGGTGCGCGCCAGCAGGATGCCCATGTCCGCTTCCGGCGCGGTGCTGGTCCAGATCTTCTGCCCGTTGACGACGAAGGCGTCGCCGACGCGCTCGGCGCGGGTGCGCAGGCTGGCAAGGTCCGAGCCGGCGTTCGGCTCGGAGTAGAGCTGGCACCACACTTCCTCGCCGAGGAGGATGTTGCGCAGGTAGCGCTCGCGCTGGGCGTCGCTGCCGTGGTGGATGAGGGTCGGGCCGACGAGCCCCAGCCCCGCCCAGTTGATCGAGCTCGGGGCGTTGGCCCGCGCCATCTCCTCGACCACGATGGCCTGCTCGACCGGCCGCGCCTCGCGCCCGCCGTAGGCCCGCGGCCAGCCCATGCCCAGGTAGCCCGCCTCGTACAGCGTGCGGTGCCCGGCCTTCTTCTCCGCGACCGTCCGCAGCGGCACGCGCGGCGCGTTCTCCGCCAGCCAGGCGCGCACCCGTCCCCGGAATGCCTCGTCCTCAGCCGTGTAGCGCAGGTCCATCGCCGTCCATCTCCTGGCCGCGACCGCCGCGCGGGGCGGGTCGAATTGGGGTCGACGTTGCCGGCAGTATAGCCCCCGCGCGCTTCCGCGGGAGCGCCCGCGCCGCCGTTTACGCCTGCCGCGCCGGGCGGTAGCATGGGCGCCGCGCGAGACGCGCGGGGAAGGAGACCAGTGTGACACGCCTACGCATCGGGGTGATCGGCACCGGCACCATCGCCAACAGCGCCCACCTGCCGGCCATCGCCCAGCTCCGCGACGAGCTCGAGCTCGTCGCCGTGGCCGACGTCCGCGCCGACGTCGTCCAGGACGTCGCCCGCCGCTTCGGCGCCCAGGCCGCCTACACCGACTACCGCGAGCTCCTGGCCCGCCCCGACATCGA
>DASSZN010000245.1:0-5777 GCA_035702805.1 Thermomicrobiaceae bacterium | reverse complement strand
AGTCGCAGCCGCAGCAGGTGCTCCTCGCTATAGCTCGCCGCCTTGCCGCGCGTCCCGGGCCCCGGCAGCAACCCCTGCGCGATGTAGAAGCGGACCGTGCGCACCGGCACGTCTACCCGCTCCGCCAGCTCCTCGATCGTCAGCTCGCTGTTGTCGTCCATGACCTCATTATAGCAGTAGCAGCGTCACTGTCAATATCGACGATGACAATCCCGCGCCGCGGGTCGGGAAGGCGGGCTGCGGGTCGCCGGTTATACTGGTCGGATCGGAATGGACTTCGGTCGCTCCCGGCGACGCACCGGGAGCCCCGGCCTATGGCGCACGGGCGGACGCGCGTGTGCCGGAAGGGGACGGCCCCATGGACGCCCTCAACCTGCTGCGCGGCGAGACCGATCTGGCGGACGGTCTGATGACCCAGGTGCTCGCCGGCGTGACCGACGAGCAGGCAGTCTGGCAGCCGGCCGGCGACACGACCAACCCGATCGCCTCGATCGCCGTCCACGCCTACTTCACCCAGGACCGGTTCGTGGCGCGCGTCGCCGGGCGCGAGACGGTCGCTGAGTCCGGCGGCTGGGCGCAGCGCCTCGGCATCAACCCATCCAACATCTGGACCCCGCTCACCGACCGCAATATGGAGATCGTTCGCGGCTACGCGGCTGCGGTCCAGGAGGCGACGCGGGCGTTCCTCGACACCTTCGACCCGGTTCGGTTCGACGAGGACATGGAACTGCCGTTCGGCCGGCGGACCGTCGGCGACGGGCTCGGGCTGGCCCTGGTCGTCCACAAGTCCGCCCACCTGGGCGAGATCGCCGCGCTGGTCGGCGCGCAGGGCGGCAAGGGACTCCCCATCTAGCCAGGGAGGCGCGCCAATGCGGATCGGCCTGATCGCGGACGTCCACGGCAACCTCGTGGCGCTCGACGCCGTGCTGGACGATCTCGCCGGCAGTGGGATCGACCGGATCGTCTGCCTGGGGGACCTCGTGGCGCTCGGGCCGCAGCCGCGCGAGGTGCTGGCCCGGCTGCGCGAGATCGGTGTCCCCTCCGCCCGCGGCAACACCGACGACTGGATCGCGCGCGGTGTGGCGCCCGGTCCGCGGCCGGCCGGCCCCGACCCGGTCGCCGACCTCACCACGTGGGCCGGGGAACAGCTCTCGCCGCGGGATCTGGCCGACCTGGGAGGGCTGCCGTCCAGCCTGGAACTGTCGCCAACGCCGGGCTGGGAACTCCAGTGCTTCCACGGCTCACCGCGCTCGGACGAGGACGTCATCGCCGCCGGCACGCCCGACGCCGACCTCGACGCGATGCTCCTCTCGCCCGCGGCCCGATTCGTCGCGGGCGGTCACACCCACGTCCAGTTGGTGCGCCGTCGCGGCACGGCCTGGGTGGTCAACCCTGGCAGCGTGGGCCTGCCGGGCGTCGGCCCGGATAGTCCCTACCTCGCGGCACCGCGCCCGGCGAGCGCCGCGGAGTACGCGGTCCTCGACGTCGACGGCGGGCATGTCGAACTGGCGCTGCGGTCCATGCCGCTCGACGTCGAGCGCATGGCCAGGCTGGCCCGCGTGAGCGGCATGCCGCACGCCGGCTGGTGGGCCGGCCGCTGGCAGACGGACGACGACGTCGCGGCGCACCCCTCGACCTGACGGCACCACGACGCCCGGCCGCGCGGCGACTGGCACGCAGGGTGCATTAGACGGCCGGCGTAGGTCGTCGCGTCTGGGATGAGGTAGAGGAAGCTCGCCATGACCACAGCGGAATCGCACGGATCGAGTCGGCCGCAGGCGGCCGGGACCCCCGAGTTCAAGTTCGTGCCGTTCGTCAAGGAACTCTTCCAGCGGATTGGTCGCGACCGGGTGACCATGCTGGCACAGGCCGTGGCCTTCAACCTGGTCTTCGCCATCCCGCCGCTCCTGGTCCTGTTGGTGATGGTCGCGGCCCTCGTCCAGCATTCGACGGGCGCGCCGATCACCGCGAACCTGACCCACTTCATCGACTCGCGAGCGCCGGGCAGCGCGCGGACGATCCTCGACACGCTGGTCAACGACGCCATCGGCAAGGTGCATGGGAGCGCGATCTCCTTCGGCCTGGTCATCTCCATCCTGCTGGCGCTCTGGGGCGGCAGCAACGGGGTCGGCGCACTGATCCAGGCTTTCAACGTGGCCTACGAGGTTCGCGCGATGCGCAACATCGTGGCCTCCTACGCCCTGCAGATCGCGCTGACCCTGGCCATGATCGTGTTCATCATCGCCGCCTTCGCGCTCTTCATCTTCGGTCATCAGATCGGGCTCTGGATCGCCAACAGCGTGGGTCTGGGCAGCGTCTTCACGGTTGCCTGGGACGTGCTGCGCTGGCCGGTCGCGATCCTGTTGATCCTGATCCTGCTGGCCCTGCTCTACTACTTCGGCCCCTACGTCAAGCAGTCGTTCCGCTGGGTGACGCCGGGCTCGGCTGTGGCCGCCACCCTCTGGGTGATCGCCACCCTGGGCTTCCGCCTCTACCTGGCACTGTCGAACCCCGGTAGCGCCTACGGCGCCGCCGGCAGCGTCATCGTCCTCCTCTTCTACTTCTACGTGACCGGCCTGATCTTCATCGTTGGCGCCGAGATCGATGCCATGGTCCAGGTGCGCCGCGACCCGGTGACCATTCAGGACCTGGCCAGCCACCCCGAGAAGGTGTCTGAGCGCATGCACCGCGATGCCGTCGAGCGCGCCGCCGCGATGGGACTCCACTACAAGACCGTGAACCCGTCCGACTCCGGGGCGGGCCAGGGCGATGGCGGCTCGGCCCAGCAGTCATTCGGCTCCCGGCTCGCCGGGCTGGAGTCCGACCTGCCGTTCCGCCGGCGGGGCAAGGGCCGCGAGAAGAGCGGCTCCTAGCGGCAGAGCCAGGCCCAGCGCGCAGTCCACGGCGTCGAGCGCGTCGACGCCGTGGAGCCCTTGCCGCGACGCGAAGATGCCGCCGTAGAGGCGGGCGGCTGAGTACGGGAGCGGCGGCGATCGCCGCCGCTCCCGTCACCTCATGGACCCGGGAGGCTGCTACACTCTGCGCGGACCAATCGGCCGACCCGTGCGAGAGGAAACGCCAGGTGGCCTACTACGCACTCGTCTACCACGTCGTCGAGGACTACGTCGCGCGTCGCGCGGCCTTTCGCGAGGAGCACCTGGGCCTCGCCCGCGCCGCCCATGCCCGTGGAGAACTGGTACTCGCCGGCGCCCTGGGCGATCCCGTCGACGGCGCGCTCCTCGTCTTCTGGGGCGAGCACGCCGCGATCGCCGAGAACTTTGCCAGCCGTGACCCCTACGTCCTCAACGGGCTGGTGACCCGCTGGGAGGTTCGACCCTGGAACGTGGTGATCGGCGGCGACGCGGGCTAACGGCGCGCTCGCCCGTCGGCACGCCAACGGCGCAGACCCGCGTGTTCCTCCACGTAACCAGCGTCTGCCCTCAGTAGTGTGCGAAGATCAGGTAGGCGGCGAGCAGAAGGCCGAGCAGCACCGTTCCGGCGACGGTTCCGACGACCAGGACGTGATTGCGGTCGAACCGCCCCTGATCGATCTCCTGCTCCCGCCGGACATAGCGCGCGCCCGCGACCAGGATCATCACCGCCCCGCCCAGCACCACCAGCACGCCGAGCACGACCGGCCACCAGAGCGACCTCGGCAGCGGCCGGCCCTCCAGGGTCAGCGCGATCGCCAGTGTGGGCTCCAGGCGGGACAGGGTAAAGCCCAACAGGCTCACCGTCGCGCCCAGGAGCACCCACATGTGCAGCGTGGTCTGGTTCAGCAGGTGGAGGCGCAGACGGGTGACGTCGGCGCTCCGGTCCTCGTCGCGCCGCGTCACGCCGTGGGCTCCGGTGGATTGGGCGCGACCGGAGGCGCCGGGTGTTCCACGGCACGGACGTCGAACCGCCCATCCGGAGAGATCGTTACGGTGAACAGCGCGTCGAAGCCCTCGCTCCACGCGGGGCGCTCGAGCCGCCGGTGCGTGCCGAAGACCGCGCCGGTGGGCACGCGGTGTGGCGCCGCCCGCGCGGCGTTGCGCCGGGCCGCCTCGGCCGGCGGCGACTCGAAGGCGTAGCACACCACTGCGAAGCCGGCCGCGCGCGCCGGCACGAGGTAGCGCGCTCGGTCGGCGGCGCTCGGGTTGGTGTTGTCGACGACGAAGGGCTGGCGCGTGGCCAGGCACGCGTCGAGGAAGGTCCGCTCACGGTTGCGCGTGCGCAGCAGGTCCAAGCTGATGCGGACGTGGGTATGGAGGAAGCGCTCGACGTAGAAGGTCGTCTTGCCCGCCCCCTGGATGCCGGTGAAGATCACGGCCTCTGCGACCGCCACGGCATCGTTTCCGTTCCGCGCCGCCGTCAGCCCTGGTCCGGGTCCGCGGCCGACCCCGCCGCGCCGTTCTCGCTCGCGATCTGGCGCATCGCCTGGAGCATCCACTCGTACGGCTGGGCGCCAACGATCAGATAGCGGTCGTCCACGATGAAGCTCGGCGTCCCGGTGATTCCGGCCGCCGCGGCCTGATCCATGGCCGTGCTCACCCGCTCGCTCCCCTCACCGCGCGCGACCGCCGCCAGCGCGTCGTCGGGATCCAGCCCGGCACCGGCCGCGACCTCCCGCAGCACCGACTCGTCGGCCAGATTGCACCCGTCGACCCAGTAGGCCGCGAAGAGCGCGCGGTTGACCGGGTCGAAGCGGTCGTGGTCACGGGCGTACTCGGCCAGCAGGAGCGCGCGGCGCGAGTTGGCGATCACCGGCGGTGTGTTCATCTCCAGGCCGAGCTCCTGGGCGCGCTGCTGGAGATACTCCTGGGCCTGCCGTGCGCGCTCCGGATCGCGCCGAAAGTACTCCCCGCGCGGGCGGCCCTCGACCGGGGTCTCCGGGTGCAACTCGTAGGGCAGCCAGGTCACGTCGAGGTCGATGTCGGGCTCCGCGCCCAGCCGGTCGACGAGTCCCTCGCCGATGTAGCAGAAAGGTCAGATGTAGTCCGAGTAGATGAGCACGTCGATGGCCATGTCGACCCCCTTTGCGGCAGGGTTACGTCCAGCTCCGGCGGCCGTGCGCCGCCACGGATCGTCTCGCAGATCCGCGACCAGCGAAGACGGCCCGACACACCGGCGGCCCGCCGGTTCCAGGCCGGGTTCGCACCCCGGCACCAGCCGGGCCGGCCGCACGACGGCGGTCTCACCTCTCGTGGGCAGCCTTCTCACCGGCAGGCTAGCCGCGGCGGTCATCCGGCCCGGCGTCGTCAAGCGAGTCCAGCGGCGGCCGGCGGCTCGGCAGATGGCGCCGCTCACCGAAGTGCGCGATCAGCCAGATCGATAGCGCGACCATCGCCGCGACCATCAGCAGCCACACGACGTTCCAGAACACGCCCGTCCCCTTGCCTGCGGTCCGGAGTCTACCACCGGCCGCCGCCGGGACCGCGCCCGGCTCAGCCTCGCGCCAGGGCTTTGACCGCCGGCATCACCTGCTTCGCGTACAGCTCCATCGTTCGCCAGGCCTCGGGTCCCTGTGCCGCCGTCGCCCCCAGCAGGAAGTCGCCCACCCCCAGGTCGACGTAGGTCTTCAGGTAGCCGACGCACTCCTCCGGCGTACCGACGAACGGGGTGCGACCGCCGCCCGCCGCGCGCTCCCGCGCCGTGCGCGCCTCGTCGGCGCTCTCGACCAGGGTCAGCCGGAAGACCAACGACTTGCGGATGTCGCCCGGGTCGCGCCCCGCCTCCCGGCAGTGCTCGGCCAGAACGTCCAGCTTGTGCTGGTAGGCGTCGGGCTCCATGGCAAA
>DASSZN010000224.1:0-10252 GCA_035702805.1 Thermomicrobiaceae bacterium | reverse complement strand
CTCTCCAGCATCACCGGGCCGGGGCTCGTGCGTGCCACCATCGAGTACGACTTCCACATCCCGATCCAGTACTTTGCCCAGGTGGACTTCGCCGGCTTCGAGAAGATCGTTAACACGCTGGGCGGGGTGACGGTGGACGTGCCGGCGCCGCTCAAGGACGACCAGTACCCGGGCCAGGCGTTCAACTACACCCGGATCTACTACTCCACCGGGCTACAGCACATGAATGGGGTGGAGGCGCTGGACTACGTGCGCACCCGCCACGACGACAACGACTTCGCGCGGGGCAACCGGCAGCGACAGGTCCTGGTGGCGCTGCGCCAGCAGGGAGTGACGCTGAACCTCCTGCCGAAGGCGCCGGAGCTGATCTCCGAGTTCGGCAACGCCGTGAAGACGGACATCCCGCCGGCGGACCTGCTGCGGCTGGCGACGCTGGCGACGAAGATCCACTCCGGCAGCATCAAGTCCTACTCCCTGCTGCCCGCCCTGACCGAGGACAACAGCTCGCTCGGGTACTACCTGATCCCGGACTGGGCCAAGGTGCGGCAGATCGTCGACCAGATGATCCCGCCGGTCACGGCCACCCCCGTGCCGGCGGCGACCGCCCCGTCGAGCCCGGCGGCAACCGGTCAGACCGCCGGGGCCGCGACGGTGCTGTCGAGCCCGGGAACCGGCGGGCAGCCGGACCTGGGGGCGGCGATCCTGGTAGAGAACGGGACGCACGTCAACCAGCTGGCGGCGCGCTCGGCCGCGGAGCTCGGGAGCGCGGGCTTCACCAGCCTGACGGTGGCGGAGGCGTCGAACGCCGGGCAGTACCCGACCTCAGAGGTCATCAGCTACAGCCCGAACCTGGCGACGGCGCGGCTGGTGGCGCAGACACTGGGGCTGCCGGGCTCGGCGGTGGTGACGGGAGCCCCGACCCAGGCCAACGGCCACGCGGTGGTGGTCATCCTCGGCAACGACGCGCCGAACCCGACCGTGACTCCGACCCCCTGACCGGCCATCCGGCTCCCCGTCCCGACGATGGCGCCGGGCCGGCCGCAACCTTCACACGCACCCGCACGAGCACGAGCATCGACCGGGCACGCCGCGTCGCATGGGGGTCGGTCTCGCGTAACTGGCCCAGCCCCCCCCTGTACGGACGAGCGTACGGACGCAGGAGAGCCCGCTTGCGTTTCCGGTCGGCCCGGTGTAAGATGCAACCAGGAGGTTGCCAATGGAGACAGACTGGATCGAGAAGACGATCGTCCTGCGGGCGCCGCGCGCCCGCGTCTGGCGGGCGCTGACCGACGCCAGGGAGTTCGGCGCCTGGTTCGGCGCATCCCTGACCGGCACGTTCGCGCCCGGCGCCGTCGTCAGCGGCCGGATCACGACGCCGGGCTACGAGCACCTGACGATGGATCTGCTGGTCGAGCGGGTCGAGCCGGAGCGGCTGCTCTCGTACCGCTGGCACCCCTACGCGGTCGACCCGGAGGTCGACTACCGCGACGAGCCGATGACGCTGGTCGAGTTCCGGCTGGAGGACGTGCCGGAGGGCACCCGGCTGACCGTGACCGAGTCGGGCTTCGACCAGATCCCGGCGGCTCGCCGCGCCGAGGCGTTCCGCATGAACGAGGGGGGCTGGGCGGCGCAGGTCGAGAACATCGCGCGCCATGTCGCCGCCCGCTGACCTGTCCGGCGAGTTCACGGAGGCCGCGCCGGTCTTCGCGGCGCTCGGCGACCCGACGCGCCTGGCGCTGGTCGACCGGCTGAGCACCGGGGGGCCCCTCTCGATCACCCGGCTGGCGGCCGGCTCGAGCATGTCGCGCCAGGCCATCACCAAGCACCTGCACGTCCTGGCCGATGCCGGCGTCGTCCGGGACGCGCGGCACGGGCGGGAGCACCTCTGGCAACTCGACCCGGAGGGATTGCGCGACGCGCGCGCTTCGCTCGAGCGGATCTCGCGGCAGTGGGACGAGGCGCTCGGCCGGCTGCTGCGCTTCGTCGAGGAGCGACCGTCCGGACGACGTCGGTGAGGGGCACCGCCGGGCCCGGCTCATCACCCACCGTGCCGCTCCGCCCGCTCACGCGCACGCTCCAGGATCTCCTCGACCACCGCGGTCTTGGCGTCGGCGTAGTGCTGGGTGTACTTCCAGGGCCGCCGGGCGAGGTCGCGCTTGGTGCGCTCGTAGAGGCGGCGGTCGGCCTCGTCGCGGCGCAGGTGGTCCCGGAAGCGGAGCATGCGCTCGATCTCCCTGCACTCCGCCGAGAAGACGTGCAGGTTGACGTCGGTGTCGGGACCCTTGAAGACGCGGTGCTGGTACCAGTCCGGCTCGCGGATCACCAGCCGGTAGCCGGCGGCCTCCAGGTCCGGCACGTAGGCCGCCTCGTCCCCCGAGTCGGCCACCACGAGCAGCAGGTCGATGCGCGGCTTGGCGGCGAGGCCCGGCACGGCGGTCGAGCCGACGTGCTCCAGCCGCGTTACCCGCTCGCCGAGCGCGGCGCGGATGCGCGCGGCCTCGCGCGCGAAGAGGTCCGGCCAGGCCGGGTCGTAGTCGACGACCTCGATCGGACCGGCCAGGGGTACCAGGTCCCCGACGGTTGCTGCCCGCAGTTCCTGGTCGGTCGTGTGCCGCTCGATGCGACCCGGCTGCTCCGCCATGCGCTGTCTCCCTCCCACTGGGCTCTCGGTGCCGTGCCAAATCCGCGAACTGTACCCCGCCGCCGTTCCCGTGTTCAAATGGCGGGGGACGACTGGCCGTGACCGGGACAGGAGCACCGACGTGGCGCCGCGGGCCGTGTTCTTCGACCTGTACGAGACGCTCGTCACGCACTTCGACCCCGCCTGGGCGCCGCCGCCGCGCTCCGTCGCCGGGCGCCTCGGGATCGGCGAGGAGCCCTACCGGCGGCTCTGGCCCCCGCTCGACCGCGCCTGGCAGGCGGGTGCGATCCCGCGCTACGAGGATGCCCTGGCCCGGCTCTGCGCGGCGGCCGGCACGCTGCCCGACCCGGCCGTGCTGGAGGATCTGGCGGCCGAGTACCGGGCAGCCTACGCGCGCCCGTTCGCGGCGATCGAGCCGGAGATCGTCAGGATGCTGGCGGACCTCAAGCGGGCCGGCCTGAAGCTGGGCGTCGTCACGAACGCGAGCGACCTCGACGCCGCCCCCTGGCCGGGTTGCCGGCTCGCACCCTTCGTCGACGATGTCGTCGCGTCGCACCGGGTTGGCCTGCTCAAGCCCGACCCGCGGATCTACGCGCTGGCCTGCCGCCGTCTCGGCGTCCACCCGGGCGAGGCGGCCTTCGTCGGCGACGGCGGCTCGGACGAGCTGCGCGGGGCGGCGCGGACCGGGCTCGCGGCCTGGTGGGCTACCTGGTTCCTCGAGCGCTGGCCCGAGGGACGGCGACCCAACGGCTTCCCCGGCGACGACTGGCGCCAGCGGCCGACCGGAGAGGCAAGCCCCTACCCCTGCCTGGCCCGGCCGGCGGACGTGCTGGCGCGCGTGCTGGCCGGGCGGTAGCGCGCGTCTGCAGGACTGATCGCTGATGCCGCGGACGGATGTGATGGAATTCCCGGCAACCAAGGAGTGCATCCCATGGCGCATCGGCCAAAGACCGTCCACGTTGATCCCGGGAGCGAACTGGATCGCGCGCTGGAGGAAGCCGCCAGCGTGCCAATCGAGCTCGAGCGTCGCGGCGTGCGCTACCGGGTGGTCCGGGTCGTCCAGCCCGTCGCGGAGGACGACATCTGGGCCGGCTACGACCCGGGGTGGGCCCTCGAGCAGATTCAGGCTGCCGTCGGTGGCTGGCGAGGTTTGATCGACGCGGATGCCTTCAAGGCCTACGTCCACGAGCGCCGCCGCACTGCCAATCGCCCGTCGGTCAGCTGGTGAGCGGCTACCTCCTCGATACCGATTGGCTTATCGACCTGCTCAACGACCAGCCGCATGCCGTCTGGGCACTCCCCGCGATGACGCAGTCCGGCGTCGCGGTAAGCATCATCACGTACGGCGGACGTTCGAGGGCGTGTACTACGCGCGTGAGCCTCAGGCGGCACTGGCCGCGCTGCGGCGCCTGCTGGCCGGCGTGCTGCTGCCGCTCTCGATGACGGTTGTCGAGCGCTTCGGCATCCTGCGCGGAGCGCTGCCGCGCCAGCATCGCAACCAGATCGGTGACCTTGACCCGTTGATCGCGGCCACCGCCCTCAGTCACGATCTGACCCTCGTGACCCGTAACCTGCGCGATTACCGGCTCGTTCCCGGGCTCGCACTGTACGAGCGGGAGACGAGCTGACCGGACGACGGGCGTCAGCTTTTCGGCTCCGGCCACTCCGATTGTCGTTCCGTGAAGGCGGTGCTGGGATGACCACGGCGGCGCTGCTGGACGTCGGCTCGCTCCTGCCCTCAGAGCTTGAGCACGCGCTCGGCGTTGCCGTGGGCGATCTTGGCGCGGTCCGCCGGGCTGATCGGCAGGCCGTCGAGGAACCGGCGGCCCTCCGCGTTCCCGCTGAAGGGGTAGTCCACCGCGAAGATCAGGCGGTCGGCGCCCACCACCTCGAGCGCGCACAGCAGCGGCGGTACCGTGAAGTAGCCGCTCGTCGTGTAGAAGAAGTTCGTCGTGAAGTACTCCGCGACGGGCCGCTGCAGGCCGGGCGTGACCGGCGTCAGGGTGGTGTTGGCCCGGGCCAGCGAAAAGGGGAGGTTCTCCCCCATGTGCCCGATAATGACCTGCAGCCCCGGGTAGCGGTCGAAGACCCCGGCGACCACCAGCCGCAGGCTGTGCAGCCCCGTCTCGACGTGCCAGCCCCAGCCGGCGCGCGACAGGACGTCGGCGACGGCGTCCGGCAGTCCGCCGAAGTAGGCGCCGAAGACGGCGGGCGGCGGCGGGGCGGGGTGAAGGTAGATCGGGACGTCGAGCCGCTCGGCGGTCGCCAGCACGGGCTCGAAGACCGGGTCGTCGAGGAAGCGGCCGTCGATCGTGCCGTTGACGATCGCCCCCTTCATCCCGAGCTCCGCCACGCAGCGCCGCAGCTCGTCCGCCGCGGCGTCGGGATCCCACATCGGCAGGAACGCCAGGCCGGCGTAGCGGTCGGGATGGGCGCGTACCACGGCCGCCAGCTCGTCGTTCGCCGCGCGCGCCAGATCCCGGTCGATCCCACCCGCGGGGAGCCCGACGACCGCCGCCGAGAGGACCTGGACGTCGATGCCGGCCGCGTCCATGTCGGCCAGGCGCGCCTCGCCGACGTCGGCCAGCCGCTCGATGAACGCGGGCGGGCGCCCGCCGAGCCCGGCCTCGACGGACACGCCGGGCGCCGCGCCGGCCGTGCGCCGGAAGGCCGCCGGGAGAAAGTGCTCCTCGATCGCGATGACCCGCATGGTGACCTCCCGCTGAGCGATCGGACGCGCGTGGATGTCCTCCGGAAAACGATAGGGCGGCACGACGGCGCGCGTCAACGTCCCGGGCGATCGTCGGGAGTCCTGACCCGGCAGCGTCTGATCTGGCCCTCGTCGTCACGGCGCGGGCGGGTGGTCGGGTTCTCCTTCCGGATGAGCGAGGCGTGGGAGCCGTGGAGGCGGTGAGTCTGGAGCCACATCGGTGGTCCTCAGCGACGACGGTGTGGTGCCCGGCCTCGCGTTGGCGACCCGCGGGACCTCTCTGGTGCGGCGAGTTGACGCCGGGGGGTGGTGAACCCCGCTCGCCTACCGCCGGCGTTCCGTGGGTTCCCGCCCGGCCTCGGTCGCGGAGGGCGCCAGCGCGACGGGCCGATGTTATGGGATGTGCGCGCGGATCCAGAAGATGACGACGAAGACGGCGGTGATGGCCATGATCGCCAGCACGGTGATGATCAGCGCCCCGCAGGCCATGCCCAGGTGCTCGGCCGTCCCGTCCTGCTCGGATCCGTCCCGGACCTTCATGTCCATTGCCCGCCTCCTCAACGCCTCGTCCCGCGCCAACCGTCCCGCCGCCGACGCCCGGTACCCGTACAGTCTGCCACCCGGCTGCCCCCCGTGCCGCCGAATCCGGTCGGCCGGCAGCCCGTTCTATCAACAGCAGGTTGACGCGTCGTCAGCGCGTCCGTGTCGCGCGGTCAACATGACAACCTGCCCGCGTGATAGAGTTCACGCACACGCGCTCGAGCGACCACCGACCGCGCCGGCCGCGGGGCCCGGTACTGGCCGCGCTCGGAGCGACCATCCCGGCTGACGACCTGACTGGCAAGTGGGTTCCCATGACGCGACAGGTGAATGTGATCGCCGCCATCGCCGCCGTCGGGCTGCTGGTGGCTGGCGCCGTCTGCTGGCAGCTCTGGGAGGGGCGTGCCGCCGCGTCGCCGCCGCAGCTCTACGTCGCGCTCGGCGCCTCGGACTCCGTCGGCGTCGGGGCGGACCAGCCCGGCGTCAACGGCTGGGTGCCGCTCGTCCACGACGGCCTGGTGCCGGGTACGCGCCTGCTCAACCTCGGCATCGACGGCGCCACCGTGTCGGAGATCCTCGCCGAGGAGGCGCCGGTGGCGGTCTCCGCCCACCCGAACCTGGTGACGGTGTGGACCGGCGTCAACGACCTGCGCGACGGTGTGCCGCTCGCGAGCTTCGACACGCAGCTCAACAGCCTGCTCGGCAAGCTTGCCAGCGGCCACACCCAGGTCGTCGTGCTCAACCTGCCCGACCTGCGACTCCTGCCGGCGTTCCAGGGCTGGGATGCGGCGGCGCTCGACGCCACCGTGCGCCGGTGGAACGCCGTCATCGCCGCGTCCGCGGCGCGCCACGGCGCGCTGCTCGTCGACCTGTACGCCGCGCGCGGCCGGTTCGCCCACCATCCCGAGTACGTCAGCGCCGACGGCCTCCACCCGTCGAGCGCCGGCTATCGACAGATCGCCGATCTCGTGTTGAAGGCCATCCAGACCCATGCTGCACCGACCGCTCCGTAGGCCGATCCCCGATCCATCGCCCGCCGTGTCCGCGATATCCGCCGAGCTCGCGGCTGGTCCCGGCGCCGCGCTCGCGGCGCGCGCGCTGAGCAAGGCCTACCGCGCCGGCTCGGTGGCCGTCGAGGCCCTGTGCGGCATCGACCTGCGCATCGAGCCGGGCGAACTCGTCGCCATCATGGGACCGTCCGGCTGCGGTAAGACGACGCTCCTCAACTGCCTGGCCGGACTCGAGACCGACTTCGGCGGGCAGGTGTGGCTGGCCGGGGTGGCGCTCGGGGATCTCTCCGACGAGCGGCGCGCCCGCCTGCGCGCCCGGACCACCGGCTTCATCTTCCAGTCCTTCAACCTGCTGCCGACCCTCAGCGTCGTCGAGAACGTCGAGATGCCGCTCCTGATCGGCGGGGTGCGCGGGAGCGCCGCCCGCTCCCGCGCGCTGGAGATGCTCGAGGCCGTGGGCCTGGCCGAGCGGGTCGACCACCGGCCGTCCCAGCTCTCGGGCGGCCAGCAGCAGCGGGTGGCCATCGCCCGGGCGCTGGTCAACCAGCCCGCCATCGTCTTCGCCGACGAGCCGACCGGGAACCTCGACAGCGAGTCGGCCGAGGACGTGATGACCCTGATCCGCGCGCTCAACCGCGACCACGGGCAGACCTTCGTCGTCGTCACCCACGCGGCGGATGTGGCCGCCATCGCCCACCGGGTCGTCCGCATGCGTGACGGCCGGATCGTGGCCGACGAGGCGGCTCGGCCGCGTCTGATCCACCGGGCGAGCGTCGCGCTGGACCCGGCGGGGGGCTAGCCGTGGGGAGCCTGCCCGTCACGCTCGCGTCGCTGGGGCCGGGACTGGTCGTGGCCCTGGCACTCCTGCTCGCCACCTTCGGCGTGCTGGCGTGGCGCGTCTCGATCCTGCTCAAGCTGGGCACGCGCGCGATCGGGCGCCGCCGGGTGCGCGCGGCGCTGATCGTCTTCGGCCTGGCCCTGTCGACCACCGTCATCGCCGGGGCGCTCGGCACCGGCGACACGATGGGCTACAGCGTGCGCGCCCTCGTCTCCCAGAGCCTCGGCCCGGTCGATGAGGTGGTCGCGCTGGATGCCTCCAGCGGGGGCCTGCGCGACCAGGCGCGGGCGCTCGTCGACGGCGGGCTCGGCGGCCTCTCGACGGCCGGCCTGTCCCTCTTCGACCAGGCGCGTGCCACGACGGCCCTGGCCGCGGCGCGGCGCAGCCCGTCCATCGCCGGGGCGACGCCCGCCATCGTCGACCAGGTCAGCCTGGTGGATCCGGTCCGGCGTGAGACGGAGCCCGGCGTGCTGCTGATGGCCGTCCCGACTCCCTACCCGTCCGGGTTCGGCTCGCTGCGCACGCCGGGGGGCGCGCCGGTGGCGTTCGGCTCGCTGCCCGACGGGAGCGTCCTCCTCAACGCGCCGGCGGCGCAGCTCCTGGGTGCCGCGCCGGGGAGTGCCGTGCAGGTCCGTTCGAGCGAGACGACCTGGGGCGTGCGGGTCGCGGCCGTGGTCGCCGACAGCGGGCTGGGCGGTACCCAGCCGACCGTGATCGTGCCGCTGGCGAGCTACCAGCGGGCGATCGGCGCCGCCGGCCAGGTCAACGCGGTGCTGGTCGCCAACCGGGGCGGCGCCGACAGCGTGCTCCAGAGCGACGCGGCGACCCAGGCGCTGCGCGTCGCCCTGGCCGACCCGACGGCGGTGCGACAGCTCCACGCCTTCCTGGCGCAGCCGATCGTCCGGCACGCGCTGGTGGGGGCGGAGAGCGGGATGAGCCCGGCCGACCGCGCCAGCGTCGACGCGCTGCGCGTCGCGGCCGCGCAGCCGCGGCCGACGGCACGCTTCGTCAGCCTGGTCTCCGACCCGGCGGTGCGCCAGGAGCTCGCCGTGCTGGCCTACACCGTCCCGTCGGCGACCGGGCGTGACGCGATCTTCGGCATGCTGCGCAGCGTCAGCGCGCTGTCTGTCTTGCCGGTCAAGCAGTCGACGCTGGCCCAGGCGGACCGTCTCGGCTCGGTCGTGACGACCGTCTTCCTGGTGCTCGGCATCTTCTCGATCGCCGCCTCGGCGCTGCTCGTCTTCCTCGTCTTCTCGCTGCTGGGCGCGGACCGCGCGGCGGAGCTGGCGACGATGCGGGCGCTGGGGATGACGCGGCGGCAGATCATGGGGGTGTTCCTGTTCGAGGGGCTGTCCTACGACCTGGCCGGTGCCGCGCTCGGCGCGCTGGCCGGGGTCGCGGCGGCCCTGCTGACGACCTGGCTGCTCGGCCGGTCGCTGACGGCCTACGGCTTCCACCTCGCCCCGCACGTCGAGCCGGGCAGCATCCTGGTCGCCTTCGCCGCGGGCGCCCTGCTCACCTTCGCCGCCATGCTTGCGGCGGCCTGGCGCGTCAGCCGGGCCGGGATCGTCGCCGCCACGCGCGGCAGCCTGGTCGACGAGCGCCGTGACTGGCTCGCGGTGCCGGGCGGGCTCCTCGTGCTGGCGGCGGGCTTCGTCTGGCACGCGTGGCGCGTGCCGCCGGTCCCGTACGAGCCGCGCGGCCCGCTGGTCGTGCCGGTCGCGCTGTCGCTGGCGCTGCTCGGGCTGGCCTGCTGGACGCTCGCGGTGGCCGGCGCGCTGTCGCGGCGCGGATCGTGGCAACGGGAGCGTCGCGTCGGTCTCGCGAGCGACGCGCTCACGACGCTCCTGATCGTCGGCGTGGCCGCCATCTGGGTGCGCGCCCTCGCCGTCCTGCCGACACCGTCCGGCGACATCCGCGCCGACGCCGTGACCGTGGCCGTGGCCGGCGTCGTCCTGATCGTGACCGCGACCGCCGTCATCGCCCGGACGCTGGGTCCCCTGCTCGGGTTGCTCGACCGCGCGCTCGCCTCGGCGGCGCGGCTGCGGGCCGTGGTCCGCCCGGCCGCGGGCGAGCTGGCGCGCCAGCGCTGGCGCTCGGGCATGGCGGTGGTGATGTTCGGCATGGTCGTGTTCACCGTGGTCGCTGGGCTGACGCTGGTCGATGCGCTGGCGACCGCCTACGGTGGAACCGAGCCGCCCGTCGCCGGGTTCCAGCTGCAGGTCGACCAGTCGGCCTCCCAGCCGATCACCGACATGCGGGCGACGCTGGCGAGCGCGAAGACGATCTCGCCTGCCGCGTTCAGCACCGTCGGCGCGGTCACGCCGCTCGACGTGCAGGTGGTCCAGGAGGGCGTGCCGGCCAGCAGCTGGCAGGGCGCGACCCTCGACGCGGTGGACGGCGGGTTCCTGGACGGCATCCGGGCGCGCGTCGACCGCCCCGCGCCCGGCTACGACACGGCGAGCGCCTGGGCTGCCCTGCGCCGGCGTCCCGGCACGGCCCTGGTGAGCGCG
>DASSZN010000180.1:0-8906 GCA_035702805.1 Thermomicrobiaceae bacterium | reverse complement strand
GCGGCCAGCAGCGTCGCGAAGTCCACCGCCAGCCCGCGGACGAAGCCGGAGAGTGCCACGGCGAACGCGCCGAGGAGGAGGGCGCGCTTGGTCCCCAGCCGGTCGATCAGCACGCCGACCGGCGCGGCGGCGCCGATGTAGACGAGCTGCCAGAAACCCAGGACGAAGCCGATCTCGGCGTAGCTCAGGTGCAGGTCGGTGCGGATGGGGCCGACGAGTGGGGCGAGCGAGGCGGAGACGAGGCCGAAGGCGAAGTAGAGGAGCCAGGCCAGGGCGAGCATGCCCCAGTTCGCGGGCCCCTGCTCCTGCTCCGCGTCGTGCGTGAGCGCGTGCGCGTGCTCGCCGCTCCCGGTCGCCGTCACCCTGCCCCCACCCCTGTCCGGACCCGGCTCTCCGCGAGCGACGGTCACGCGGCCCGCCCGGTCGCGGCCATTATCGGTCGGGCGCCCGAGCCGTGGGAAGGTGGCCATCCGCCGCCCGCCGACGGCGCGCGGCGCCGAACTGCCGCCTTCGTCGCGGATGAGGGGAACGCCGGTCAAGCAGCGACGTTTCCTGCCGGCGAGGGAACGCACCCCGATCACGGCAGCGGGGACGATCCCCGCGGTGGGCGGTGGCTACAGCAGGTGGACGATCTCGACGTCTGGCCAGTGCTGCTGCAGGTACTCGGCCACCAGCCGGCGGTGGCAGCGGTCGGGCGTCGCCTCGCTGCAGAGGAGGCAGGTGTCGTCCAGCCCGGCCGGGTCGAGCGCCGACTCGACCGCGCGCTCCCGCAGCAGCGCGCCGAAGCGCTCCTCGTATTCCGGCCAGGTGATGGCCTTCTTCTGGTAGCCCGTCAGGATCTCCTCGGTCGGCGCGAGGAGGGCTTCGTGGCGGTAGCCGATGCCGGCGACCCGGTCGAGGAAGAAGCGCAGGTCGTCGCGCTTGGCGAAGCCGGCCAGCTGGGAGGTGTTGTGGAGGCGGATGTCGACGACGGTGCGGACGCCCGCCCGCTCGAGGGTGCCGAAGAACTGCTCAGCGCTCTTGTGGGTAAAGCCAATCGTCAGAATTCTCACGGTCCGGCTCGTCCCTCCGGTAGGCGATCTTCGCGCCGCGCGACGCATAGGCCTGATCGAGCGGGCTGCCGACGCTCTGGTCGGCGGCGAACATCGGGAGCTGATGCGCGGTGAACCGCTCCTCGTCCATCAGTCGCCGCTCCGCGGCGCTCTGTGTCTCGGTGTGGCCGTCGTCGTGGATGTGGATGATATCGAATCCGGGACCCCAGAGGCGCCGGCAAACGAGGATCGTCCGGTGGCAGGTGAGGGGGTCTTTCTCGGCGCACATCAAGGCGATGCGGTACTTCGTCGCGCCTCTCGCCACGCGCCGGATTCCGTCCTTGAAGGCCGGGGTCTCGGCGATGCGGTCGTACTCCGCTTTCCCATCGACGTAGCACTCTGGCTCCTCGCGACGCGCCCCCAGTTCGCGGCCCAGGAAGACATACTGGATGCCCGCATCGTGGAGGGCGCCCCGCAGCGCCTCACGCGAGAAGTGCGGCAGCCACCGGCTGTACGGCTGCGATCGCACGTCCGCGACGACCTCGATTTGGTGCTGCCGGAGCAGCGCGATGAAGTCGTCGATCGAGAGCGCCGAGTGGCCGACCGTGAAGAGCGGGATGCCGGTCATCGGCGGGATCACCGCCGCGACGAGCTTGTAGTGGTGACCGTTGAACGGCCGGCCCAGGCTCACGCAGACGAACGCGTCCTCAAGAGCCAACTGCTGCCCTCCCGCGAGTCGGCTGCGATAGCGTGGCTTGAAGGCGGGATCGGTCACCGTCAGGCTGTAGTCGGCTCCGCCGTACGAGAACCTCAGACGGACCTTCTCCTTCTGTCCCTCGACGTGGGCAAGGGCATGGGACTCCGGCAGATGCAGGAGGTAGATCGAGGCTCCCGGTGGGAATCCTTCGAGGTGGTCGACGGGCAGGCGGTCAGTTGGGGACCCCGGGTCCAGCCACAGGTCAGCGGGTCGGTCGACGAGCGCCGGAAGCTGCAGCGGGCTCATCACGCCGATGCGACGCCATCGCCCGCTTGGATCGACGAGCCAGTTCTCCGGCTGCGAGGGGTCATCGCACTTCCGCAATAAGGGCACACTGACGATGTCGAGCGGACGCGGGGGATCGTCGTCCTCGAGCAGGTAGTGTTCGGGGAGAAGCTCGCCCTCTTCGCGGTCGCTGACGGGCCGGATCCAGGGGCCAGGGGTAACACTGCCGTCGGCGTTGATGTGCACCTCGCGACCGGCGACGCAGCGGCCGGAGTACTTGAACGAGTTCGCGAGGACGACAAACGTCTTCTCCGTGGACTGCCGGACATGCGCGCTCATCGGCCACCAGCTTCCGTCGCGCCCCGCCGGGTCTCCCGGCTCGGACCCCCACCACGGCCCGACCCCGGTATTGTCCCACCATCTCAGGCGCGCGGAGCACGATGTGGCTACGGTACCGCTCGGCCCAGCTCACGCGCGGTCTCGATCTACTCGTTGGTCTCAACCTCGATCTGCTCGATGCGCGGCGCTTCCGTCGGACGGGGCTCCTCGAAGGAGAGCTCGGGCGCCTCGCGCAGGTTTGCCAGCACCTCGGCCTCGGTCGCGCCCTGGCTGGCGACGTCGACCTCCAGGCACTACCACGCGTCTTCCTGCACCACGCTGGCGGAGAATATGTGTCTCGGCATCTTCGCGCCTCAGGCGAACATCAATCGCCCGCGCGGCGTCGGCACTGGTCGGTCCAGTTCTCGCGCGGTCTCGATCCACTCGCGGGCCACGACCTCGACGTTAGCCAGCGCCTCGGCGGCGGACTGTCCGTCGGCGGCACAGCCCGGAAGTTCCGGAACCTCGGCGATGAACGCCGCGTCGTCGACGCTCCAGTAGATGACGACCTCGTACTTCAAAGGCTCACACTCCATCACGGACCGCCTCCGCCTGCTTATACCGGACGATCACATCCCGAACCTGTCGGACCTGGTACGGCTTTGCCAGGCCGCCATCGCGCGGCTGGAGATTGAGGATCTCGACCACTCCCGTACGGCTGAATATATGGTGACTGCCACGAGTACGCTCCACGAATCCTAACGCAAACAGCACTGCCCGCAGGTCCGCGAATCGGATATTCTGATCGGCACTTCCGCTGAGGATACGCGCGAGCAATCGGGTGGCATGCGTCACCGGCACATCCTCCGGTTGCTGGGGTTCACCCCGATACCTCCTCGCTTCGCATCGGCATTCGATCGACAGTGATCGTATTGGGGGCACGACGCGCGAGTCATCCCAGGACAATTATCGGCCGGGGCCAACGATCACGGGAAGGTTGACAGCGCTGCCGCGAGTGTCGACAGTGGGGGCGGCGGCGCCGGCCGCGCAGGCACACCGCAGGTGAGAGGGGACCGACCGTGGAGGACGTCTACCGCTACGTCGACGCGCACCGCGACGCGTACGTCGCGCTCGCCCAGAGGCTCTGTCGGCAGCCGAGTATCTCGGCCCAGGGCATCGGCATCGCCGAGACCGCCGAGCTGGTGCGGCAGCTGCTGACCGACATCGGCGCCGAGGCCCGCCTCGTCCCGATCGAGGGCGGCAACCCGGTGGTCTACGCCGAACTCGGCGCCGGCAGCCGCACGCTCTCCTTCTACAACCACTACGACGTGCAGCCGCCCGAGCCGCTCGACCTCTGGCACTCCGATCCCTTCGCCGCCGAGGTGCGCGACGGCCGCATCTGGGCGCGCGGCATCGCCGACAACAAGGGGAACATCGCCTCCCGCATCGCTGCCATCGACGCCTACCAGCACGTGCGCGGCCACCTGCCGCTGCGCGTCAAGTTCATCATCGAGGGCGAGGAGGAGATCGGCAGCCCGCGCCTGGAGCGCTTCACCCACGAGCACCCCGACCTCTGTCAGGCCGACGGCAATATCTGGGAGAGCGGCAGCAAGGACGTCGACGGCCGCCCGGTCGTCTCGCTCGGCATGAAGGGGATCTGCTACGTCGAGCTGCGGGTGCGGAGCACCTCGCACGACCTCCACTCCTCGCTCGGCGCCTCGGTGCCCAACGCCGCCTGGCGGCTGACCTGGGCGCTGTCGACCCTCAAGGGGCCGGACGAGCGGGTGCGCATCCCCGGCTTCTACGACCGCGTCGTCGCCCCGACCGAGCACGACCGGGAGATCCTGGCCGCCCTGCCGGACAACGAGGAGCGGCGCAAGGGGCTCTACGGGATCGACGGCTTCGTCACCGGCCTGGGCGGGCGCGAGCTGCAGCTCAAAGAGTACTTCCAGCCGACCTGCACCATCTGCGGGCTGGAGTCGGGCTACACCGGCCAGGGCACCAAGACGGTGCTGCCGGCGGCGGCGATGGCCAAGGTCGACTTCCGGCTGGTGATCGAACAGGACCCGAACGAGATCGCGGCGCTGCTGCGCAAGCACCTGGACGCGCAGGGCTTCCCCGACGTCGAGGTCGAGCTGCTGAGCGCCGAGCACCCGGCGCGCACCTCCAGCGACTCGCCGATCGTCAAGGTGGTGGTCGAGGCGCACCGGGAGCTGGACGGCAAGGAGCCGGTGGTGGTGCCGACGAGCCTGGGCACCGGCCCCGCCTACGTCGTGGTGCACCAGTTCGGCATCCCGTTCCCGTCCTCGGGCGTCGGCCACGCTGACTCGCGGGCGCACTCGCCGAACGAGAACATCTACGTCGAGGACTACGTGACCGGGATCAAGCGGGCCGCCCGGATCATGGACGGCTTCGCCCGGACGTAGGGGCTTCAGGCACCGGCAGCACCAGCTAGCCGCGCCTCCAGCGCGTCGGCGCGCTCCAGCGTCGGCTTTGCCTGCAGCGGCTCGCAGGTGACGCGGACCTCGGCGAGGAGCGTCCGCGCCTCGTCGGTCCTGCCCTGGGCGGCGCGCAGCCCGGCGAACTCCAGCAGCGTCAGCGCCCGCTCGAAGGGGGCGGCGCAGGCGTCGGCCAGGGCGTGTGCATGCCGCAGGTGCTCTTCCGCGGACTCGAGTTGACCGGCCTCGGTGGCGAGCGCGCCCAGGCAGCGGTGGACGGCGATGAGGGCCAGCGGCTGGCGGGGCTCCGAGGCGTGGGCCAGCGCCTCCTCGGCCCGCTGCCGCGCCGCGGCCGTGTCCCCGGCGGCGCGGTGATACCGGCTCCAGACGAGGGCACCCTCCGCCCGACCCAGCACGGCGCCAGACCAGTCCAGCCAGCGGTCGTGCGCTTCCAGCCAGGCGCGGGCAGCGGGAAGGTCGACCCCGTCGAGCGCCAGGTCCGCGGCGAGACGCTGAAGCGACAGCGCGGCCTGCACGATGGTGTCGCCCGTCGTGGTCCGCGGCCCATCGGGCAGGACGGCTCCCAGGATCTGCCGGGCCACGGCGCGGTCGCCCTGGAGGCGCGCCAGCCCGGCACGCCAGCGGCCGCCGTGCAGGCGTCGCCCCCAGCTCGGACTGCCTTCCGCCCGCGTCGCCACCTCCCGCGCCTCGGTCCAGGCGCCGTCGAGCACCAGCAGCGGCAGCACGTAGGAACGGTCGGGAATGCCGCCGCCCGCCCCTATCGCCCGCTGTCCGGCCGCGGCGCACTCCTCGGCGAGGCGCCTCCGCTGCGCGAGCTGGTCGGGAAAGTAGGGGAGCTGAACCAGCTCCAGCTCGTTCCCGCAGGTTCCCGCCACCTCGGCGTGGTCCTGGATCGCTCGATAGAGGTCCCGCGCCTGGTGCGACGCGCGCTGGGCCGCGTCGGGTCGACCGAGCAGCGCCTCGGCGATAGTCAGTCCCTGGAGCGCGTCGGCGTAGTCCGAGCCGTCCTCCCCCGACCGCCCCAGCGGGACGGGACTCTCCTGCACCAGCCGCATGCCGCGCGTCCGTGCCTCGGCCAGCCGCCCGACCAGCGCCAGCCAGAGCACAACCGTGCCGACCTGCTCGCTGCCGTCCACGTCGATCAAGGACCGCAGCCGGGCCAGGTCGTCCTCGGCGAGGGACGTGAGCACCGTGTTCCCCAACTCCATGGCCTCGAGGCCGGAGCGGACATCGCCGTTGAAGCACTGCAGCAGCCCGCGGAAGTAGTGGAAGTAGCCAGCGAGCCCCCGTTCGCCGGCCTCGCCTGCCAGGCGCCGCGCGTCGTCCAGTTGGGCCAGTGCCCGGCTCGCGTTCGAGAACCGGAGCAGGAACGCGAGGCGGTAGAGGACCATTGCGCGCTTCGCCAGGGGCGCGCCCTGCTCGGTGAGCCGGTCCAGTGCCGTCTCGAAGCGTTCGACGGCCGTCTTCCAGACGTAGGCTTGCTGCGCCCGCTGCCCCGCCTTGATCAGCCACGTGGCCGCCCGGTCGTCACCTGCTCGCGCGAAGTGGTAGGCCACCATGTCGGGATCGGGCGCGTGGGTTTCCGCCAGCACCTCACCCACCTGCCGGTGCCAGACCCGCCGCCGCGGCGCCACCACCTCCTCGTAGAGCGCCTCCCGGATCAACGCCTGCCTGAAGCGGTAGCTCGTCCCGCCGGTAGCCTCGGCGAGCAGCTGCGCCGACTGCCCCTGCTCGATGGCGGCTACCAGCGCCTCGTCGCCCGCCCCGCTCACCCGCTGCCACAGCTCCAGCGGCACCTCCTGGCCGATCACCGCCGCGATCTGGAGCAGCCCGCGCGTGTCCTCATCCAGCCGCCCCAGCCGCCCCTCGATCACCTGCATCAGCAGCGGCGGCACCCGTGCCCGCTCGAGGTCCCCGAGGGCCCAGCCGTCGCCGTTCCGGGTCAGGACCCCCTCCTCCTCCAGCGTCCGCAGCAGCTCGCCGGCGTAGAGCGGGTTCCCCTCGGCGTGCTCGGCCAGGTAGCGCTCCAGCCGGTCCCGGTCGGCGTCGCTCACGGCGTAGCGGCTGGCGATCAACGTCCGGTGCCCGACCGCATCGAGCGGCCGTACGTCGAGGCGTATGGCCCCGGCCTCCCGGACCAGCAGTGGCAGCAGGGTGTAGAGCGGATGGCGGCGGGTCAGTTCGTCCGAGCGGCAGGTGGCAACGAGGAGTAGGGGCTGGGTGGGCACGAGACGCGCCAGCACCCGGAAAAAGTCCAGGCTCGCCGGGTCGGCCCAGTGCAGGTCGTCGAGGACCAGCAGCAGGGGGCGCTGGCTGGCGACAGCCCTGAAGAAGTCGGCCATGGCGGCGAAAAGGGTCTCCTGCGAGCCGACCTTCGCCAGTTCCTCCGGGTTGCCGACGAAGGCCGGCACCGGCGGCAGGGCGTCGTCGCGGACCCCGCCATATCGGCGGAAGATTTCGAGCCAGGGGCCGTAGGGGGGTGTGACCGAGAGGTCGTAGGCGTGGCCCCAGAAGACCAGTGCGCCCGCCTCCTCGGCCACGATACCCAGGTCCTCGACCAGCGTCGTCTTGCCGATGCCGGCCTCGCCCCCGACCAGCACCGTGCCGCCTTGCCCGGCCAGCATGCGGTCGAGCTGGGCGGTGAGGACCGCCTGCGCGCGCTCGCGCCCCACCAGCAGCGGCCGCTCTCGCGGCGGGGCGGGGCGAGGTCTGGCCGCGGCCGGGGCCGGCTCGAGGGTGATCCCCAGCGGCGCCAGCGCCAGCACCACGTCGGCCAGCCACGAAGAGTCCGCGCGGTCGAGCAGCTCGATCCACTGCGAGCCCTCCAGCCAGTAGGCTACGTCCTTGGGAATCTCTACCGGGTCCAGCAACAACGGGAGGTAGGTCTTCTCGAAGCGCCAGCCGAGGGCGATCTCCTGCTTGACGTTGCGCGAGGCCAGTGAGGCGCGCGAGCACATCAGGACGAGGGCGGCGGCGTGCTCGATCGCCTCGGCGATCTCGAGGGCGTAGTTGGCCCCGCCGTGGATGCCGTCCCGGTCGATCCAGACGGCGATGCCGGCCGCTTCCAGCCGCTCGACGACCGGCAGCACGCGGTCCCGGTCGGCGCTGGCGTAGCTGACGAAGACGTAGGGTTGGCGGGCCGCCTCGGCCATCCCGAACCCTCCCTGATTGGGGACTCTTCGATGGGAGCCTACGCCCGCATTGACCGTCACGCAAGCGGGACGATGAGACCTGCCGCGCTCTCACGTACTCCGGTCCGGAACGGCGCGGCGTCTCAGCCGGCCTGGCCCGGTGCGCCGTGGTCGTCGTGGACGAGCGCCAGGAACTCCTCGGGGTCGACGTGCAGCCCGAGCTGGTGCGCCGGCGGCAGGGCCGAGCGCTCGTAGCGCAGCTTGCCCGAGAGCCCGCTCATGTCCAGGATCGCCTCCATCGAGCGTGCCCCGTGGACGTAGCTGGCCACCTCCAGGAAGGCGCGCAGCACGCCGGGGTCGATCCGCAGTCGCTCGCCGTCGAAGAGCTGCGGAGCCCGCGCGCGCACGAGCGCCCGCAGCAGCAGCGCCCGGCGCGGTATGGCGCTGGCGTCGTCGGGTCCCGCCGGGTTCGGCCCCAGGATGTCGACGAAGCCCCGCAGCCGGGAGAGGAAGTCGGTCGCCTTGGCGCCCGGCAGCGCCACCGCCCGGGCCTTGAAGCTGGCCAGCGTCGGGTGGGTGCCCCCGGCGAAGACGAAGATCGCCGGTCCGATCGGGCGGACCACCCCCTCCTCGGCGAAGGTCCCGTCCTGCATCGGCGCCAGGAACTGGGCCAGCCAGCCGAGCTCGTGGCCGCCGGGTGCCGCGTCGAACTCATCCCAGAAGACCAGCGGCAGCGCCCGCTCGACCGTGGCGTCCCTCACCCGCTGCAGCGCGCCCGCCAGGTCGCGCCCGCCGAACTGGGACAGGTTGAACTCGAGCACGGTGACGCGCGTGCCGCCGGTCGTCCACTCGCGGGCCATCTGCTTGATGGCGAACGACTTGCCGGCGCCCGGCGGGCCGAAGACGGCCAGGCTGAGCGGCCGGGGTGGGCGCGGCTGGGCCAGGTACTCGCGGATGATCTCACGCACGCTGCGCATGCTCTCGA
>DASSZN010000301.1:0-8139 GCA_035702805.1 Thermomicrobiaceae bacterium | reverse complement strand
GCATCCCGGCGGTTCACCGCGACCCGGCGAGCGCGCTCGGAGTGAGCGCTCAGGTGGTCCACCGCGCCAGGGTACCGGACGACCGCCGGCGGGCCATCCACCTCGACCGGCCACGACGCGGCCGTTGAGCGGACGCCCCGGCGAGCCGGGAGGCGACGACCGGCGACCCACGACCGACCGATTCCGCCGCGGACCCGGGGGACCGGCCGGTGGGCCGGGAGGGCAGCGCGGTCCGCGCGGCCCACGTGCTGAGCGGCCTCCTGAGTCCAGCGCACCGCGCCGCGGACCGGGCCGGCCGGGTGGCCCTGCCCGGGGTCCGATGCCGAGTGACGAGCGACCGCGTTCCGGGTCCGGGGAGCAGGGTACCGGCCGTCCGGACCGGCCGCGCCAGCCACGGACACCCGAGGGCGAGGCGAGAACCGGGCGATTCCCGTCCGAGCGGCGCGATCGCCGTGCGCCGGGTCAGCCGCAGACGGGACAGCCGCGCCACGGTCAGGGCGGTGGGCCCCCGGCGCCGCGCGGGCGCCGGCCGGAGCGGACCGAGCAAAGGTCCACGCGCCCGTCGGATCGGCGGGGGAGCGGTGCTCCGGGTACGGGCACGCCCGGCGGCGGGCCGGCGCGCCCGCGTCGGGCTCCCGGAGGCGCGCGCCCGGGTCGGGGAGGGCGCCCCGGTGGGCCGGCAGGCCAGGGCCGCGGGATAGGGAGACGGGGTGCCAGCAACCAGCGACGCGGTGGACCATCTGGTGGTCGCGATCGACGGCCCGGCCGCGGCCGGCAAGACAACGGTGGCCAGCCAGACGGCGCGGCGTCTTGACGCGCTCTACTTCGACACCGGTGCGGTCTACCGCGCGCTGACACTGGCGGCGCTCGAGCGCGGTGTCCCGCCCGGGGACGGGTTGCGCCTCGCCGGCCTCGCCCGCCACCTGAACCTCGACGTACGCCCGCCGTCGCGCGACGACGGGCGCCTCTATGACGTCTGGCTCGAGGAGCGAGACGTGACCTGGGATGTCCGCTCGGCCGACGTCGACCGCGCCGTCTCGGAGGTCTCCGCGCACCCAGCCGTGCGCAAGGAGCTCCTCGGCGTTCAGCGGCGCATCGGCCGCTCGGGACGCGTCGTGATGGCGGGCCGCGACATCGGCACCGTGGTGATGCCGCGTGCCGACGTCAAGGTCTGGCTCGACGCGTCGCTGGAGGAACGCGCGCGCCGTCGTCAGGCGGAGCTCGCGGCGCGCGGCGAGGATCGCGATCTGGCTGCGGTGCGGCGGGAGATCGCGGAGCGCGACCGTCAGGACGCGGAGCGTGCCGCCGCGCCGATGACGCCGGCTCCCGACGCCGTCGTGATCGAGACCGACGGCCTGACGATCGCCGAGGTCGTCGACCGGGTGGTCGATCTGGTAGTGGCGGCCCGGCACTCGCACCGGCCGGCCCATGGCTGATCCCCGCTCCTGGCGACGCTGGCGTCGCATCAAGATCTGGATCTTCGAGAACCTGCGGAAGGTCGTTGTGCCGACGCTGGCACTCCTGATCGGCTTCCGCATCGAGGGACTGGAGCACGTGCCGCGTTCCGGGGGCGCGCTGGTCGTCTCCAACCATCTGCACAATGCCGACCCCATCCTGCTCGTCGCCGCCTATCCGCGTCCGCTCCTCTGGATGGCGAAGAAGGAGGTCTTCGGCGTCCCGGTCATCAGCTGGATCGCGCGCCAGGCCGGTGCCTTTCCGGTGGATCGCGGGACGGCGGACCGCGGTGCCCTGCGACAGGCGGAGGGCCTGCTCGACGAGGGTCTCCTGGTCGGCGTCTTTCCGGAGGGGACGCGCAGCACCACCGGCGGCATCAAGAGCGTCTACCCGGGGGTGGCGCTCATCGCCCTGCGGAGCGGTGTCCCCATCCTACCGACGGCGATCTTCGGCACGGAGGTCCTGCCGTTCAACGGGCACAAGGGCCGGCGGCGGGGCCGCGGTCGACCGAGGGTAACTGTACGTATAGGTCGTCCGTTCGAATTGCCGCCGCGCCGCGCGGGTGAGCATCGCTCGGACCTCGCCAGCCTGACCGACCTGATGATGGTCGAGGTTGCGCGGCTGCTGCCGGAGTCGTACCGAGGGCTCTACGCGGAGCGGTGCGCCACGGTCGACGTGCCCGGGCTCGCCGCGCCGGATTCAACGGTCCCGGCGGTGGAAGGGCAGAAGGCGGTAACAGTTGCCGACGAGTCGGCCGGCGCCGATCACGGTAGCGCCCGCGCGAGCAGGGAAATTTCGGACCGGTAGACCTCCTCGCAGAGCGCCGGGTCCCAGGGGCTGTGGTCCTGCTCCGGGAGCACCAGCGCTTGCTGACCCTTTCGCTGCACCACCTCGATCACCTGCCGTCGAAGCTCCGGACTGACGTAGCGATCCTGCTCACCGTAGACCAGGTGAATCGGCCCGGCGAACGCCTCGAGCGCCGCGAAGAAGTCCTCCGCCTCCGCCTCCTGCCAGAAACGGCCGCGGTAGCACTGTCCGCCCTCGACGTACACCTCGTCGGCGTTGCCGCCGAACGTCGCCTTCGGATCGGGAACCCACAGGAGCAGGCAGGCGATACGACCCCGGAGGCCCGGGCGAGCTGACGCGAGGACCGAGGCGGTCGCGCCCATGCTCTGGCCGAGCAGCACGACCCGGTGCCCCGAGTCCAGGTAGTGGCGGGCAAAGTAGGCCGTCGTCTCCACCCACTCGCGGAACGACGAGTCGACGAACTCGCCCTCGGAGTTGCCGCTGTTGGGCTGGTCGAAGCGGAGGACCGTGTAGCCCTGTCGCGTCAGTTGCCGCTCGAAGTTGACGAACGTGCGCGCCGGACCGACGTTCGTCCCGCGAAACCCGTGGCTCATGATCACGATGTTCGGCGAGGGCGTCTCCGGCACGCTCAGACAGCAAAAGACGGCCTTTTCGCCAACCGTGATGAACGTCGCCTGCGTGGTCGTCATCGCCTCCCATGCCCCACTACGGGGTGAACGACGCCTGCGCGTTGCTCCGTGGATCTCAACCTTCGACCGCGATCCTGACACGACCGGGTGCCGCCATCAAGACGTTTGCCGGGCGGGCGAACCCGTGTCGCGACGGACCAACTGCCGGCGACGGCGCCCGCGAGACCGTCGTGCAACGGTCCCGAATCTCTCGACACCCTCTTGTACGTACACCGTTCGGGCGCTAGAATGGTGCCTGTGGGTCAACGGCTGGCGCCGGGTCCTACGGAGGGGATCCGGGTTGGCCGACCGGGCGCGAGAGTGGGGACTCAGCGTTCGCGGGGTGGCCGATAACCCACGGGCACGAGCAAGGGAAGCGTGGGATTGGGAGGCCGGCGTGGGTCGGGGGCTGTCGCGTACCTTGCCGAGACTCGGTGTGCTGTTTCTCGTCGTCGCGGGCCTGGCCTTCACGGTGTCGCCGGGATTCGCTCTGGCCGCCGCCCAGCCGACCGTGACGGCGCAGTACGCCACCGTCGTCGACGCGGATACGGGCGCCATCCTCTTCGACAAGGCGATGAACACCCCGACCGCGCCCGCCAGCCTCACCAAGATCTTCACCGCCGCCGTGGCGCTGGACTCGGCACCCCTGACTCAACAGCTGACCGTCAGCCAGGCAGACCTGGTGGGTCAGGCGTCGATGGGGCTGCAGGTTGGCCAGACGGTCAGCCTGAAGACGGCGCTCTACGGTATGCTCCTCCCCTCCGGCAACGACGCGGCGATGACGATTGCGAGCAACCTTGGCGCGCAGCCCGGTGACACGCCCCAGCAGGCCGTGCAGAACTTCATGGTTCGGGTAAACGCGCTGACGCAGCGGCTGGGGTTGACCGGCACGCATCTGCTCAACCCGCATGGCCTCGATGAGCCCGGGCACGTGTCCACGGCGCGCGACATGGCGGCCATCACGATGTATGCGCTGCGCAACCCGGAGTTCCGCACGATCATCGGCACGGCCTACTACAACGGCGGTGGCTTCCAGCTCTACCAGGCGAATCGCCTGCTCGGCAGCTACCCGGGGCTCATCGGCGGCAAGACGGGCATCACGGACAACGCCGGGTACAGCCTGGTCGAGGTGGCACAGCGCGGCGGTCACACCGTGATCGCCGTGGTCATGAAGAGCACGGCCACGGCCTGGTATGAGGACGCCACCACGCTGCTGAACTACGGCTTCGGCGTGCTGGCCGGGCCCGCACCGGCGAATGGCTGGCCCAGGATCACGCTTGCGCCGGCCGCGCCTGCCGTCGCGGCGGTCCCGGCGGCCGGTCCCGTGGCGACAGGCGTGCCGACCCTCCAGGTCCAGCAGGTGGCTGCCACGACCGCGGTCGTGCGCCCGGCCGGCGCGGCCGCTGCGGGCGGCGTCTTCTCCTGGCGCTGGCCGCTCGCGGCCGTTGCCAGCATGGCGTTGACCTTCGCCGTGATCGTCAACTACCCGATGGTCCTCGGCCTCGGTGGACTTGCGCTGGGCCGGCGCCGCAGGCGGCGCCAGAGTGACGCCGCGGGCAGCGCGCGGGGAGCGACTCGCCATCCACGTGGGCGCCGCTACCGTCACGCACGTCATCAGCCGGTGGTCGCGCGTGAGTTCGTGCCGGCCATACCCCACCCGAGCGAGGAAGCGCTCGTCGCTCCGACCGGCGTGCGCGAGACCGTGCTCGCCGCCCCGTCCTTCGCCCGCCACTCCGTGCGCGCCACCGCCGTGCCCGTTTCGGTCCCGTCGCACCCGGTGTTTGACGGCGACGACGACCGGCGAGTAGTACCGCTGAATGCGGCCGAGACGATTGCCTCGCGAGCGGTGCGCCTGGCCCAGCGCGGCGACTACCCGACCGCGTCCGCGGAGTTCGCACGCGCGTTGCGGGCCGACGAGCGCTTTGACCTGACGCGGACTCCGGGCTTCTGGACGATGCAGCCGGCCGGGTACGTGGCCGCAATGCGCGCCTACGTGCAGGTGGAGCGCCCCGCCGAGGCGCGGACGCTGGCCACCGTCGTTCAGCTCAGCTTCGGCTCGAACCGCGACCTCGAGCGGGTCGCGCGCAACGCCAAGGCCGCGCCCGCGGTCTAGCAAACGCCCGCACTTCCACTCGTTAGTCTGACGTTAGAGGCTGCCACGGCGCCGACTGCCCCGGCAGCCGGAGTTCGTCCGCGCCATGTCCTCCCGCACTCCCACCCAAACCTTGATATGAGACGTGTTAGGTGATATACTGCTTGCGTATAAGGACGGTGGACGGCCGCGGGAGGTACCATGCGTCAGAACGAGCCACTCTACGTGATCAGCGTGGCGGCGCGGCTACTCGAGTTGCACCCACAGACGCTGCGCAAGTACGAGCGGGAAGGCTTCGTCTCGCCGTCCCGTACGACCGGCAACCTCCGCCTCTACTCCGCGGACGACATCGAGCGGCTGCGCCAGGTTAAACACCTGGTCGAGGACCGCGGCATCAACCTGTCCGGCGTCCAGCTTGCGATGGACGTGACGAGGCGGCTGCGACGGCTGCGGCGCGAGTGTCTGCAGCGGCCGGATCGCTCCGTCGCGCGGGTCGACCACGTGATCGACGAGCTCGACGTGCTGCTGCAGATGCTCGGGGCGAACGCCGAGGAGTAGCTCGCGCCGACCGCGAGAACCCGATCCCGGCCGGGAGATCCGGCCAATATGCTGGAGACACTGACGAAAAGATGAACATACAGCGCTTTACCGAAAAAGCTCAGGCCGCCCTCGTCGCCGCACAGCGTGAGGCCGAGGAGCGCAGGCATGCCCAGGTCGACGTCGACCAGCTGCTCTACGCGCTCGTGACCCAGAGCGAGGGCGTGGTGCCGCAGGTGCTGAGCCGGCTGGGACTGGACCCGCGGACCGTGGCGCAGGAGCTCGAGCGCGTGCTCGAGGCCGCGCCGAAGCTGCAGTACAGTTCGCAGGCGGTGGTTGGCAACGACCTTCGGCGTACACTCGAGCGTGCGGAGGAGGAGGCGCGCTCGTTCGGTGACGAGTACGTCAGCACCGAGCACCTGCTGCTGGCGGCGCTCGACACGGCGCCCAACGCGGCGGCGGTCAAGGCGTTGCGCCGGCTGGGCGTCGACCGCGATCGCGTGATGAGCGCGCTCGGCCAGATTCGTGGCTCCCAGCGCGTGACTGACCAGAATCCGGAGAACACGTACCAGGCGCTCGAGAAGTACGGGCGCGACCTGACGGAGCTGGCCCGCAAGGGGAAGCTCGACCCGGTGATCGGCCGCGACGACGAGATCCGCCGGGTCATCCAGGTGCTGTCGCGGCGCACCAAGAACAACCCCGTCCTGATCGGAGAGCCGGGCGTCGGCAAGACGGCCATCGTCGAGGGACTGGCGCTGCGGATCATGCGCGGTGACGTCCCGGAGGGGCTGAAGGACAAGCAGATCGTCCAGCTCGACCTGGGCGCGATGGTCGCTGGGGCGAAGTTCCGCGGCGAGTTCGAGGAGCGGCTCAAGGCCACGCTGAAGGAGATTCAGGAGGCGGAGGGCCAGATCGTCGTCTTCATCGACGAGCTGCACACCGTCGTCGGAGCGGGCGCGGCCGAGGGTGCAATGGACGCGTCCAACATGCTCAAGCCGATGCTGGCGCGCGGCGAGCTGCATGCCATCGGCGCGACCACGCTCGACGAGTACCGCAAGCACATCGAGAAGGACCCGGCGCTGGAGCGCCGCTTCCAGCCGGTGGTGGTCGGTGAGCCCTCGGTCGAGGACACCATCAGCATCCTGCGCGGGTTGCGCGAGCGCTACGAGCTGCACCACAAGGTGCGCATCCTGGACTCGGCGCTGGTATCGGCGGCGGTGTTGTCGCAGCGCTATATCACCAACCGCTTCCTGCCGGACAAGGCCATCGACCTGGTCGACGAGGCCGCGTCCCGGCTGCGGATGGAGATTACCAGCATGCCGGTCGAGCTCGACGAGCTACGACGCCGGATCATGCAGTACGAGATCGAGCGCGAGGCGCTGCGCAAGGAGCGCGACGAGGCCTCCAAGCGCCGGCTCGGTGAGCTCGAGCGCGAGCTGGCCGATCTGCACGAGCGCCAGCAGGTGCTGCAGTCCCAGTGGGAGCAGGAGCGCGGGGCCATTTCCCGCGTGAGTGAGCTGAAGGGCGAGATCGAGCAGACGCGTCTCGAGATCGAGCGTGCCCAGCGCGCCGCCGACTACGCGCGGGCGTCGGAGCTGCAGTATGGGCAGCTGGTCCAGCAGGAGCAGCAGCTCAAGGACGAGGAGCAGCGTCTCTCTCAGATCCAGACCAACGGGAAGCTCCTCAAGGAGGAGGTCGACGCCGACGACATCGCCGAGGTGGTGGCCAAGTGGACCGGCATCCCGGTGACCAAGCTGGTCGAGGGCGAGATGGAGAAGCTCGTCCACGTGGAGGAGCGCCTGCACCTGCGCGTCATCGGCCAGGACGAGGCGGTCGAGGCGGTCAGCAACGCGGTGCGGCGAGCGCGCTCCGGCCTGCAGGACCCGAATCGGCCGCTCGGGAGCTTCATCTTCCTGGGCCCGACCGGCGTCGGCAAGACGGAGCTGGCGCGGGCGCTGGCGGAGTTCCTGTTCGACGACGAGCGTGCCATGGTGCGTATCGATATGTCGGAGTACCAGGAGCGCCACACGGTGGCGCGGCTGATCGGCGCGCCTCCCGGCTATGTCGGCTATGAGGAAGGCGGCCAGCTGACCGAGGCGGTCCGCCGCCGGCCCTACTCGGTCGTCCTGTTCGACGAGATCGAGAAGGCGCACCCGGAGGTGTTCAACGTCCTGCTGCAGGTGCTGGATGACGGGCGCCTGACCGACGGGCAGGGGCGCACGGTCGACTTCCGCAACGCGGTCATCATCATGACCAGCAACCTGGGCTCCGCCTACATTCAGGCGGCCGGTGCAAGTGGCGAGGCGGAGATGCGCACCCGGGTGTTCGACGCGCTCCGGGACCACTTCCGGCCGGAGTTCCTCAACCGGATCGACGAGATCGTCATCTTCCAGGCGCTGACGCGCGCGGACCTGGCGCAGATCGTCGACATCCAGCTCCGCGGCGTGCGCGAGCGGCTGGCGCAGCGCGGCGTGGCGCTGCAGGTCACGCCACGCGCGAAGGACTGGCTGGCGGACCGCGGCTTCGACCCGGTATTCGGCGCGCGGCCGCTCAAGCGCGCAATCCAGCGCGAGGTGCTGG
>DASSZN010000335.1:0-25962 GCA_035702805.1 Thermomicrobiaceae bacterium | reverse complement strand
CGCGACCCTGTTCGGCGTCTGGAGCGACGCGCTGGTCATGCTCGGCACGGCCGCGATCGCGCTGGTGCTGGCGGTGCGCTTCTTCCGCTGGGAGGCCCAGACCGTCTGACGACCATCCCGGGCGCGACGTGCCCTGGCATTGGACACGAACGTCACCGGGGGCGCCGGCTGAGCGCCCCCTAGTCGTCTCTCGCGATCGCGGCCGGATCGAGTTATGTCGTGCGCGGCGCGGGCGCGGTGCTCGCCCCGTCGGCGTGCGCGGCGCCGGCCTCGGCCTGGGCACCGAAGGACTTGAGCGCCTCGGCGTAGGCGGTGATGCGCTCGTGGACCAGGCGGTGGACCGTCCCCTCCGGAAAAGTCCCGTCCGCGCCGCGCACGCCGGCCGGCCGGCCGGTCAGGAGCTCGATCCCCTCGTCGATCGAGCGCACCGCCCAGACGTGGAACTGCCCGGCGCGGACCGCGTCGACGATCTCGCCGCGCAGCATGAGCGTGGGCACGTTGGTCGCCGGGATCATCACGCCCTGCCGGCCGTTCAGCCCCCGGGCCTTGCAGACCGCGAAGAAGCCCTCGATCTTGTCGGTCACCCCGCCGACCGCCTGGACGTCGCCGTACTGGTCCACCGAGCCGGTGACGGCCACCCCCTGGTCGAGCGGGACGTCGGCCAGGGCCGAGAGCAGGGCGTACAGCTCGGTCGACGACGCGGAGTCGCCGTCCACGCCGCCGTAGGACTGCTCGAAGGTGATGGTGGCGGACACTGCCAGCGGGGCGTCCTGGGCGTACTGCGCCGCCAGGTAGCCCGTCAGGATCAGGAACCCCTTGGAGTGGATCGGGCCCGACAGCTCGATCTCGCGCTCGATGCTGCGGATGGCGCCCCGCCCCAGCGACACCCGCGCGGTGACTCGCGACGGCTGGCCGAAGGCGTGGTCGCCGAGGTCGAGCACCGACAGGCCGTTGACCCGACCGACGCGCTCGCCGTCGGTCTCGATGGCGATCGTGCCGTCGGCGATCATCTCGCGCAGCCGTTCCTCGACCAGGTTGGAGCGGTACTCCTTCTTGCTGATCGCCTGCTCGACGTCCTCGGCCCGCACCAGATCGTGGCCGGCCTTACCCGCCCAGTAGCTCGACTCGGTGACCAGGTTGGCGATGTCGAGCAGGCGGGTCGAGAGCTTGCGCTGGTCCTCGCGCAGGCGCGCCCCCTCCTCGACCACCCGGGCGACCGCGCCGGGGTCGAAGTGGTGCAGCCCGGCCTCGCCCACGCGCCGGCTGATGAAGGCGGCGTAGCTGTGGACGTGCTCGTCGCTCCAGTCCATGTCGGGGCTAAAGTCGGCCTTGACCTTGAACAGCTCCTGGAAGTCCTCGTCGAGCTGGTAGAGGAGGTGGTAGACGTCGAGTGGGCCGATCAGGACGACCTTGATGTCGATCGGGATCGGCTCCGGGCGCAGCCGCGCGGTGGGCAGCGCGGTCAGCTGCTCGCCCAGGTTCTCGATCTGCACCTCGCGGCTGATCAGCGCGCGCTTGAGCGCGTCCCAGGCGAACGGGTTCCGCAGCACGTCGAGCACGTGGAGGACGAGGAAGCCGCCGTTGGCCCGGTGCAGCCCGCCCGGCTTGATCTGGCGGAAGTCGGTGACCATCGCGCCGAAGGTCACCCGGTAGTCGATCCGCCCGTTGAGGTTGTAGAAGCTGGGGTTGCGCTCGACCACGACCGGCGCGCCGGTAGCCTGGGCGTTGTCGATCAGCACGTTCACCCGGTAGCGGCCGAGGTCGGGGGCGGCCCCCGGGCCGGTCATGCCGGGAGGCATCCCGGGCTGCTCGGCCGGCGCGGGATGGAAGTCCGCCAGGTGCTCCGGGATGTCGTTCTGGACGGCGTCGATCCAGGCGAGCACCCGGGGCTGGTCGCGGAAGTGCTCGCGCACGTCGTCAAGCAGCGGGCCGACGGCGAACAGGGCCACCTCGCGGTCCACGCCGCGCAGGCGGTCGGCGGCCTCCTTCTCCAGCTGGCGGGCCTGGCGCAGGCCGGTCGACACCTGGGTCTGGATCTCGCGGTCCAGCCGCTCCAACTCCTGCTTGGTCTCGTCGGGCAGCTTGTCGAAGTCTTCGCTGGCGAGCGGCTTGCCGCGCACCACCGGCACGCTGACGATCCCGGCCGGGGTGGCCTCCAGGGTGAAGCTGCGGGCGTGCGCGAAGGCCTGCAGCTGCTCGAAGATGGCGTCGCGCTGCTGGGAGAGCTCCCCGAGCGCCTCACGTCGCCGCCGCTCGTAGTCATCACTGTCGAAGGCGCGCGGGATCGCCCGCTGCGCCCCGTCGACGAACTCCTCCATGTCGCGGGCGAAACCCACCCCCTTCCCGGCCGGCAGCTGGATGGCCTGTGGCCGGTCCGGATCGGCGAAGTCGTGGACGTAGACCCAGTCCGGCGGGACCGGGCGGGTCGCGGCGTAGCGCTGGAGGTAGTCGCGCATGGTGGTCTCGCGGCCGGAGCCGGGGTTGCCCGCGACGTACAGGTTGAACCCGGAGTTGTGCACGTCGAGGCCGAACTCGATGGCGTCGAGCGCGCGCGGCTGGCCGATGGTGCCCTCCAGCGGCGGCACCTCGGCCGTCGAGGCGAAGGGCAGCGTGGCGGGGTCGAGCCGTCGTCGCAGGTGCTCCGGGCTGAGCGCGAGCTGGTCGCGGAGAGTGCTCATGGTGCGCTGATCCCCTTCCTCTTCCCGGCCGTATCCCGGCCGAGCGCGCGGCCGGCGACCGGCGCGAGTCCGTTGTACTTCCGCGCCGGCACGCGCGTGCCCGTCCAAAGGTACGAATCCGGGTGCCGCGCCGGCCGGCGTGCGTATCGCACGCCGCCGGGGCGACCGGCGTCTGCCTTCAGTGTAGCCGGGGGGCGTCACAGGAACGTGACGATCAGGGGGACGGGCGTTGCAGTCGCGTGGCGCGTCCGCGATCGCCGACCATACGCGAGCGGCCAACGGCGACCCGACGGCGGGCCCGCTCAGCGAACGGTGAGGGTGAGCCAGAGCGCGAGCGTGGCCGCCAGCAGCACGACGGGCATCGTCACGGCGGCGACGCGCAGGTAGAGCCCGGTCGTGACCGCCAGCCCGCGCTTGCGGACGATCCCCAGCCAGAGCATGGTCGCCAGCGAGCCGTAGGTGGTCAGCGTCGGGCCGATGTTGGCCCCCAGTAGCGTGCCGTAGGCGAGCGCCTCGCGGCCGGGGCCAGGCCCCACGGCGGCGTGGCGCATGACCGTCAGGGACAGCAGGGTCATGGGCACGTTGTTGACGACGTTGCTGCCGAGGGCGTTGCCGACCACGCTCAGCACGAGGGCCGGACCGGCGCCGTGCGGCAGCCGCAGCACGAGGCGGGCGATCCAGGCGCGCTCGAGGCCACGCACGACCAGGAACATCCCGACGACGAAGACGAACAGCGACCAGGAGACCTCGCGGACCACGCGCCGGGCGCGGGCGCGGCCCGACGCGAGGCCCACGACGAGGAGCGCGCCGGCCCCCGCGAGCGCCGCCCAGGCCAGGGGCCGGCCGACCAGGCCGAGCGCAAGGAGGCCCACGAGCGTCGCACCGAGGACGGCAGCGGCGGTACGGAACCACCAGTCCGGCGCGGGCATCGCGCCCGCGGGCGCCCCGAACCGGCGCGGCAGCCGGCGGCGGAACAGGAGCAGGAAGATGCCGGCGTTGGCCGCCACCGCGACCAGGTCCGGCAGCCACATGCGGCCGGCGAAGGCGAAGAAGCCGAGGGTGAGCTGGCTGTAGACGAGCAGGTTGGTCAGGTTGCTGATCGGGAAGACGAGCGAGGCGGTATTCGCCACGAAGGTACAGGCGAACACGAACGGCAGCGGGTCGAGCTTGCGCCGGCCGGTCAGGGCGAAGACGATCGGCGTCAGCGTGATGACCGTCACGTCGAGCGACAGGAACGCGGTCACCAGGGCACCGAGCAGGAAGACGTTGGCGAAGAGGAGCAGCCCCGAGCCCCGAGCCAGCCGGGCCGCGCCCTCGGCCAGCCAGGCGAAGACGCCCGCCCGCTCCGCCAGGTCGGTCAGCACCATCATGCCGAGCAGGAAGAGGAGGACGTTGGCCGTCTCGGCGAGCACGCTGCGGACGTCGCCGAGGCCGATCCCGCCGACCAGGGCCATGGCCGCCGCGCCGCCCGCCGCGGCCCACGCCTCCGAGAGGCCGCGCGGGTGCAGCAGGATGAGCGCCAGCGTCGCCACGACGATGCCGAGGACCAGCCCTTCTCTCACCACGTCGCCCCGGTCACCGTCCCGCTCACTCGCCGCCGCGACCCGTCCGGTTGCTGGACCGGCAGCGGAGTATCGTGCCGCCGCGCCGCCCGGTCAACGGGGAGGTCGCGCGACCGGTGCCACGGCGGCCGGACGCTTCCGCCGCGCCCGCCAGGCGCGACTTCCGCGCCACCGGGGTATCCTGGCGGCGGGGCGCGGCGCATGCCGGGCCGCACCCGGGTCGCAGAGCAGGAAGGCGTGCTCATGGCAGGCGTGCGTATCCACGACATCGTGTCCTTCCGGGTGCCGCCGCGCTGGATCTTCGTCCGCGTGGGCTGCGACGACGGCAGCGAGGGCTGGGGCGAGGCAATCGTGCCCGGCCGCGTGACGTCCGTCGAGGGAGCGATTCAGGACCTGGCGGCGAACGTCGTCGGCGCCGAGGCCGACCGGATCGAGGACCTCTGGCAGGGCATGCACCGGGACGCCTTCTTCCGCGGCGGCCCGATCCTGGGCACGGCCGCGGCCGCCATCGAGATCGCGCTGTGGGACGCCAAGGGGCGCCGCAACGGGCTGGCGGTCCACCAGTTCCTGGGCGGGCCAGTGCGCGAGCGGACCCGCTGCTACGCCTGGGTCGGCGGCGACCAGCCGGCCGACGTGGTGGCGCAGACGCGGCGGCGCATCGAGCAGGGGTTCAACGCGGTGAAGATGAACGCCGCCGGCGCGCTCGACTACCTCGAGCCGCACTCCGCCATCGCCGCCGTCGTCGAGCGCGTGGACTCGCTGCGGCGCGAGTTCGGGTCCGACCTGGGCATCGCGGTCGACTTCCACGGCCGTGCCAACCACGTCACCGCGCGCACGCTCTTGCGCGAGCTGGAGCCGTACGGGCTGCTCTGGGTCGAGGAGCCAGTCAGCCCCGAGAGCGACGACACGCTACGCGACATCCGCCGCGTGGCGGGCGCCACCCCCATCGCCACCGGCGAGCGCCTGATCTCGCGCTGGCAGGTCAAGCAACTCCTCGCCGACGGCACGGTCGACATCCTGCAGCCCGACGTGTCGCTGACGGGCCTCTTCGAACTGGAGAAGATCTGCCGCATGGCCGAGGCGTACGACGTCGCCGTCGCGCCGCACTCGCCCAACGGGCCGATCTCGCTGGCCGCCTCGCTCCAGGTCGGGTTCTGCTGCGGCAACGTCGTGATCCAGGAGCAGAGCCTCGGGATGCACTACCACCTGAACTACGCCGGGCTCCCCGCCGGCGACCTGTTCGACTACCTCACCGACCCCGCTCCGCTCCAGAGCCACGACAGCTACTTCCATCGCTTCGACGGGCCGGGGCTGGGGATCACCGTCGACGCCGACGCCGTCGCCGCGCGGGCGCAGGACTGGCACGCACCCGACCCGGGCTGGCGCCACCCCGACGGGCGCCGCGCCGAGTGGTGAGCCGCCGGCCGGCGCGATGGTGGTTTGGCTCGTGCTCCGGCGCAGTCGGCCGGCGGACGTGCCGGACCTGGTGGACCGGGTGAACACGGTGGACGCGGAGGGAGCGCGAGCGTGGGCGTGAGCGAACGGGAGCGGCGCCTGCCGATCGGCGCTGAACCGGGCCCGGGCGGGGTGGCGTTCCGGGTCTGGGCGCCGCGGCGGAGGCGCGTCGCCGTGGTGATCGAGGGCGGCGCCGGGCCGGTCACGCTCACGGCCGAGCCGGGGGGCTACTTCAGCGGCCGCGTCCCGGGCACGGCCTCCGGCACGCGGTACCGTTTCCAGCTCGACGATGACGAGTGGCGCTACCCCGACCCCGCCTCGCGCTACCAGCCGGAGGGGCCGCACGGCCCGTCCGAGGTGGTCGACCCGGCCGCGTTCGAGTGGACCGACGGCGGGTGGCGCGGGCTCACCCCACAGGGTCAGGTCGTCTACGAGCTACACGTCGGCACCTTCACGCCCGAGGGGACCTGGGCCGCCGCGGCCGAGCACCTGGCGGAACTGCGCGACGTCGGCGTCACCGTGGTCGAGGTGATGCCGGTCGCCGACTTCCCCGGCCGCTTCGGCTGGGGCTACGACGGTGTCGATCTCTTCGCACCGACGCGGCTCTACGGGACGCCGGACGACATGCGCCGCTTCGTCGACCGGGCGCACGCTCTCGGCCTGGGCGTGATCCTGGACGTGGTCTACAATCACCTGGGCCCCGACGGGAACTACCTCCTCGCCTTCAGCGAGAACTACCTGACGCACCGGCGCGCCAACGACTGGGGCCAGTCGATCGACTTCGACGGTCCGGAATCGGGCCCGGTGCGGGAGTTCTACGTCGCCAACGCCGAGCACTGGATCCGCGAGTACCACCTGGATGGCTTCCGCTTCGACGCCACGCAGCAGATCATCGACGAGTCGCCGGAGCACGTCCTGGCGCTCATCGCCCACCGCGCCCGGGCGGCCGCTGACGGCCGCGGCATCCTCCTGATCGCGGAGAGCGAGCCCGAGGACACGCGTCTGGTCCGGCCCCCGGCGGCGGGCGGGTTCGGCTACGACACCATCTGGAACGACGACTTCCACCACAGTGCGCGGGTGGCCCTGACCGGCCAGCGTGTGGCCTACTTCCGCGACTTCTCCGGCCGGCCGCAGGAGTTCGTCTCGGTCGCGAAGCACGGGCTGCTCTTCCAGGGACAGGTCTCTGCCGTGAGTGGCGGGCGGCGCGGCGGGAGCACCGCCGGCCTGCCGCCGTGGGCGCTGGTCAACTTCATCCAGAACCACGACCAGGTTGCCAACTCCGGGCACGGGCTGCGCCCCAGCGTCCTCGCCGCGCCGGGCTGCTACCGGGCGATGACCGCGCTCCTTTTGCTGCTGCCGGGCACGCCGATGCTCTTCCAGGGACAGGAGTTCGGCGCGACCACGCCCTTCCTCTACTTCGCCGACCATGGCCCCGAGCTCGCGCCACTGGTGCGGACCGGCCGCGGCCAGTTCCTCAGCCAGTTCCCCAACCTCGGGGCGCCCAGCATGCGGGACCGCCTAGCCGACCCATCCGACCCGGGGACCTTCCTGCGCTCAACGCTCAGTCCCGCCGAGCGGGCGTCCGGCGACGCCGCGCGCCGGTTGCACCGCGACCTGCTCGCCATCCGGCGCGAGACACCCGCGCTGCGCGCCGACGGCGCGAGCCGGGTCGACGGCGCGGTGCTCGACGCGGCGGCCTTCCTGGTCCGCTTCTTCAGTGCGGACGGGGAGGACCGGCTGCTGCTGGTGAACCTGGGGACAACCCTGACGCGGGGCGCCGCCGAGCCGCTGCTGGCCCCGCCCGCCGGTCGCGAGTGGCAGGTGGTGTGGTCGAGCGAGGACCCGGCCTACGGTGGTGACGGGTTGCCCGCGATCGACCCCGCCGGGATCGTGTTGCCGGGGATGGCCGCACTCCTCCTCGCGCCCGCTCAGGAGACGCCGGCCCAGCCAGGCCGCTGACGACGCCCTCGTAGCGGGACGTCGACGTCACGTCGTCCGTCTCGACGTGGTGGTTGCTGGCTCCATCGGTGAGCCGGCGCGACCCAGAACCTGTTCTGAACCTGGAGCAACGGAGCGGCCCGGTGGGGCGGCAGCGCGGCCTCCGGCACGCTCGACTGCGCAATCCGGCGGGGAGCGGCGCGAGCCGGCCATCAGGCAGGCTGGTGCAACTGCTCCCAGTCTGCCCGGTGCAGCGCGTACTCCACGTCGTCCTGCGGCTCGTCCTGGTAGAGCCCCGGCCACACCTGGCGGTACGCCCGCACCAGCGTCATCCCTGCCTTCTCCATCACGCGGCGCGAGGCGCGGTTCTCTGCCGCCGTGCTCGCCACCACCCGCCGCACGCCCAGCTCGCGGAAGCCCGTATCGATCAGGGCGCGCGCCACCTCGGTGGCGTACCCCTGGCCCCACGCGTCCCGGCGCAGCCGGTAGCCGAGCTCGACCTCGTCGGTGCCGTCCGGCTGTCGAGGGCGGAACTCGAACCACCCGAGAAACCGGCCGGTCGATCGCTCGATCGCCGCCCAGAAGTCGTAGCCCGCGAAGCGCGCGTCGGGGCGGAGGAACCGGGGCAGGGTCCGGTCGCGGATCACGTCGCGTGGGGTAGGGATGCCGCCGGTGATGAACCGCATGACCTCGGGATCGCTGTCGAGCTCGTACAGGTTGTCCAGGTCGGCGCGGGTGAAGGGCCGCAGCCACACGCGCTCGGTCTCCAGGAAGACCTGCATGGCCGGTTTCCTTCGCTGACGCCGACGTCGCCGGGGCACGGCGCGCGTGTTTCCATGCCCCAGGCCCACGTGCGGCTGCCCCTCAAGTGCCTGACAGGCTCTCTAGCGCGTCACCGACCTGGGGCAGCCGCGGCCGGCCGGTCCGCCGACGCCGGGTTACTCCTGAACGCCGGAGGCCACCGCGATCGCGTCCGCGCCGGTGATACCCTGCCCGGCCACGAAGTAGAGGTTCCCGTTGCTCTGCCAGACCACGATGACGCCCTGCGGGTCCTGCACCAGCATCGCCGGCGAACCGTGGACCGACAGCTGGCTGGACGTAGCTCCGGCCGGCAGCGGCACGACCAGCAGGTGCTGCCAGTCGTGGATGGCGTGCAGCTCGTTCGACACTCCCGGCGGCAGGCCGGGGAACCCCAGCACGTCGGTGCGCAGCTGGTCCAGGTTCATCGTGGGCGGCACGTTGAGCGTCGGGTTTGCCAGCACCCCGACGGCCAGCCGGTTGCTGCCGCTCTGATAGACGTAGGCGGCGGAGGGCGGGACGTTGAGCACGAAGGTCGCCGTCGGCGTGACAGACGGATCGGGCAGGCCGGTGGTGGCGATGTGGAAGCCGGACATCAGCGCGAGCGCGTTCGCGATGTCCAGCTTGTAGATGACGGTGCCGGCATCGCCGGTATACACGCTCGGCTGCACCCCGGTGAAGGTCGTCGGCAGGCGATGGACCTGCGGGAGCTTCGCCCCGGCGTGGGCCTCCGCGTCGGCCACGGTCGCCCCGGAGTGGAGGCTGTGCTTGCCGAGGCCAGTGGTGATCGAGCCCAGATCGGTGAACTTCGGCAGCGGCTTGCCGCCGTCCAGCGGGCTCAGCACCTTCTCGAAGGTGGCCAGCGCGCTGCTGGCGTCGGCCGGGATGATGATCGCCTGGAAACTCGGCGCGCGGCTGCTGGCCACGGTGTCCTGGGCGAACGTCGTCACCGACGCCGCGCCGAGGACCAGCGCGATGACCGCCGCGATCGCAATGGCCGCGATGATCAGCACGCGTACCGCCCTGGGCAGTCGACTCATGAGTGAGGCTCCCTTCGGTCCGGCCGGACGGCTCCCTGGAGCGCCGCGCCACCGGGGCGGCGAGGCGAATCAGGAATTGGCCGGAAGCCTTTGGACCAGTGCCAGTCTCGGTCGTGACTCGCTGGGTCGATCAGCACGTACACCCCACGATTATGCCCCCGCAGCCAAACGGGCGTCCGGACGCCTCGGCCGCCGTGAAACCCCGCGCGTTCTTCGCATGTCAACGGCCCCCGCTCCGCCGCGGGGACTGCGTGAGCACACAGCATAGCGCATGCGCCCGCTCCGGGAACCGCAATCCGTGCCTGGCACGGATCTGAACCCGGACCTGTTGCCCTTGTCCGGCCGCGCGCTCCCGCCGTACGACTGTACCCGGAAGGGGACGTCCTCATCATTCGTGGTTGCACCGCCGGGGAGGGCTGGATGGCAGAGACGAGGGCACCGTCGAGTCTGGCGAGCACGGCAGGAGTGGCCTGCGTGTCCGACGTAACCGCCGTCTCGATGCCCCCTGTCCCCACCCGCCCAAACGCCACACCCGGACGCGCCGCGAGCACGCGGGCGGATGTGGTCGGCACCTTGCGGCTGGCCGCGCTCGAGGCCGAGGTGCAGTCGCTGCGGCAACAGGCCAGCCGGTCAGCGCTACTGGCGGCGCTCTCGACCAACCCACTACCGGGCGCCAGCGACGAGGAGGTGCTGGACGCGGCCGCCGACGCGCTGGTGCCGGCGCTGGCCGACTGGTGCGTGCTCTACCTCGTCCGGATCGACGGTAGCCTGGAGCCGGCCGGTCTCCGCCACGACGCGCGCGGCCGCGAGGCTGTGCTGCGGGAGGTCGCGCGGGACCGCCTGCTCGACCTCGATGCCCCCGTCCCGGTCCTGCGCGCCGCCGGAACCGGCGAGCCGCTGCTGCGACCGGCGGTCGACCCGGCGGCCCTCGACGGTCCGAACAGGCTCCGGCTGGTCGGGCTGGCCTCGGCGATGGTCATCCCGATCCAGCGCGGGCGGCGGGTCGTCGCGCTCATGCTGCTGGCCCGGGTCAGCGCTGGCAACGGCTACGACGACGAGGAGTTCGCCTTCGCGCGCCAGGTTGGCGACCGGATCGGCGCCGAGCTGGACTACGCACGACTGCGACGCGAGACGGTCACGAGCGATGCGCACGCCGTCGCCCGCTTCCGGGTGGCCCAGGCGATCGACCGCGCGGCCGACACCGGGACCATGCTCCGCGACGTCAGTCAGGCCATCGCCGAGTCGATCGGTGACGGCTGCCTGGTGCGGCTGCTCGACGAGACGGCCCGGGTCCTGCGCCTGGCCACGGTGGCCCACGCCGATCCCGGCGGGCTCGCCGGCTGCCCGCCGCCGGCAGCGATCCCCGCCGGGGCCTGGCTCTACCGGCAGGCGCTGCGCAACCATGCGCCGATCGTCCTGCCGCGCCTCGAGGCTGACCGGTGGCGGCTGGCCCTGCCGCGGCCGGCCGCCGAGTTCGCCGGCCACACGGGCATCCACAGCCTGGCGCTGGCGCCGCTGCACCGCGCCGGCCGCCCGCTTGGGCTGCTGGTGCTCTGGCGTGACCGCGATGGGCGGCCCTACACGCGCGAGGACCTCGTGCAGCTCCAGGAACTCTCCGGCTGGATCTCCCTGGCCATCGCCTCCAGCGCGGCGGTCGACGGCGCCCGGTAGGACCGCTCACGCCGCCGTCATGCGCTCGCTCGCGGATGGTCGCCACGCCAGCGTCGCGGCGCGTCCCGCGGGCGTGACGGTGAGGAGGGTCAGCCCGTGCGGCGTGCGCCCCAGGGTGAGGAACTCGCGCGCCGCCAGCGCGGCGATCAGCGCCATGTCGTCGACCCGGATGGGATGACCGCCGGCGTGCCCAACGAGTCCGCCGCCGGCCGCCAGCGGGACCGCCAGGAACTGCTGCGGGGCCCCCGGCGGGCCGGCCTCGAGCGTCGCGATCAGCGCTCGCATCAACTCCCAGGCTTCCGGCACCAGCACTATCATGCGCTCGACTCCCCCGTCGTCATTCCCAGCCCAGCGTAGCGGGCCGAGGCTGACAGAGGTGACGCGCCGAGCCGCCCAGGTGTCCCGAAACCGTATCAGTTCAGGCTCCGGCGCTCACCCGCCGGTGGGGGTGGGGGACGCGGCGGGAATCGGGTGGGTCGGCGCCACCGCGGAGAGCAGGAAGAGCTGCTCGAAGATGGCCCGGAACGTCGGCCCGGCCGCGCTCTCGCCCCAGGGCGTGTCCTGCGGGCGATCGACCCTGACCAGCATGGTGTACTCCGGGTCCTCGGCCGGGCCCCAGCCGATCACCGAGGCGATGGTGACGGTCGGCAGGTAGCCTCCAGTCGGGGCCGGGATCTGCGCGGTGCCGGTCTTCTCGGCCACGTCGTAACCGGGGACCGAGACGTACTGCTGGTACGGCTGCGAGGCCGCCACCGCCTCGACCAGCATCGTGGTCATCTCCTGGGACGTGGTGGCCGAGATCGGGCTGCGCACGACCGTCGGCTGCTTGACCCGGGTGCCGCTGGCGCCGCGGATCTCCTGCACCACGAACGGCTTCATCAGTCGCCCGCCGTTGGCGATCGCCGACGCCGCGTTGACGAGCTGGAGCGGGGTGACGGCCAGCCCCTGGCCGAAGGCGTTGGTTTCCATCGTGACGATCGACCAGCCGGGCTGGTTCGGCAGTGGCAGGATGCCGGCGGCTTCCCCGGGGAGGTCCACTCCGGTCGGCTTGCCGATCCCGAACGCCTGGATCCCCGGGTAGTAGCGATCCTTCCCGACCTGGTCGACGACCCACAGCATGCCGAGGTTGCTCGAGTGCTCGAGGATCTGCATCATCGACTCCGGCCCGAAGTCGACGTGCAGCGCGTTGTAGATGCGCCCACCGCCCGGGAGGGCCTTGTACGGCCCGGCGTTGTGGACGGTGTTGGGGGTCACCGTTCCGGTATCGAGCCCCACCGACATCGACAGCGTCTTGAAGGTCGAGCCGGGCTCGTAGACGTCGGCAATCGCCGTGTTGTTGTAGACGGCCGGGCTGCTGACCTGGCCGTAGTTGTTCGGGTCGAAGGTGGGCCGGCTGGCCATCGCGATGATGGCGCCGGTCTTGGCGTTCTGGATCACCACGGTGCCACTGGGCGCGCCGTGCTTGGCGAGCGCCGCGTCGAGCTGCTGCTCCACCACCCGCTGCACCGCGCTGTCGATCGTCAGCACGAGGTTGGACCCGTCGATGGGCGGCTGCAGCACGCTGTTGGCCAGCGCGATGATGTTCCCGCTCGTGTCGCGCTGCGCCACGAGCTTGCCGGGCGTCCCGCCGATCACCTTGTCGTAGGCCCCCTCCACGCCGTAGGACCCGACGTAGGCGTCGTTGACGAACCCCAGCACGTGCGCGGCGAGCGTGCCCATCGGGTAGGTACGGCGGAGCTCCGCGTTGAGCACGATGCCGGGCAACTTCAGGGCCTTGATCTGCTGTGCCTTCTGGTCGGGGAGCTGGCGCTGCAGCACCACCCACTCCTTGCCGGGCTGGGTGATGGCCGCCACGAGGTCGCTCGCGGTACGCCCGATGATCGGCGCCAGGAGCTGAGCGGTCCGCTGGACGTCGGTCACCTGCGCCGGGATGGCCGACACGCGGTCGGCGGGGACGTTGGTTGCCAGCACGCGGCCCCGTGCGTCGAGGATGTCGCCACGCTCGGCCGGGATGACGTCCGACTGCAGCCGGAACGCGTCGGCCTCCGACGTGAGCGTCTTGCTCTGCACCACCTGGAACGTCACGATCCGGTAGGCGATGGCGAGGCAGAACATGACGAAGCTGCCCAGGAGCGCGTTGATGCGCCGTCGCGGGATCCGGTAGGGCTGTCGCACCGTGCGTCCTCTCGTCTGGAACAGGCAGGTTACGGCGGCCGGGGGCCGGTCGGCTGGCTGTCGGCACCGCCTCTCCACCTCGGTGGTGCCAGCCAGGCACCGCTCCGTCGCCTACAGTCTACCGTGTCCGGACACCCCGCGGTGCCCCCCAACGCACGGCAACACGCCCGGCTCGCCTCGCGGCCGGGCGCGTGGTGGGGCTCTCGGGGGGTCGCGAACGGACGGAGGATTGGGGAGCGTCCCCGACCGCCCACGGCCGGGCCGGGGGGCGGTCGGGGACGCTCCCGGAGAGGCTACGATCCGAAGCCGACGAGGCCGAAGATGAGGACGAGGAGGACCGTCAGCGTCACCGCGACGAAGATCCTGTCCTTCTGGACGAGGAACAGGATCACGGTCATCGCCACGCGCGAGGTCGGCGTCAGGATCAGGACCAGCACGCCGAGCTGGATGACCGCGGTCGGATTTCCGGCGCCGATGCCGCTGATGATCGTGCGCGGACTGACCACGATGCTGTGTCCGCCACCGCCCAGCAACTGGTTCAGCGTCGTCGGGCCACCCGGCGCCCCGGCGGCCAGGAACCAGATCAAGCCGGTCACGATGATGGCCGCGGCCAGGAGCACGCCGACGCGCAGCACGTAGCTGATCCAGATCTCCATCGGGTGGCCGCCCGAGGCTTCCGGCAACTGCCGGGACGCCTGCGCGTCGTGCGCGCTCTCCCGCGCCGGGGTCGTGTCCAGATCCATGGTCTGCTCACCCATCTCTCTCGCCTACCCCAACCCGCGCCGAGCATCTCGATCGCGACCAGCGCCAGCGCCGGGAGCAGGGCAATCCCGTCGTGCCATGGAGCCGATCATCCCGGCACCCACCGACGCCAGGAAGATGGTGATGACGAACAGGTCAATCCCGTGCATGCGCTGTAACTATCTCCTTCGCGCCACCCGCGGCGCCCCTACCGCCGGCGTCCGTCAACCTCACCTCAACCGAGCAGCTACGCCACCCCCAACCCGCGCAGCAGCATCTCGATCGCGACCGCCGCCAGTACCGGCACGAAGACGATTCGGACCGTCCGGTTGGTGAAGCGCACCAGCAGCTTGGCACCGACCGTCGCCCCGACCAGTACGCCCAGCGCCACCGGCGCCGCGATCAGCGGCACCACGTCGCCCCGCCAGAAGTAGATCCCGGCACTCGCCGCCGCCGTGACCCCGATCATGAAGTTGCTGGTCGCGCTCGAGACCTTCATGGGCAGTCGCATGGCGGTATCCATCGCCAGCACCTTGAGCGCCCCGGAGCCGATCCCGAGCAGGCCTGAGACGATGCCGGCAACGTACATCAGGCCGAAGCCGATCGGCACGTTGGTCGCCTCGTAGGCGACCATCTTCTCGGTCGCCCGGTCCGGGTAGGTGCTGCCGAGCCGCAGCCGACGCGCCAACCGGTCCGGGACGACCCCCTGGGGCACGTCCTCGCCCAGCTTCCTGACCGTGGGCAGCACCGAAAAGAGCAGGATGACGCCGAAGAGGATGAAGAGGACCGTCTGGTTGAGGTAGGCGGAGACGAACGCCCCGGTGACGGCACCGATCGAGGTCGCCAGCTCCAGCAACATCCCGACGCGAATGTTGGTCAGGTGGTCGCGGACGTAGGCGGCCGCCGCGCCGCTCGAGGTCGCGATCACCGAGACGATGCTCGCGCCGATGGCGAGCCGGATGTTGACGCTGAAGCCGATGGTCAGGAAGGGCACGATCATCACGCCGCCCCCCAGGCCGACCAGCGACCCCAGCAGTCCCGCCGCCACCGCCGCCACGAAGAGCCCCAGGACGAACAGCTCGACCCCCAGCATCTCGCACCCCGTCCCCGATCCTCGGCATCTGCGACACGTCGTCGCCGCGCCACCATGCCGCGCATCGTATGGGAAATGCGCAGATCCTCATAGGGCATCGCTGCCCGGGGCAAGGGCCTCGCCCTCGAGCTGCACGCGTAGCCGATAGCGATCGCCGCGGATCAGGCTCCGCCGCAACTCCAGCGGGCGGTCGTCGACGTAGCCCACGCGCTCGATCAGGAAGGCGGGGTCGCCGACCGGCAGGCCCAGCAAGGGCCGACTCGGGCTGCTACAGCGTCAGGGGCCGCAGCGTCTCCTCCGCGTGCGTCACCACCTCCCCGCAGATATCACGGATGAGGTCGTAGAGCGCCTCGCCGGCCAGCGGGTCGATTGGCAGCCGCTCGCCACACGCTTGCGGCAGGTAGATCGTCTCGACCACGAACGGAACCCCGTCGACCAGCCGCAGCCGGCCCAGTTCCCAGACCAGCCCGTCGGGCCGTCCGGTCAACCGTGGCGAGGCCTCGTCGTCCACCGTGACGCGGTAACCGAGCACGCGGGTGCTCGGCAGGTGCCCCTGCGCCACCAGCGTCCGCATGAAGCTGCAGAGCCCGCCGAGCGGCTGCTCCACGTAGGGCTCCGCGACCAGCGCACCCACGCCGCGCCGCCGCGTGACCAGCCCACGCCGTGCCAAGCCCACCAGGGCCTGGTTGACGGTCTGCCGGCTGACGCCGGGCTGCGCCGCCAGATCGGGCTCCGGCGGGAGCATCGTCCCGGGCGCGAGGTCGCCGCGCCGGATCGCGTCGGCGATGGCGCTGGCGAGCTGCTCGTAGAGCGGCGTGCGGCTGGCGTACGACAGGTCGGCCGCGATGGTCTCGATCAGGTTATCGGTCATCATGTCTGCCATATATCTAAATACCATGTGGGTATATGGCATTTGAAGAGCCGCCGCAAGCGCGTGGGCGTACTTCGAGATCGAGAAGGGATCGGTCGGCGGACACGGCGACGGGCGCCGGCCCGAGCCGGCGCCCGCGTTGCGCGGGACTCCCTTGGCATTACCGGTACGGGCAGTCCGGCGCCGAGGTCAGCAGCCACGTCCCGTCCGACTGGAGGGTGAAGACGTGGACCCGCTGCACGTCGCTCGTGGTGCCGTCCGCCAGCGTCAGGTGGAAGGTCACCGTCACCGTCTTGGTCGACCCGTCGACCTGGACGTCGCGCGTCACCGAGTCGATGGTCGCGCCATCAGGCAGCCAGGCGATCGCGCCCCGCATCGCGCCCGGCACGGTCGAGGTGCCGGTCACGTTGGCCTGGTTGATGTACAGCCGGTCCTGGGTCCGCAGCTGATCCTGCAGGTACAGCGGGTAGTCGCCGGTCGCGGTGACCGCGGCCATCCCACCGTGGTAGCCCGGCCCGGCCGCGGCGGCCACGCCAACGCCCACCACCATCGCGAGCGCCCCAACCACCGCCAGCACCGTCAGCAGCCGTTTCATCGTACGCTCCCTTTCCGCCTGCCCCGAGGGGCGCCTGCCCGGTCCCCTTGACCGGTGGGCCGTTCACTTCCTGGCCCACTCTCAGGCTAGCCCGCCCCGATCAAGCCCACGTGCGCGCCGCGCTCAAGATCCGCTCAAGGTCGCGCGGGCCGCACCGGTCCCCGACGGCGGTTGCCGCGATTCTGTCGCGCCCGGCGCGACGGCTGTCACGCGGCTGCAACATCGGGCTGCGTACACTCGGGCTGGCGGGCCGCGCGCCGCGGCACGTCGCCGGAGTCACCGCGCGGCGGACGGCCCGGGAAAGGGGGCCACATGCTCGAGCCGGGACTGGTGCTGGTGGTGGATGACGAGCAGCCGATCGTCGACCTGGTCAGCCGCTACCTGACGGCGGACGGGTTTCGCGTGCGCGGCGCGAACGACGGCACCCGCGCCCTCGAGCTCGCACGGCGCGAGCGGCCGGACGTGGTGGTGCTCGACCTGATGCTGCCGGGGATTGACGGGCTCGAGGTCTGCCGGCGGCTGCGCCAGTTCTCCGACGCCCACGTCATCATGCTCACCGCGCGCACCGACGAGGTCGACCGGATCGTCGGCCTGACCGTCGGCGCGGACGACTACGTCACCAAGCCCTTCTCGCCGCGCGAGCTGGTGGCCCGCGTGCGGGCGCACCTGCGCCGCGCCCACGGACAGGTCCTGGGCGACGGGGCCGACCCCGCCGCGACGCGCATCGACGACCTGGTGATCGACCAGGGCGCCCACGAGGTCACCCGGGGCGGCGAGCCGGTGCCGCTGACGCCCCTCGAGTTCGAGCTGCTGACGACGCTGGCCGCCCGGCCCGGGCTCGTCTTCACCCGCGAGCAACTGCTCGAGCAGGTCTGGGGCGGCGACTTCTACGGGGACGACCACGTGGTCGACGTCCACGTCAGCAACCTGCGCCGCAAGCTCGAGCGCGACCCCGACCGGCCGCCGCTGGTCGAGACGGTGCGCGGCGTGGGCTACCGGCTGCGACGGAACGGGACGTGACCGCGCGGCGGGTCCGGGGCGGCCTGCGTCTCCGGCTCCTCCTCTCCTACCTGCTGGTCGTTGGGGTGGCCCTGAGCGCGGTGGCCATCGGCGTCCGGCTGATCGCGCCCCCCCTCTTTGACGCGATCCTGGTCGAGCGCACGGGGCACGGGCGCATGGTCGGCGCCGCCGCGATGAGCGCGGCCATGCAGGACGCGACCGAGTCCGCCTTCGCGAGCGCCATGGCGCAGGCGATCGCGCTGGGGGTCGTCGTCGCGAGCCTGGCCGCGATCGTGGTCGGGCTCTTCGTTACCGGGCGCATCGCCGGCCCGATCCGCCGGGTCGCCGAGGCCAGCCGGCGGATCGCCCGCGGCGAGTCCGGCGCGCGCGCCGACGCGACGGGGCCCGACGAGATCGGCGAGCTGGCCGAGAGCTTCAACCGGATGGCCGAGGCGCTCGAGACGGCTGAGGAGCGGCGCGTCGAGCTGATCGGCGACGTCGCCCACGAGCTGCGCACGCCCCTGGCGACGGTACGGGGCTACCTCGAGGGGCTGCTCGACGGCGTGGTCGAGCCGTCGGAGACCGTCTGGGCGCAGCTGCATGGGGAGACCGCGCGGATGAACCGGCTGGTCGAGGATCTGCAGGAGCTGTCGCGGGTCGAGTCCGGCGCGGTCACGGTGCGGGCCGACGTGCTGGCTCCGGCCGAGCTGGTCCGCGGCGCCGCGCTCGCCTTCGCGCCGCGCTACCAGGACAAGGGGGTGCGGCTCGACGTCGACCTGCCCGAGCGCCTGCCCGCGATCGTCGCCGACCGCGACCGGACGGCGCAGGTGCTGGCGAACCTGCTCGCCAACGCCCTGCGCTACACCCCGGAGGGCGGCGCGGTGCGCCTCTCGGCCGCCCCGGAGGGCGCCTATCTGCGGTTCCAGGTCCGCGACAGCGGCCTCGGCATCCCGTCCGAGCACCTCGACCGCGTCTTCGACCGCTTCTACCGGGTTGACCGCTCGCGGTCGCGGGCGGGCGGCGGCAGCGGCATCGGGCTCACCATCGCCCGCGCGCTGGTCGAGGCGCAGGGCGGCCGGATCCGGGCCGAGAGCGCCGGACCAGCGCGGGGCAGCACCTTCAGCTTCACCCTGCCGCTGGCCGGCTGAGGGTAAGCCGCCCGGTGAATAAATCCCGGAGCGGCTTGTTATAACGACATAGCGCGGCCGGGTGTCGACCGCGCGAGAGCGGGACCGCCGGCCCGACCCGGCCGGCGCGACCCAGGCGGCCCGAGCCCGCCCGACCGGACGAGCACCGCCGCCGCGAGCCCACGAGGAGGGCTTCGATGGCGTTCGTGAACTTCATGCAGTCGTCGACCGGGCGCGTCGCGCGCGCGGCGCTGGGGATCGTCCTGATCGCGCTGGGGCTGGGCGTCGTCCACGGCCCGTGGGGCGCCGTGCTCGCGATCGTCGGGCTGGTGCCGCTGGCCGCGGGCGTGCTGCGCATCTGCTTCGCCGCGCCGCTGTTCGGCGCCGCGCTGCGCCAGCACGCCTAGCGCCGGGCAGCGCGGGCGCCGGCTCGCCGGGACTGGCGAAGCGGCCCCGCTTCGGCTATAGCTGTAGCCACCGTACGCGCGCCTGGCGCGCATGGAGCGAGCTCGTTCCTTGGAGAGGGAGGGACCATGAGGGCACCCGAGGAGCAACTGCGCGGGGCGCTGGTCGACGCGGTGAACCTGCTCTTCTCGAGCGGGGTGATGCAGGCGAGCGGGCATGGCAACCTCTCCGCCCGCCTCGACGGCGACCGTATGCTGCTGACCTCGAGCGGCCGCATCCAGGGGATGACGGCCCGGGACCTGGCGATCGTGACCTTCGACGGCAAGGTCGAGCAGGGCGAGCTGCCGCCGACGACGGCGGAGATCGTCGCGATGCACTCCGAGGTCTACCGCGTCCGCGAGGACGTCGGCGCGATCATCCATACCCACTCGCCGCACGCGACGATGTTCGCGATCGCGCACGAGCCGCTGCCGGCAGTCTACGAGGCGCTGCTGCGCTTCGGCGTCACCGGCGACATCCCGGTGGCCGCCTGGGGACCGCGCGGCTCGCGGGAGTCGGTCAGCAACATCGTGGACCAGGTCAAGGCGAACCCCGGCACACCGGCGGTGCTGCTCGCCAACCACGGGCTGCTCGCGTTCGGGAGCGACCCGATGGCCGCGACGCAGGTCGTGATCGCGATGGAGGAGGGCGCGCAGATGACCCTGGGCGCCCGCGAGCTGGGGGGCGAGAAGGGCTTCCCGGAAGGGGCACTCGAGCAGGAGCGCGCGCACATGGCGCGCTTCGCCGGCCGCTAGGCAACGAGCCGATCGTTCGGTCCCGGGCAGGGCACCTCCGGCCCGGGACCGATCACTGACCCGGAGGACCGAGATGCCCACCGCGGCCGGGAGACCGGCTCCGCGGGGAACGGAACCGCTTCGACCGTGACCGACCCACGCCAGCTCACCATCGTCCAGATGAACGACACCCACGCGTACCTCGACCTTCACCAGGAGTGGTTCTGGGGCAACGGCGGGATCACCTACCGTCCGGCCGGCGGGTTCGCGCGCATCGCCACCCTGCTCGGCCGGATCCGCGCCGAGCGGCCGGGCGCCGTCCTGTTCGCCGACGGCGGAGACACGCTCCACGGGACCTACCCGGCCGTCGCGACCCGCGGAGAGGCGCTCGTGCCGATCCTGAACACGCTCGCCCCCGCGGCGATGACCGCGCACTGGGAGTTCGCGTACACACCCGCCGTCTTCCGCGAGCGCGTCGCCCAGCTGAGCTACCCGATGCTGGCGATCAACGTCTACGACCGTGCCAGCGGCGAGCGCTACTTCCCGCCCTACGCCGTCCGCGAGGTCGCCGGCCTGCGGATCGGGCTGGTCGGCATCGCCTCGAACATCGTCGACAAGACGATGCCGCCGAGCTACAGCGAGGGCGTGACCTTCACCGACGGGGTGGAGGAACTCCCCGGCTTCATCGAGGAGCTACGCGGGCGCGAGCAGGTGGACCTGGTGCTCCTGGTCTCGCACCTGGGATTCCCCCAGGACATGCACCTGCTGGCGGACGTGCGCGGCGTGGACGTCTGCCTGAGCAGCCACACGCATAACCGGCTCGGCCACGCGGTGCGGCAGGGCGAGACGCTGGTCATCCAGTCGGGTTGCCATGGCTCATTCCTGGGCCGGCTGGACCTGGAGGTCGCGGCGGGCCGCATCGTCGACTATCGGCACCGGCTGATCGAGGTCGAGGCGACGCTGCCGCCGGACCCCGAGGTCGACGCGCAGGTGCGCGAGGCTGCGGAGCCGTTCGCCGACGAACTCTCGGCCGTGGTCGGCGAGACGGCGACCGCGCTCGACCGCAGCACCGCGCTCGAGGCGACGATGGACAACCTGCTGCTGGCGGCGTTGCGTGAGGCGGCCGGCACGGAGCTCGCCTTCTCGAACGGCTGGCGCTACGGCGCCCCGGTCGTGCCGGGGCCGATCACCCGCAACGACCTCTACAACATGACGCCGATGAACCCGCCGGTCTCTACCGTCGAGCTGAGCGGGGCCGAGTTGACGGCCATGATCGAGGAGAACCTCGAGCGCACCTTCGCCCGCGACCCGTTCCATCAGATGGGCGGCTTCGTCAAGCGGGCGCTCGGCTTGCGCGCGTACGTCAGGCTCGAGAACCCGGCCGGGCACCGGCTACAGACCCTCTTCGTCGGTGACGACGTGGTGCGGCCGGAGCGGAGCTACCGCGCCGCCTACGTCACCGTCCAGGGGGTGCCGGCCACCTACGGGCGCGACCGGGCGAACCTGCCGGTCCGCGCGGTCCAGGCCATGGAGGACTACCTGCGGCGGCGACGGCCGGTGCGGGCGGACCTCGTGGGCACGTTCGTCGTCGTATAGGCACGACGCCCCGCGGGGCGCCGGCAACGTTCAGGGAACCGGGCCGGCGGAGACCACGCCCACGCCCGAGGGAGGCTCAGGTGAAAGCGCTACTCCTCGACCGTCACTTCCTGCCGCGGGTCGTCGTCTACGCCGTCCTGGCCGGCGTCTTCACGCTGCTGGCGGTCGGCATCCCGACCGTCCTGATCCCAAACCACCTCTTCAGCCGCGCGGTGCCGACGCGACCGGTGGACTACGTGATCTACGGCATCACCGTGGCGCTCGCGGCGGTGCTGGGCGCGGCCTACGCGCTGCCGGCCGCCTGCCCGCTGCGCACCAACCGGCTGACGGCCGGCGGCTTCCTGTCGTTCCTGGCCGTCGGCTGCCCGGTCTGCAACAAGGTCGTCGTGCTGCTCATTGGCGCTACCGGCGCGCTGACCTACTTCCAGCCGATCCAGCCACTGCTCGGTGTGGCCGGGATCGTCCTGCTTGCCTCGGGCCTGGTGCTGCGGCTGCGCGATGTGCGGGCGACCCTGGCGCCGGCCGCAGCGGCCGAGCCGGCACCCGCCGACTGAATCACCCGACAGGACTCACGCGCTTCCGGTAGAGGGCGGTCTGAAACCCGCCTCGGGCGTTCCGCGCTACGCCTCGCCGACGCGGCGCTCCCAGCCGGGCGCGAAGAGGGGCAGGAAGTGCTGTGGCTGGTAGGGATGGCGCGCCACCTCGTCGAAGTCGACCTCGATCCCCAGTCCCGGCCGCTCCGGCACCGTGATGTAGCCGTCGACCACCTCGACCGGGTGGTCCACCACCCGCCGCTCCCAGTCGACGTTGAACTCGTCGAACAGCTCCTGGACGTAGAGGTTCGGCGTGCAGGCGCCGAGCTGGACGCACATGGCGGTCGCCACCGGCCCCTGGGCGTTGTGCGGCGCCACCACCGCGTAGTGGGCGTCCGCCATCGCGCAGACCTTGCGCGCGTTCCACAGCCCACCCAGGTAGATCGGCTCCGGCTGCAGGATGTGGACCGCCTCGCGCGAGAGCAGCTCGGCGAACTCGTGGGTCGAGGAGAAACTCTCGCCCGTCGCGATCGGCACCGGACTGCGCCGGGCGACCTCGACCACCGCGTCCATGTCCCGGTGGTGGGTCGGCTCCTCGAACCAGGAGGGATTGAAGGGTGCGATTCGCTCGGCGACGCGCAGCGCCGTCGCCACGCTGAAGCGACTGTGTCCCTCGACCAGGATGTCGACGTCCGGCCCCACCGCGTCGCGCACCGCCTCGACGATGGCAACCGAGAGGTCCTCGTCGTGGCGGTCGGCCACGCGGTAGGCCACGCCGAAGGGATCGAACTTGAGCGCGGTGTAGCCGCGCGCCACCACCTCGCGCGCGGCGGACGCGACGGCCTCCGGCGTCCGCTCGCCGCGGTACCAGCCGTTGGCGTAGGCGCGCAGCCGCTCGTGGTACCGGCCGCCCAGCAGGTTGTAGATCGGCTGGCCGGTCGCCTTGCCGATGATGTCCCAGCAGGCGACCTCGACGGCGCAGACGGCCGCGCCGTGGATCTGGCCCCCCTCGGAGTAGACGTCGCGGGTCATGCGCTGGACCAGCGTCTCGATCTGGAAGGGGTCCATGCCCAGGTAGCGCGGCCGCAACTCGTGGATCGCCGCCTCGACGGTGCGGGCGAAGGCGTTGAGCGTCCCCTCGCCGACCCCGTGGATCCCCTCGTCGGTCTCGACCCGGGCAATCAGCCAGTTCTTCCAGGGGTTCCCCGCGATGTACGTCCGCACGTCGGTGATGCGCACCGCTGCCCTCCCACCTGCCGGCCAGACCGCGCCGGCCCCGTGGCCGCCGCGCGCCCGCACTGTAGCACGCCGCGTCGGCCGCGCCGGCCGCACGGGTGTCAGACATGCCGACGGCCCCGAGGAGTAGTCGGGGCCGCCGGTAACCTGGGAAGAGGAGTAGGGGCGGGGTGTGCATGATTGGTGGGACCGGGCAGTCGTCGCGGCAAGGCGCGGGCCCAGACGCCACGACGACCGCTGGCGTTCCCGGCAGGCACCATGCCTGTCCAGTGTCTACCCATAGCACATTCGGGACCACGAGTCCAGCGGGGGCGGATGGAGTCGACGCTCAGGAGCCCGACTCCTCGACCGGGCGCTCCTCCTCCATCAGGATGATCGCGCCCTGGACGTGGCCGTCGGCGATCAGCAGCGGCGTGGCGCTGACTTCGCAGTGGATCGAGCGCCCGCGCCGGTTGACGGCGTCGAGGACGGTCTGGAAGGTGCCGGTCTCGCCGGACAGGACCGCGCGCAGCGACCGGCTCAACTGCTCGACCGGCAGCCCGATGTCGAGGCTCAGGAAGTGCTGGCCTCGCACCTCGTCGGCCCGCAACCCCCACAGCTCGGTCGCCTCGGCGTTCCAGAGCTGAACCTTGTAGTCCGGGCCGACGACGGCGACGCCGACCTTGAGCGCGACCAGGATCGATTCCAGGTAGGCGTTGGTGCGGTTGAGGTCCTCGCCGCGGACGCGGAGCTCGTCGTTCATGGTCTCGAGCTCCTCGTTGGCCGACTGGAGCTCCTCGTTCATGGTCTCGAGCTCCTCGTTGGTCGACTGGAGCTCCTCGTTGGTCGTTTCGAGCTCCTCGTTGGTCGACTGGAGCTCCTCGTTGGTCGTCTCCAGCTCCTCGATCGTCGACTGGAGCTCCTCGTAGGCGGTCTCCAGGTCCTGACGGGAGTGCTGCAGGTCGTCGGCCAGCCGCCGCTCGCGGGTCATGTCGAGGTAGGTCACGCTGGCGCCGAGCGGCCGGCTGCGGTCGTCGAACAGGGGCATGACCTGGACGTCGAGCGAGCGCACGGTGCCGTCGGCCGCGCGCCACTCGGCGCTCCGGGTCGTGACCAAGCGGCGCTCGGCGTGGGCCTGCTCGATCGGGCCGCGCAGCTCGAGCGGGCGGTAGGAGAGCTCGAGGTCCTGGAGGGGCTGCCCGATGTCGCGGACGCCGAGGCCGAGCAGCGTCCGGGCCGCGTCGTTGACCAGCACCAGCCGGCCGCGCGCATCGACCACGATCTCGGCGGTCGCCGCGGCGGCGAAGGCCTGGGCGAGCAGCGCGGAGCCGTCGCCCGCGCCCACGTCCCCGCTCGACGGGTCGGGCGCGCCCTGGGCGAGCAGAGCAAGGCGCTCGCGCGGCAGCGTCCGCCGGACCTTGGCGAACACCCGGCGCCGCAGGTTGACCGGGGCGAAGAGGTCACCGTGGGTGAGCAGCATCTCGCCCTTGCCGAGGAAGAGGTAGGCGCCGTCGAGCATGGCGAAGTGGAAGTGCGCCAGGATCCGCAGCTGGGCCTCGGCGTTGAAGTACATCAGCGTGTTGCGGCAGATCAGGAGGTCGATGCGGGAGATCGGCGCGTCCTGCACCAGGTCGTTGCGGCCGAAGATGATCGAGCGGCGCAGGTCCTTGCGGACGACGAAGCAGCCGTTGACCTGCTCGAAGTAGCTATCCCGGAACGCCTCCGGCATCTCGTCCAACTGCTTGGCCAGGTAGCTGCCCTGGCGCGCCTGGTTGAGCGCCTCCTCGTCGACGTCGGTCGCGTAGATCTTGACGCGGGAGCGGAACGCGTCGACGCCGAGCGCCTCCGCCAGCAGGATCGCGACGGTGTACGCCTCCTCGCCAGAGGCACAGCCCGCGCTCCAGACGCGGGTCGGCTCGTCCGGGGCCTTGCCGGCGACGATCTGCGGGCTGACGTCCCGCGCCAGGTAGTCCCAGGCCGGCTTGTCCCGGAACAACCCGGTCATGTTGATCAGGAGGTGCTGAAGAGCTCGGAGAACTCGGCCGGCTGGACCTCGAGGTAGTCCTGGTAGTCGACGAAGGAGGCGAGGCCGGCCGCAGCATGGCTGCGGCCGATCCGGCGCGACAAGCACGGCCGCTTGTAGGCTGTGAACGCGTGCTCCAGCTCGTCCCATGGCTGGTCGAACAGGCTCTCCGGGGAGAAGGCGTGCCCGACGCGGCAGCGGAAGCGCAGCACGCTGCCCTCTTCGATCTCCCAGAGTGCTCCGCCGCAGTCCGGGCAGGTCAGGCCGCTGGCGCCGCTGACCGGTGCGGGACCCACCGATTCCTCGGCGGGATCCTCGGCGTCTTCCCCGGCGGCCGCGAGACGGGCGAGCGGAGCAACCGGCGCCGCGGCGAACTCGGAGAGGAGCGTGCCCATGTCGGCGACCGGCACGCAGTAGCTCACGTCGACGTTCTCGAGCGCGCTCCTCGGCATCGCGGCGAAGATCGCCTCGACCGGGCCCTGGACGACGGCCACTCCGCCCCGCCCGCGGAGCACGCCAAGGCCGGCGGTCCCGTCGTCGCCGGTGCCCGAAAGGACGACGCCGATGCCGCGTCCGTCCCTGGTACGCCCCACGCTGCAGAGCAGTACATCGCTCGCCGGCCGGGGGCCGTTCTCGGCCGGAGCGTGGGACAGCGCGATGTCCAGCCCGTTCAC
>DASSZN010000256.1:0-5671 GCA_035702805.1 Thermomicrobiaceae bacterium | reverse complement strand
ACAGGGTCCCCTCGACCTTCCACCAGGTGAGGAACACGGCCACCAGCACCAGCCCGTACAGCAGGCTCGACGCCGGGTAGGGCACCCCGAGGGCGACGTGGAGCACGTCGGCGGCCATGGTGCCGAAGACGGCGACCATGGTGACGGCCAGCCAGTAGATCGCCGGGACGTAGTGGGTGGCGCGCAGCTGGAGGAGGAGGGCGAGCACGAGGCCGAGGCAGCCGGCGACCACGGCGACGTAGGGGTTGATCGAGAAGACGAGGAAGTCGGAGGTCGCCTCGCCCGTGGCGGTGGTCAGGAGCTTGATCACCCAGAAGAGGACGGTGATCGCGGGCACCTTGCGCAGCAGCGGCGCGGCCAGGTAGCGGCCGAGCGGCCCGGCGTGACGGTCCGGTATCGCGGGCACGAGCGGCGTTCCTTTCAGCGAGACGACGTTCTCTCGGACTCACCGGGGCGGCGGCCCCGGCGGGTCCGGCCGGCACGGGTAGCAGACTCTATGGTACGCGTCCGTGACCCGTCGAGGGGCGCCATCGGGCGGGCGGCGGTCCGGGGCGCGGCTCGTGCGTTGGGCGGCCGCGACCCACCGACGTCCCACGTGCCGTGCGGTGGGGAAGACGCCGAGAGGAGGCGGAACCGTGGCTGATGCCGGAGCGGACGCGCGGGAACTGCGCGCGGTGACGGTCTCCCGGGAGTACGGCAGCGGTGGCGGTGAGATCGCGGCGCGGCTGGCCCGGCGCCTCGGCTGGGACCTCATCGACCACGACATCGTGGCGCGCGTCGCCCGGGTCCTCGGTGAGACCGAGGACGAGGCAGCGGCGCGCGACGAGCACCAGGAAGGGCTCCTCGCCCGTATCCTGGGCAACATGGCCTGGGTCGAGCAGCCGGTCGACGTGAGCGCGCTGGGGCTGACCCCGGACGCCGAGGCGCGCCGCTACCGCCAGGCCGTCACCGAGATCGTCGAGTCGGGCTACCACACCGGTCGCGTGGTGGTCGTCGGCCGTGGCGCGCAGTTCATCCTCGCCGCGTGCCCGGACGTGCTGCACCTGCGCGTGGTGGCGCCGCTCGATCTGCGCGTGGCCTACGTGATGCGGCGCGAGGGGCTCGACGAGGTGGCCGCGCGCGAGCGCGTCCGCCGGAAGGACGAGGGGCGCGCCCGCTACCTCGACAGCCAGTACCACCACCGGGCGGACGACGCGCGGCTCTACGACCTCGTCATCAACACCGGCGTGCTGGCGCTCGACGACGCGGTCGATTTCGCGCGGCTGGCGCTCGCGCGCAAGGCGGCCCGGCTGGCCCTGCCGGCCGGCGAGCTGGGGCCGGCGAGCGGCCTGGCGCGCTATCCCGGCGCTCCCCGCGACCTGCTGCCGGTCGACAAACCGGAGCGCGGCTGACCGCCGCGCCCCGGCGTCGCTGGCCCGCGTCTCAGTCGCGCTGCAGCGTGTCGCCGCCACCCGGCTCCCCGACGCCGCCGGTCGCACCCTCGCCGCGGCGGACCGGCGCGGACCGGCCGCGCTCGTCCGCGGTCGGCGGGGCCGCGCGGTTCTCGCCGTAGCGGATCGCCGAGATGCCGGAGCTGGCCATCGGGTCGCCGGCCGCGGACGGCCGCACCGGGACCTCCTGGTAGACGTAGCGGCCGCCCCGCAGCCAGGAGGCGCCGGCCGCGATGAGGCAGATCACGGCGGCGAAGGTGAAGGTCTCGTGCAGCCCGGCGCCGAAGGCCGAGCTGATCAGCTGCGGGAAGAAGCTGCGGCCGGTCAGGTAGGCCGCCTTGGCCGCCGGCAGGTGGCCGAGGACCGTCGGGCCGAGCAGGCTCTGCATCGGGTTGTAGCCCAGGAAGGCCGCGAACAGCGAGCCGACGGCGGGCAGGTGGGCGATCTGGTTGGCCGCCGCCACCGGTACCCCCTGCTGGATCAGCCCGCTCGAGAGGGCGGTCGGCAGGGTCGAGGTCAGCCCGAGGATGATCAGGCTGAAGAAGATGCCGATCGACAGCACCATCGCCGAGTTCTGGAAGGTGGCGACCATCCCCGAGCCGGCGCCGCGCTGGTCGGGCGGCAGCGCGTTCATGATGCCGGCGCGGTTGGGCGCGGCGAAGACCCCCATGGCCAGGCCGTTGAAGAAGATCAGCAGGGCGAACCAGCTGTAGGCGAAGTTGATCGGCAGGAACTCGAGCAGCACGAAGCTGAGCGCCGCCGCGACCATCCCGCCGGTAGCGAAGGGCCGCGCGCCGAAGCGGTCGGAGAGGATGCCGGAGATCGGGCCGGCCAGCAGGAAGCCGAGCGTCATCGGCAGCATGTAGATGCCGGCCCAGAGCGGCGTCTGCTCGAAGCTGAAGCCGTGCTGGGGCAGCCAGATCCCCTGCAGCCAGATGACCAGGATGAACATCATGCCGCCGCGGCCGAGCGAGGAGAGGAGGCTGGCCAGGTTGCCGGCCGAGAAGGCGCGGATGCGGAAGAGGTCCATGCGGAACATCGGGCTGGCGACGCGCGTCTCGATCCAGCCGAAGAGCACCAGGATGGCGACCCCGCCGATGAGCGTGCCCAGCACGGTCGGGCTCGTCCAGCCCATCGAGTGCCCGCCGTAGGGCAGGATGCCGTAGGTGATGCCGTAGAGCACGGAGATCAGGCCGACGGCGAAGGTGATGTTGCCCCACCAGTCGAGGCGGGCCGGCCGGCGCACGCCGCGCTCCTCGAGCTTGAGGTAGGCCCAGATCGTGCCGGCGAGGCCGACCGGCACGCTGACCAGGAAGACGAGCCGCCAGTCGATCGGGCCGAGGATGCCGCCGAGCACCAGGCCGATGAACGAGCCGGCGATGGCCGCCACGCTGTTGACGCCGAGGGCCATGCCGCGCTGGTTCGTCGGGAAGGCGTCGGTCAGGATGGCGCTCGAGTTGGCGAACAGGAAGGCCCCGCCGATGCCCTGGAAGACGCGCACGATGATCAGGTAGAGCGCCCCCGCCGAGCCCTGTAACCAGACGACGGAGAGCAGGGTCGAGAAGACGGTGAAGATGGCGAAGCCCAGGTTGTACATCTTGACGCGGCCGAACATGTCTCCGATGCGGCCGAAGCTGACGACCAGCACGGCGGTGGTGATCATGTAGCTCAGCATCATCCAGAGGAGGTAGCTGGTGTTGCCCGGCACCAGCGGGTTGAGCTTGATGCCGCGGAAGATGTCGGGCATGGCGATCAGCACGATCGACGAGTCGATCGTGACCATCAACATGCCGATGGTGGTGTTGGAGAGCGCGATCCACTTGTAGCGGTCGGGGCGCTCGGTCCCGGCCGCGGCGGGCGCGCCCTGCTGGCGTTCCACGTGGTTGCCCATGACCCCTCTCACATCCCGTGCCGGCCGGCCCGGCGCCTGCCTGCCGGGAGGCTCTCCGCCGCCGGCAGCGTCGGTAGCATCTCGCATAACCCGCGCCCCGTCATCCGCATGCCCGCGTGCCGGGCGCGCGCGTCGGACTGGCGAGGCGTGGCGCGGTCGAACTCGCGCTCATCCTACCCGAAGCGTGCCGGCCTGGCGCCACCGGCTCGCGGGCCAGCGCCCCGCCGGCCGCGCGGCGCTCGGGGCAACGGTGCCCCGGTCGCGTCCGGCAGTGGCGGGGGAGGAGTGTCGCGCCCCGACGCCACGCGCCTGGCCGTCCTCGCCGTCGCGGAACTGGCGGGCCTTGGGACACTAGGGACACTAAGGGACACTAGGGACACTAAGTGGGAGACCACTGATGGGGTCGGACAGAGCCGGGAGACCATAGACAGTCGGTGGTGGGACACGCCCGTCCGCTTCACGGCGCACCAGGTGGTAGAGGGAGTGAACGCCGAGGCTCGGGTGCTGGGACTGACGGACGACACGACGGACTTCACCAGCGCGACGAAGATCGGTCGTATCCTGACCACGCTCCGCATCAAGGTACGGCGAGGCACCGGTGGGAAGCGCACGCGCGAGCGGGAGATCACGCGCCGTATGGCCTACGCCCTCCTGTCTGCCTACGCCCCGGCGGCGTTCGATGCCGTGTCGGACGAGCGCACACCGCCGGAGGGCCATTCACAGCTAGTGTCCCTAGTGTCCCTTAGTGTCCCTAGTGTCCCACCCGCGACGGCGCCGGACCCCTGGGACGCCCCGCCGCCGGACCCGCTGGCTCCCGCCGCGCGGCGTGTCGTCTCCAGCAACTGCTCCCGCGGGTGGACATGGTCGGCCAGGACTCCGAAACGGAAGGGGTGGGCCGCGGGCATCGTCCTCCCTCAGCCGGCGGGGCGGGGAACGAGCCCCGCCGGAGTTGTCGACGTCGGTGCGGCACGTTGACGGTGTGGTGGGGTGCGCGGCCGCGTTCAGGCGGTGGCGGCGCTCCGCTCGCGGGCGAGGAGCGCCTGCTTGCGCGCGATACCCCAGCGGTAGCCGCCCAGCGTGCCGTCGCTCCGGACGACGCGGTGACAGGGGATGACGACCGCGGCCGGGTTGCCGGCGCAAGCCCCGGCGACCGCCCGGGCGGCCGAGGGGTCGCCCAGCGCCGCCGCCACCTCCCCGTAGCTGCGCACCTCGCCGCGCGGGATGCGACGCAGTACCTCCCAGACGCGCGCCTGGAAGGCGGTCCCGCGCAGGTCGAGCGGCACCTCGCCCGCTGGCGCTTCCCCGTCGATCCGGGCCACGACCTCGCGCACCCAGCCGGTGAACGCCGCGTCGTCGCGGCGCACCGTCGCCGCCGGGTACTCGCGCGCCAGGAGGCCCTCCAGCGCCGCGTCGTCGTCGCCGAAGCTGACGGCGCAGATGCCGCGCGCCGTCGCGGCGACGAGCACCCGTCCGAGGGCGCAGCCAGTGATCGTGTAGCCGATCTCCATCCCGGCGCCGCGGCGGCCGTAGGTCCCGGGCGTCATGCCGAGGGTCGCCGGCGCGCGCTCGTAGAGGCTGCTGCTCGACCCGAAGCCGGCGTCGTAGAGCGCGGTCGTCACGTCGTCGCCCTCCTGCAGCCGCGCCTTGACCCGCCTGAGGCGGATCGCCTCGGCGTACTGGCGCGGCGAGACCCCGGTGGCGCGCTTGAAGGTCCGCTGCAGGTGAGCCGGGCTGACGCCCAGCGCCCGGCCCAGGTCGGCGAGCGTCGGCGCCTCGTCGACGTGCGCCTCGATCCAGTCGCCGGCACGCCGCACCAGGTCCGCCCGCGGCGCGAGGGGCAGTTCGGGGTGGCAGCGCCGGCACGGCCGGAATCCGGCGGCCTCGGCGTCGGCCGGCGCGGCGAAGAAGACGGCCTGGTCCCGCCCCGGCCGGCGCGAGGGGCAGGACGGACGGCAGTAGATCCCGGTCGAGCGCACGGCGTAGACGAAGCGGCCGTCGGCCGCGGCGTCCCGCGCCAGGACCGCCTGCCAGCGCTCGTCATCGGTCCGGTCGTCGCGGGTCGAGGTCGTGGTAGTCGGCTGCATCGGTGTCTCCTCTCTGTCACGATCCTAGCCCCGACGCCGTCGCCGGACTATCGCGATCTTGCGCTCGAACTCGGAACAATTCCCGGCAACCCGGCAACCCGGCAACCCGGCAACCCGGCAACCCGGCATGGGCATGGATATTGCCTCCGCGCGGGGGCCGCGATGGCGGGAAAGGGGGCGCACCGTGACCGACCTCGACGCGCTGGCCCGCATCGGCGTGGCCACGCTCCTGGGGGCGGCGCTGGGATTCGAGCGGGAGCAGAGCG
>DASSZN010000229.1:0-15581 GCA_035702805.1 Thermomicrobiaceae bacterium | reverse complement strand
GCGAAGCGGCCGACGTGTAGAATGTGGCCCTCCGGAACGGCTCCACGAGTGAGCCCGGACCCATCGAGGCGAGCGAGGAGTTCCCGTGCCGTCCAGGCAGCCCGAACCGTTCGAGACGACCGCCACGGTGCGCGACGAGGTCGCGCGGCTGCCCCTGCTCGCCCCGGTGACGCCCGCGCCGCTGCCTGCTCCCGACCCTAGCAGCGGCTCTCGACCCACCTCGCTCGGCGACCCCCGCTAGCACGCACGGCCGGGAAGCTCGAGTGAGGCGGGTGCCGAACGGCACCCGCTCGGCGTTCGAGAGCCGCTCCGCCACCACCCCCACACGGATCATCGACGACGTCGAGACGCAGGCACGGTCCCGCGCGGGGCCGTGGAAGGAGTGAGCGATGCTGAGCACGACCCCGGTTCAGACGGTCCTGGACAACCGGCGCATCGGCTTCATCGGCTGCGGGGTGATGGCCGAGGCGATCATGTCGGTGCTGATCCGCGGCGAGCTGGTGGCCGCGGGGCAGCTGCAGGGCAGCGAGCCGGTCGAGGCGCGCCGCCAGGAACTGGCCGCCCGCTACGGCGTGAGGATCAGCGCCGACAACCGGCAGGCGGCGACGCAGGCCGACCTGGTCATGATGACGGTGAAGCCGCAGACGCTGGAGGCGGCGATGCGCGACCTGCGCGGCACGCTCCAGCCGCACCAGGTCGTCGTCTCGATCGTGCCCGGCGCCACGCTCGCCCAGCTGGTCGACGGGCTCGACCACCGCGCGGTGGTGCGCTCGATGCCCAACACCCCGGCCCAGATCGGCGCGGGGGTCACCGTGTGGCACCCGTCGCCGGCCGTGGACGCGGCCGGTGAGGAGCTGGTGGCGGCGGTGTTGAGCGCGATGGGGCTGGCGGTGCGGGTCGACAGCGAGGACGCGATCGACATGGCGACCGCGCTGAGCGGGACCGGCCCGGCCTACGTGTTCCAGGTGATGGAGGCGCTCATCGACGCGGGCGTGCACATGGGCTTCCCGCGCAAGACGGCGGAGCAGCTGGTCCACCAGACCATGCTGGGCTCGGTGCAGTTCGCCCGCGAGTCGGCCAAGCACCCGGCGGAGCTGCGCAACATGGTGACGACGCCGGGCGGGACGTCGGCGGCGGCCATCTACCAGCTGGAGAAGGGCGGGCTGCGCACGGTGATCGCCCAGGCGGTCTGGGCGGCCTACCGGCGCGCCCAGGAGCTGGGCCAGGGCCGCAAGAGCGCCGGCCCCGAGCTGCTCTAGCCGCGACGTCCCGCCAGTGACCCGGCGTGTCCGTGGGGGAGGACGCGACTCCGCGCCCTCCTGCCGCGCCGGGCGGCTACGACCCGGGCGCCGGAACCACGATCTTGTAGACCACGCCGGCGCCCGAGTCCGCCACGTAGAGGGAGCCGTCCAGCCCCACCGCCAGCGCCGACGGCCGTGAGAACCCGGTCGCGAACTCGACCAGGTCGGGCGGCGTGTTCGGACTCCGGGACACCGAGCGGACGACGCTGCCACTCCCGCCGCTCATGGCGGTTGCGAAGAGGGTGTCAGCCGGGACGTGCGGCCAGAGGTTGCTGTCGAACCAGGTCACCGCCGTCACAGACGAGCCCGTGGCGAACTTGGCCGCGACGCGCCCGCTCGCCGAGTCGAGGGACGGGGTGGTCGACTCCCCGGTGGGTCCCAGCGAGAACTGGAGCAGCGTCGGAGGACTACCCCCGCTGCCCTGATCGACCATGTAGAGCTGGTTCCGGTAGACAGTGCCGGGCCCGGGGGACGCGTAGCCCTGGCCGGTCGTCAGCACCGTGCCGTTCGGCGAGACCATCACCACCACGTGCGGCTGGCCGTCCGGCAGGTGTGTGCCGGCGACGACCAGCTGGCCCTGGGAGTCGACGATCGGAGCGCCGCGCGTCCCGGCCGCGGGCTCGACGTTCCGGCTGATGAACTGCCGGCTGTCGGGCACGCCGTCGAGGTCGTAGTCGTCGAGGCGCAGCACGCCGCTATCGACGGACACGTAGACCGAGGTGCCGGAGATGGCCATACCCCGCGGGTTGGCGAGCCCCTGGGCGAAGACCGTCACATGGCCCACCGATCCGTCCGACCGCACGGAGTCCACGCGCAGGACGCGCCCCTCCTCCGTCAGGATCCACAGCTTGCCCGCCGGGCCGACGGCGAGCCCGATCGGTGTCCCGAGCCCCTGCGCGAAGACCCCGACCCGGTAGCCGCTCGGGACCGCGATGGCGGTCGTGGGGGACCCGGCCAGCGGGTCCGGCCACTGGCGCGGCATCGCGGTCCCGTAGCGCCAGGCGTAGTAGTCGCGCCCGATGTCCGTCACGGTGAAGCGCTGGTCGGACGGCAGCGAGGGCGAATAGACCAGGATGCGGCGCTGGAAGACCTGGATGAGGGACGGCAGGGCCACGCCGTTGCGGCGGTAGAACGCCCAGTAGGGCTCGCTGATCGGGTAGCCCATGGCGGCGATCCAGTTGGCGGTGCCGAACGGGTCGCTGTCGAAGAAGGCGGTGGTGACGTCGGGGAGGTTGTGGCCGGTCGACTGCACGTAATCGGTGGCCGCCAGCGCGACCGGCGCCGGCGCGCTCGTCGGCACGCCACGGCTGTCGATCCACGGGACGACCAGCGTGCCGGCGCCGACGCGGCTGGCCGCGCGCTTGCCCACCAGCGCGGTGAGGGAGACGTAGGTCGGCACGCGCGGGTCGGCCGAGCCGTCGTCGATCGGGATGGCGGGCGGCGCCTGGGGCATGGTCAGCGCGTCGCCCACCTGGATCTGACCGGTCGTGATCTCCTGGGCGAGCAACCCCTGGGTCACGATCGTCTGGTTGCCGCCGGGCGCCTGCGCCAGCTCCATGCGACCGCCGTCGAAGTACTGGACGACGCGACGCCCGTCGGCGGCATTCGCGTACGGCTCGATGCGCCAGATCAGGGGCTCGCTGCCCCAGAGGTCGACCTGTGCCAGCGGCGCCGACTGGTCGGTCCAGGTGGTCTGGAAGGCGGGGTTGGCGAACGGCGGGTTGGTGGCGTGCTGGACCGGCAACAGGCAGACGCCGATGAGGGTGATCACCAGGAGGATAACGACCTGTTTCACGGCTCCATGCTTCGTTGACGGCCGCCCTCGATGGGCGGTCGAACACCAACCCGGCGCGGGAAACGCGGCAGCGCTGGACCGAACGGACCCTCGTTCCCCTATACTGTACAACGCGGATCGGTCGACCGAGGTGACACGAGGCGGGTCTGGGAGGGGCCATGGTGCCGTCGGACGTCGACGCGATCGTCTTCGACCTCTACGGCACGCTGCTGGACGTCGACGGGCTGGCGGCGACCGTGGCCGCGTCCGTCGGGACGGCCGACGGGCTCGTCCCGCTGTGGCGCGCCAAGCAGCTTGAGTACGCCTTCATCCGCTCCCTGACCGGCGACTACGCGGACTTCCGGACCGTCACCGGCGACGCCCTGGACTACGCCTGCGCGCGACTCGGCCAGCCGCTGAGCGCCGGTGCTCGCGCGCGGCTCATCGACGGCTGGGACCGGCTGCCGCCCTTCCCCGAGGTGCCGGCGGCGCTCGACGCGCTTAGCGTGCGGCCCCTCGCCATCCTCTCCAACGGCAGCCCGGCGATGCTGGAGCGCGCGCTGGCCGAGAGCGGGCTGCGCGACCGCTTCGCGGTCGTGCTCAGCGCCGACCTGGTGCAGCGGTTCAAGCCCGACCCGGCGGTCTACGCGCTGGTGCCGGGGCACCTGGGCATCCCGGCGGAGCGGCTGCTCTTCGTGTCGGCCAACGGCTTCGACGTGGCCGGCGCCGCGCGCTTCGGCCTGCGGGTGGCGCGGGTCGACCGCGCCGGGCTGCCGCTCGACGGGCTCGGCGTCACACCGGAGGTCACGGTCCGCTCGCTCGAGGAGCTGGCGCGGTGAGCGCGCCGGGCCGAGGCTGGCCACTGCCTGTCCCTATGGACAGGGAATGCCTGTGCCGTGGGCGGATGGACCGGCCCGCCGGGCTCTCGATACTCGTGGCGGGTTCCGTCCGAGCGCCGGACCCGTGGCGACCGCGTCGTGGCCGGCGAGCCGCAGTGAGGCTGACATCTTGACCTGGTGGGACCACCGCTCGACCGTCGCTCCCCAGATAGCCGGACGCGTCCAGGCGCGCTGTCCCGAGGTCGTGGCGGCCTGGCAGTCCCTCCTCGAGTCGGTATGCGGTCCCGAGTCGCGCGCCGGGATGACGCCGGAGCACCTGGCCGGCTGCGTGGCGTCCTTCGCCGGCTACCTGCGCAGCGGCGACCTGCCCGATGGCTGCCCGGTCGCCGGGATCGTGACGCCGGCCCGGGCCACCGAGCTGGCGGCAGCGATGGGGCTGTTCGTCGAGGCGCTGCGTCGCGGCATCGACACGGGAGAGCGGGGCGAGATCGACGCGGTGGGCCTGATGGCCGCCGCGTTTCGCTTTGCGCGCGCCGTCACCCAGCCACCCCGGCCGGAGGCCCCGCCATCCGGCGAGCCTCCGGCGCGGCGTGATCCGGCACTGGTACGCGAGCGGCGCAGCGGCGGCATCGTGGCCCTGAGCAACATCGCGCGCGCCATGCGTGCCGCGGGCGACACGGGCGCCCTCTTCGAGCGGGTCCACGCCGCCTGCGCCCAGATGATCGAGGACGCCGACTTCTGCATCGCGCTGCACGACCCGGATGCCGGGACGATCGTGCCGCAGTTCGTGTCGCGGGCGGGCGAGCGCCGGCGCGACCTGGAGAACCGGCCGGTGACGCGCTCGCTCTCCCGGGCCGTCGCCGACGCCGAGCAGATCCTGGTGGTGCCCGACTACGCGGCGGCCTGCGCCGAGCGGGGGCTTCCGCCGGAGCCGGCGGTGGCAACCGGCGAGGGTCTGGCCTGGATGGGCGTGCCGATGGTGGTCGGCGGCCGCGCGGCCGGCGTCATCGCCGCCTCGGGGCGCGGCCGGGCGTTCACGACCCTGGAGGCGGACCTGCTGAGCGGCATCGCGCAGCACGCGGCCGCCGCGCTGGAGAACAGCCGGCTGCTCGAGGCGCATCGCCAGCGGCTGCGCCAGCTCAAGGCCGTCAACCAGCTGGGGCGCCAGATCGCCGGGCTGCGCGACCCCGACTCGGTCCTCACCACGGCGGTGGAGCTGACCCGCGACCTCTTCGGCTACGGAGCGGTCTCCCTCTACCTCGCCGACGGACCGGACGGTGAGCTCGTGCTGCGCGCCCAGGCCTGTCCCGGCGTCACGCCGCGGCGGCCCGGCCCGCCGATGCTGCGCGCCGTGCCGTGCCTGGTCGCTCGCGCGGCGGACGGCACGCAGGCCCTCCGGGCCGGTGAGGCAGCCGGCGACTGCCGGGTGCCGACGGAGCCGCGCGGGGGAGCCACCCGCTCCGAGGTAGCCGTGCCGATCCTGCGCGACGACCGCCGGTTCGGCGTGCTCGACGTCCAGAGCCCGCTCGCCGGGGCATTCGACGAGCACGACCTGACCACGCTGCGCACGATCGCGGACCAGATCGCGCTGGCCCTCGACAACGCCAGCCTGCTGGAAGCCGAGCGCGAGCGCAGCCGCGCGCTCGGGCTGATGCTGTCGACGACCCGGGCCGCCGGCTCCACGCTGGTGCTCGACGAGGTGCTGCAGCACGTCGCCGAGGGGCTGGGGGCAGCGGCGGGCGTGCGCGACTGCGCGATCTACCTGCTGGACGAGTCGGGCGCGGCGCTGCAGCCGGCGGTCGCGGTGGCGGTCCCGGACTCGGCGGTGCCGCGGGAGCGCCTGATCCAGGCGCCGCGCGTGCTCGAAGAACTGCTCCGGGCCCGCTGGGCGGCGGGGAGCGGCGACCCGTGCGAGGACGGGCGCCTCTGGGAAGCGCTGCCGCTCGACGCGGCCACGGCCGGACTGCCCGCCGGGTCGGCGGCGCTGGCGGTGCCGCTGGTGACCAAGGGCCGGCTGCTCGGCGCCGCGCTGGTGGTGGGCTCCGAGACCGTGGGCTTCGACCCGGAGCGGGTGGAGCTGATCCGGGGCGTGGCGGACTCGGCGGCCCTTGCCGTCGACAACGCGCGCCTCTACGCGCGGGCCCACGGGCTGGCGATCGCAGAGGAGCGGGGCCGGCTGGCGCAGGAGATCCACGACACGCTGGCGCAGGGGCTGGCGGCGATCTCGCTGCGGCTCGACCTGGCCGATGCCCACCTGTCGACGCGGCCGGAGATCGCGGCGGAGGCGGTGCGCCGCGCGCTGGAGCTGACCCGCCAGAACCTGGAGGATGCCCGCCGCTCGGTGCTCGACCTGCGCGCGGCGCACCTGCACCAGCTGTCGCTGCCGGACGGGCTGCGCCGGCTGGCGGCGTCGCTGGCGAGCGAGACGGGCGCGGCGGTCGACGTCGCGTCCGACGGGCTGGTCGGCCGCCTGTCGGCGCGGGTCGAGATCGGCCTGTTCCGCATCGCCGAGGAGGCGCTGAGCAACGTGCGCCAGCACGCGGGCGCCCGCCGGGTGCGCGTGGCGCTGGTGGCGCGCGGCGACGAGGTGGCGCTGACCATCGAGGACGACGGCGCCGGCTTCGACTGGGAAGCCCGCGCGCGGACCGGCGGCCCGGGCTTCGGCCTGGTCGGGATGCGCGAGCGCGCCCGGCTGCTGCGCGGGGCGCTGACGATCCGGAGCAGCCCGGGGCAGGGCACCCACCTGCAGGTGCGGGTGCCCTACGAGCGCGCTCCGGTCCTGGCCGTCGCCGGCGGAGAGGGGTGCGGGTGATCCGAATTCTGGTGGTCGACGACCACCCGGTGGTGCGCGAGGGCCTGGTGGCAATCCTGGAGGCCGAGGACGGGCTGGCGGTCGTCGGTGAGGCGGCGGACGGCCAGGAGGCGGTCCGGCAGTACCGCGCGGTGCGACCGGACATCGTGCTGATGGACCTGGCCATGCCCGGGATCGACGGGGTGCAGGCGATCCAGCAGATCCGCGAGCTGGACCCGTCGGCGAAGGTGGTGGTGCTGACCGCCTACGACACCGACGAGCGCATCCTCCAGGCGGTGCAGGCCGGGGCGTCCGGCTACCTGCTCAAGGGGGCGCCGCGCGACGAGATCTTCCGGGCGGTGCGGGTGGTCGACCTGGGCGGGTCGCTCCTGGAGCCCGCGGTCGCCGGCAAGCTGCTCAACCGGGTCGGCGGCATCCTGCGGGGCGAGGGGGTCGAGGACCAGCTGACGCCGCGCGAGCTGGACGTACTGACGCTGATGGCGCGGGGCTTCCGCAACAAGGAGATCGCCTACGACCTCCACATCACCGAGCGGACGGTGAAGTTCCACGCCAACGCCATCTACCGCAAGCTCGACGTCGGCGGGCGGACCGAGGCGGTGAGCAAGGCCATCCAGCGCGGGCTGGTACGTCCGTAAGTCCGGCACCGCCCCCGACACCCGGCGACGCCGGCCCGCGAGGGCCGGCCGCTCGGCGCTACCCCACGCCACCGATCGGACCCCGGCTGCGGAATCCCATCGCTGACCGCGATCATGCTGGCGAGAATCGTCTATGATTAGGCGGCCTCCGTGCCGATAGGCGCGAAGCGCGCCGCACGGAGCCGTGAGAGGGGCCGGGGCGCGGACCGACCGGTTCGTTTGCCCGTGTGCTCGTGGTGCGCCTACGAGCGCAGGAAGGAGAATTTGGCAGTTGATGAGTGACGGGCACATGCCGCGACGCGCGCGCCAGTTCCAGCCGGACGAACTGGACCGCCAGGTGATACGGCTGCTGCGCGCGGATGGACGCCGGAGCAATCGCGAGATTGCCCGGCGGCTCAACGTGCCTGAGGCCACGGTACGCTATCGCGTGCGCCGGCTGATCGAGAGCGGGATCCTGAAGATCACCGCGTCGGTGGACCCGGCCCACCTGGGCTACGCCCTGACGGCGGTGATCAGCGTGCAGGTCGAGCCGGAGCGCATCGCGCGGGCGGCCGAGATCATCGCCGACATGCCGGAGGTGATGTGGGCCGCGATCACCGCGGGGGCGCACGACATCATGCTGATGGCCTCGTTCCGGAACCAGGAGGAGATGTTCGAGTTCCTGACCGACCGGCTGGCCCACATCCCGGGCACCCTGCGCACCGAGACCTCCGTCGCCCTGCGCGTCCTCAAGGCGCAGCACGAGTGGGCGACCGACCTGACCTCGAAGGTCGAGATGGGCGAGGCGATCGCGACCGACTGACACCGGTTGTCGGCCGAGCGGCGAGGGAACGTCAGCGTGGCGACCTACGACGTGGTCACCTTCGGTGAGACGATGATCCGCCTCTCGACTCCCCTGGGCGAGCGACTGGAGACGGCCGTGGCCCTGGAGGTCGGGATCGGTGGGGCGGAGTCAAACGTCGCGGTGGCGCTCTCGCGCCTCGGCCGGCGCACCGCCTGGGCGTCGGTCCTCCCCCACAACGCGTTCGGCGAGCGCATCGCCGGCGAACTCCGGCGGCACGGCGTCGACGTGTCGCACGTACGCTGGGTCGAGCGCGGCCGGGTCGGTGTCTACTACCTCGACACCGGGTCGGCGCCGCGCCCCACCCACGTGCTCTACGACCGGGCCGGCTCCGCCGTCGCGGAGTGCGACCCCGACCGGATCGACCCCGACCTGGCGGCGCAGTGCCGCATCCTGCACCTGACCGGCATCACGCCGGCGCTGAGCGCCGGCTGCGCCGAGGTGTCGCGGCGGCTGGCGCTGCGCGCGACGGAGTCAGGGATCCCGATCTGCCTGGACGTCAACTACCGCAGCCTGCTCTGGCCGCCGCCGCTGGCGGCCGAGGTGCTGGCGCCCCTCTGCACCGCCGCCACCGTCCTGATCTGCGGCCGGGGCGACGCGCGCACCCTCTGGGGCGTCACCGGGAGCGACGAAAAAGCGGTGCGGGCACTATCCGAGCGCTTCGGCGCGGCGACCACCGTGCTGACGACCGGCGAGGAGGGGGCGCTCGCCCTCACCCAGGACGGCACGCTCTACCGCGAGCCGGCGCTGGCGACGGCGGTGGTCGACCGGGTAGGCGCCGGGGACGCCTTCGCGGCCGGCTTCCTGCACGGCTACCTCGACGGCGACGTGGCCCGGGCGCTCCGGCTGGGCGTGGGGCTGGCGGCGCTCAAGATGACGGTCCGCGGCGACCTGGCGGTCGTCAGCGCGCACGAGCTGGCGGCGCTGGCCGCGGCCGCCCCCGGACCCGCCATCCTCCGCTGAGTCCCGCTCAGGGCAGCTCCTGCGCCTGAAAGCGCCCGTGGTAGGCGGCGCTCCCCACGCACTCCTCGAGGATGATCTGGCAGACCGCGGTCCCGGGGTGGATCGCCAGCGGGATGGGCCCGGCGTTGTTCATCTCCAGCACCTGCTTGGCGTGGGCGATCCCGGGCTGCATGAAGTTGGCCGTGACGTGGACCATCAGCCCGACCCGGGCGAAGCGGCTGCGGCCCTGGATCCAGCCGCAGATGTCGCTCGGCAGGGTGATCCGCTCCTCGGTGACACCGTGGATGGCGTGGCCCGGCAGGAGCAGGAAGTCGTCCTCGACCTCGATCACCTCGGTAATCGCGCGGTAGTCCGCGTCGTCGGTGACGTGGAAGATCTCGCGCGCGGCGCGGAAGATCCGGAACTGCCGGCCGAGGTGCAGGTCGATCGAGGCCGGGCCGACCTGGCGGGGGTCGAACGGGTCGATCTCGATCGTGCCGGCCTCGACGTGGCGCAGGATCGCCGAGCGGGTCAGGACACCCACGTCAGTCCCCCTCGCCCGGCCGCGGCGTCGTCGGGGGTGCTCCGGGATGCTCGGGCTCGGACTCGGGCTCCGGCTCGTCGACGACCGCCTCGGCGGGAAGATCCCGGGCCCGGGCGTGCTCCGCGGACTCCCCCGGCTCGGTGGGTTCCGCCGCTTCTGCGGTCCCGGTAGGTGCGACGCCGGTCTCGCCCACCGTGCCCGGCTCCCCGGCCACGAGCTCGATGGCAGCCAGCCCACCCGCGGCCGGCGCCGTCGGCGCCTCCGGCTCCCGGGCGGGCTCGCCGGCCGGCTCAACGGTCTCGGCCGCGCCCTCCTCCGCTGTCATCGCTTCGGCGGCGGCCTCGCCGACCGGCAACTCCTCCGCGCCCGGCGCCTCACCCGCCGGCTCGGCGGACTCCGCGGCGGCCGGCTCCTCGACCAGCTCCTCGGCTACCGGCTCGGGCTCGGGCAGGCGGACCTCCGGCGGCGCGAGCAGGCCGAGCGTCCGGGCGGCCCAGGCGGCCAGCGCGAGGAGCGCGGCGTCGCCGCCGCGGCGCGCCACCAGCTGGGTTCCAATCGGGAGGTTCTCCGCACCGAGGCCGGTGGGCAGGGTGATGGCCGGCGTCCCGAGCAAGGTCCAGGGCGCCTGAAAGGAGCGGTCGCCGGTAAACCGGCGATACGGGGCCTCGTTCGAGACGGTCGGCAGCAGGAAGGCGTCGACGTCCGCCAGCGCGGCGCCCACGGCCGCGGCGATGCGCCGCCGCAGCCGCCGCGCCTTGACCAGGTAGGCGGCCGGGATCAACTGCCCGGTCTCGATCGCGATGCGCAGGTTGGGGCCGTAGTGCTCCGGGTCCGCGGCCAGCCCCTCGGCGTGCACCGCGGCAACCTCGCTCGCCATGATGACGTGGAGGACGGCGAGGAGCAGGTCGAGGTCGACCGGGAGCGGCCGCTCCTCGACCGTCGCGCCCGCGTCCCGGAGACGCCCGGCAACGTCCCGCAGGTGCTCGGCGACCGGTGGATCGGCACGCTCGAGGAACTCCGGCAAGAGGGCGAAGCGCGGCGCGTCAGGCGGCGCCGGGAGGGGCTCGTCCGCCGTACCCAGCACGGCCCGGTAGGCGAGGGCGACGTCCTCGACGGTGCGGGCGAAGAGGCCGACGTGGTCGAGCGACCAGGCGAGCGGCAGCACGCCGTCGAGCGCCACCCAGTTGAAGCCGGGCTTGAACCCCACTACCCCGCAGTAGGCAGCCGGCCGCAGCACCGAGCCGGCCGTCTGGGTGCCGACCGCCAGCGGCACCATGCGGGCGGCGACGGCCGCGGCCGAGCCGGAGCTCGAGCCGCCGGGGGTGCGCTCGGCGTTCCAGGGGTTGAGCGTCGGCGCGGGATCGCCGTGGGCGAACTGGGTCGTGTGGGTCTTGCCCATGATGACGGCGCCGGCCTCGCGCAGGCGCGCCACGACCGCGGCGTCGCGCGCGGCGACGCGCTCGCGGAACGGCTCGAACCCGGCGATCGTCGGCAGGCCCGCGACGTCGATGATGTCCTTGACGCCGACCGGAACGCCCTGGAGCGGGCGCACCGTCCCGGTGGCGGCCTGCTCGTCGCGCGCCCACGACTCCGCGGCGGCGCCCTCGGCGTCCAGGGTCGCCCAGGCCAGCACCGCGGGCTCGATCTCGGTGACGCGGCCGAGCAGGGCGTCGACCAGGTCGACCGCGGTGAGCTCGCGAGCGCGGATGCGCTCGACGATCTCGACGGCGGTCAGGTCCCAGGGCTCGCTCATGCCTCCCGCCCGCCTTCCTCCGCGCCCTCGGCGACCCCGGAGCGGTCCGGCGCCTCGCCGGTCAGGTCGACCGGCGCCGCGGCGATCAGGGCAAGCGTCTCGGCCGTGTAGCTCAGCGAGGCGAACAGCACGCTGGCGCGCATCGGGCCGAAGTCCCGTGCCGCCTGCTCTTGCAGCGCGCGGCGGAGCTGGGTCGAAGTCAGCCGGGGGTCCAGTCGCACCGTCTCATCTCTTTCCCACGCGAACGCCCGGCAGGTTCTCGGGCGAGGCTAGTCTGCTGGAGCGGGTCGCGCCGCGTCAAGCCACCGGAGACGGCGGCGCGGCATGCTATAGTGAGCGGAGAAGTCCCGTGCCGTCAGGCGCCGAGGAGTGAGGCGTGCCGCCGAGCGTATCGCGGCGGCTGGTGCACGGGCCGGAATACGTCCTTCAGAGGAGGAAGCGCCGTGTCGCAGGTCCGCATCACCGTCGGACGCAATGGCTCGTACCACGTCGAGGGCGAGGTCGTGCTGCTCGACTACCAGGGCAACGAGATCCCCTACGAGGGGCAGGAGATGTGGCTGTGCCGCTGCGGCGGCTCGGAGACCAAGCCGTTCTGCGACGGGACGCACCGCAAGATCGGCTTCAAGGGCCCGATCATGGTGCCGATCAAGCCGCGCGAGGCGGACACCACCGCCTAGCGCGGTGGACAGCGCAGTACCGGAGGCGGGACGACCGGGTTGGTCGTCCCGCTCGCGTGAACGAGCGAGCAGGCGAGCAGGAGGGAGGAGCGCGGATGGCGAAGCCCGAGGGCTGGGTGCGCGTCATGGCCGAGGCCGAGGTCGAGGAGGGCAACATCTACGGCTTCGAGGTCGACGGCGAGGAGCGGGTCCTGACCTGCGTCGCCGGCAAGATCTGCGCGCTGGACGGCATCTGCACCCACGAGTACGCCGAACTGGTGGAGGGTGACATCGAGGACGGGATCCTCTGGTGCCCGCTGCACGGCTCCGGCTTCGACGTCGAGACCGGCGCGGTCACGAACCTGCCGGCCACCACGCCGCTGGCGACCTACGACGTGGTGGTGGAGGACGGCGAGGTCTACGTCTCTCCCACCGCGCGCGAGCAAGGCTGAGCCGTGGCGGCGCGGTCGCGCTGCGTCGTCCTGGGCGCCGGGGTCGGCGGCCACTTCGCCGTCGAGGCGCTGCGCAAGGCCGGCTTCGACGGCGCGGTGACGCTGGTCGGCGCCGAGGGGGTTCGCCCCTACGACCGGCCGCCCCTCTCGAAGGCCTTCCTCCAGGGCGCGAAGGGGGCCGACGACCTCTTCTTCCGGCCGCCCGAGTTCTACCGCGACCTCGACGTCGAACTGCTGCCGGCCGCGCCGGCCGAGACGGTCGACGTCGCCGGGCGCCGGCTGCGGCTGGCCGACGGCGACGAGATCCCCTACGACGCGCTCCTGATCGTCACCGGCGCCAGCCCGATCCGGCTGCGCCTGCCGGGGTTCGACCTGCCGGGGGTGCACTACCTCCGCTCGCTGGCCGACGGCGAGGCGCTGCGGGCGGACCTCGACCGCGCGGAGCGGGTCCTCGTCGTCGGGGCGGGCTTCATCGGCTCGGAGGTCGCGGCCTGCGCCCGCGTGCTCGGGCGCGCGGTCACGCTGGTCGACCTGCTCGAGGCGCCGATGGTGGGCGCGCTCGGCGACGAACTGGGCAGGCTCTACGCCGGGCTGCACCGGAGCCACGGGGTCGAGCTACGCATGGGCAGCGGCGTCGTCGAGCTGCGCGGGCAGGGGCGCGTCGAGGAGGCCGTGCTCGCGGGCGGCGAGCGGGTCGCCTGCGACCTGGTGGTGGTGGGGGTCGGCGTGCGGCCGGAGACGCGGGTGGTGGCCGGGACACCGGTGGCGGTCGGGCGGGGCATCCTGGTCGACGAGTACGGCGCCACGAGCGTGCCGGGCATCTACGCCGCGGGGGACGTGGCCGAGTGGGTCCACCCCGGGCTCGGCGTGCGGCTGCTGGTGGAGCACTTCGACAACGCCGGCATGCAGGCGGCCGCGGCGGCCCGAGCGATCGCCGGCCAGCCGGAGCCCTACGCGCCGGTGCCCTCCTTCTGGTCGGACCAGTACGACACGACGCTCCAGTACTACGGCTACCCGCTCCGCTGGGACGCCGTGGTGCTGCGGGGTGAGCCGGAGTCACCGTCGGTGACGGCCTTCTACCTGGCGGAGGGGCGGGTCACCGGCGCGGCCATGCTGAACCGGCCGCGCGAGCACCGCCCGGCGCGGCGGCTCGTCGCGGCCCGCGCCGCGATCGACCCGGCGGTGCTGGCCGACCCGGCGACCGACCTGCGCGCCCTGTCGCGCCAGTTCCAGGGCGAGTGAGCATCCCGCGACCCGGCACCCCGGGCGGGCACTACGACACCGCGCCCGCGATGAAGCCCCCCATGCGGTCGAGCGCCGACTGGCCGAGCGGGATGGGGAAGAGGGTGAAGCCGTGCACGCCACCCGGGTAGACCGCCAGCTCCGCCTCGTTGCCGGCCGCCACCCAGCGCCCGTACATGAACAGGCTGTCGTCGACCAGCGGGTCGAGCGTGCCGATCGTGAAGAGGGCGGGCGGCAGGCCGCGCAGGTCGGCGTAGAGCGGTGAGACGTCGGGCTCGCGGCGGCGGGCCACGTCGGGCACGAAGTTGTCGGTGAACCAGGCGATGTTCTCGCGGTCGAGGACCATGTTCGGCGCGCTCCAGCCGAGCACGCTGGGCGTACCCGACAGGTCGTAGGCGCCGTAGACCAGGTTGGCCCCGTGGAACGGGGTGAGGCCGTGGCGGTCGCGCAGGCGCAGGAGCGTGACCACGCTCAGGTGCCCGCCGGCCGACTCGCCGCCGATGACCAGCCGGTCGCTCCCGAACTCCGACGCCGCGTGCTCGACGAGCCAGAGGGCGGCGGCCTCGCAGTCGTCGGGGCCGGCGGGGTAGGGGTGCTCGGGCGCCAGGTGGTACTCGACGCTGACGACGGCGACCGAGGCGGCGTCGGCCAGCTGGTCGAGCATGGTGTCCTGGGCATCGGCGGTGCCGAGCGTCCAGCCGCCGCCGTGGATGTGCAGGTAGACGCCGCGCACCGTACCGGGCAGGAAGAGGCGCAGCGGGATGTCGCCGGCCGGCCCGGGGATGGCGCGGGTCTGGGCGCGCGGCGAGTAGACCGGGGCGCCGAAGGTGCCGCCCCCCTCGCGGCGCGCGTCACGGACCCGCTGCGCCTCCATGCCGGCGATCGAGGGGATGGTCGCCAGCAGCTGCCGGAGCTGCTCGTTGAAGGCGGCGGTCAGCGGGTCGACCGCCTCGGGCTGGAAGAGCCGCGGATCGAGGTCCCAGGCACCTGCCACGTCGCACCTCCAGGGGGAAAGACGAACCCCGCGTGGTCCTGCCGCGCAGTATGCCAGGGCGGGCACGGCGCGACACGGAAGCGCGCGAGCCCGAACCGCCGCGCTGCCGGGAGCGGTGGCCGCTCACCCGACCAGCGGCGGGCCCGGTTGAAGCCGGGCCTGCCGCGTTGAGACGGCTGAAACCGTCCCGACTCCGTCAACCGGAGCGTATGGGCTCTTGACGTCGATTGCGCTCTTCTCTGCTATAGTGCCTCCGTCCACCATAACGCGTGGTGGACGGGAGATCCGTGGAGCGGATCGATCGTGCGCTCACTGCTGGACGGGTAGTGAGCGTGTGGTTCTGGCGAGAGGAGTTGTCATGAGAAGAATCGCGTCAGTCCTGGCGGGGTTCGCTCTCGTGTTCGCCCTGGGCACCGCCGTCCCGTCGATGGCGGCGGCGTCCGCGGCAACCACGGTGGTCGTCACCCCGGCCGACCTGGTTAGCGGAGCCCCGTCCCCAGGGCAGTTCGTCGAGATCAACCAGAGCGGCGGCGGTGGAGGAGTCGGCATCGTATTTGGGCCGGGCGTCCCGCCGCTCGGGCTTGGCAGCCTCCAGCTGTCGGTGACCGGAACCAGGGACCACTGGTCCGTCTACAACTACGACCACATAGGGACGGCTCTCTCCGCGATCACCGCGCTGTCATACTCGACCTATACCGACAACGGCACGACCGCTCCGGTGCTCCAGATGGAGATCAACCCCGGCAACACGACCGGGACCGACGCCCGGGTGACCTACTCGACGCTGAACTTCGAG
>DASSZN010000181.1:0-18303 GCA_035702805.1 Thermomicrobiaceae bacterium | reverse complement strand
GTTCCTCCACCGCGAGCAGGTCGTCGCCGCCGCCCAGGCCGGCAAGCACATCCACTGTGAGAAGCCGATGGCCTCCTCGGTCGCGGAGTGCGACGCCATGATCGCGGCGGCGCGGGCGGCCGGGGTCAAGCTGATGGTCGGCCACAGCCGGCGCTTCACCCGGCGCTACCAGCTGATCCGGGAGGCGATCGCGCGGGGGGAGATCGGCGAGGTCCGCCTCGTCCGCGAGAACGAGCGGCGGCCGGTCGCCATGTACTCGGTGCTGAACCTCGCGACCAGCTACTGGGAGCCCGAGGGCGGGCGGCCCTGGATCGCGCTGGCCGGCTTCACCTACGGCGCGGCGCTGACGAACGCGGTGCACGAGACGGACCTGGCGCGCTGGTTCGTCGGCCAGGACGCCGCCTCGGTCTACGCCACCTCGCGCACCAACGACCCCGAGGGCGAGGTGCCCGACTTCATCAGCTACACGGTCACCTTCCGCAACGGCGCCGTCGGCGCGGCGGAGGTGGTGAACGTCCTCCCCTCGCAGTACCCCTACGCCCACATGATGGAGGTGTTCGGGACCGCCGGGATGATCCGGGCCACCGACCCGCCGATGTCCCCGCTCGAGGCGTGGACGGCGGGGCAGATGCGCTTCCCCGAGAACTTCGACCAGCTCCTTCACGTCGACGACGCCTACGTCCAGGAGCTGGCCGGCTTCGCGAAGGCGGTGCGTGAGGACACGCCGGTGCCGCTCGACCCCTGGAACGCGCGGCAGGCGCTGGCGATCTCGGCCGCCGCGGTCGAGTCGAGCCGCACCGGCCGGCCCGTGGAGATCCCCGAGGCGACGAACGCCAAGCAGGCTGGAGGGACACGATGAGCGCGGTCCAGCGCATCGCGGTGGTCGGGACCGGTGCGTTCGCCGAGGCGGTGGCCGAGACGGTCCACCGGCAGGGCGGCCGCGAGGTGGCCGGCGTCGTCGCGCCCGGCGCGCCGCTGCCCGGCGGCGTCGACCTGGTCGTGTCGGTCGCCGCGCCGGCCCAGCGCCTCGACGCGGTGGAGCAGGCGGTCTCGGCCGGGCTGCCGATCGTGACCCTGCCGCTGCCGGGAGGGGGCGAGCGCGCCGAGCGGGCCGTTCGCGGCGGCACGGTCACGCAGGTTGACGTGCTCCGCGGCTTCGCCGCGCTCGAGACGCTGCGGAGCGAGGTCGCGGGCGGCGCGCTCGGCCGGCGCTACAGCCTGTTCGGCGCCTACCGCGTCCGCCAGGGCTCGCCCGACGTCTTCGACGTGGTCGGTGTCCCGCTGCTCCACTACGCGACGACCGTGCTCGCCGAGGCGCCCGAGGTGGTCCAGGTCACCCGCGCCGGCCTGTTCGGCGGCGTCGACGACGCCTGGTTCGCCATCCTGCGCTGCGCCGACGGCACCGTGGTCACCCTTGAGTTCGCCGCCTCGCTCCCCCGCTCCGCCCCGGCCGACCTGCAGCTCCTGGTCGAGGCCAACGGGTCGGATACGGTGTTGCGCGCCGAGCCGACCCGCCAGGCGATCATGGTGGCCGGCGCCGACGGCAGCGTGCACGAGCGGGGCTGGTGGACCGATCCGGCGCGGGACTTCGCGCTGATCGCGCTGGATGCCGCCGGCGCCCCGGACCCCGACCGGGAGGTGGCCTGGCTGCGCTTCGTCGACCGCGTACGCCGGGCCGGCGTCACCGGCGAGCCCATCGGCGCCACCGCGTAGGACGCCGCCGCGAGGGCGGGCTCGGAGCGGCCCGCCCTCGCGGGCCCGTCACACGACCGCACCCGCCCCCGGGCCTGGCGCCGCGCCGTCCGCCACCGGCCGGCGGGCAGCGGGCGCGCCGCGTCCCCGGATCAGGTCGGCGGCGCGCTCGGCGATCATGATCGTCGGCGCGTTCGTGTTGCCACCCACGATCTCCGGCATCACCGACGCGTCGACGACGCGCAGCCCATCGACCCCGCGCACCCGCAGCGTCGGATCGACGACCGCCAGTTCGTCGCTCCCCATGCGGCAGCTGCCGGCCGGATGGTAGAGCGTCTCCACGGCCCGGCGCAAGAACGCCTCGATGCCCGCGCGGCTCCGCACCTCCGGCCCCGGCGACACCTCGGCGCCCCGGTAGGGGTCGAACGCCCGCGTATCCGCCAGCTCGCGCGCCAGCTCCACCCCGGCCGCGAGCACCCGCACGTCCGCCTCGTCGGCGAGGTAGTTGGCCTGGATGGCGGGCGGCGCCAGCGGGTCGCGCGTGCGCAGCGTGATCCGGCCGGCGCTCCGCGGCCGGATCAGGGTCGCGCCGAAGCTGAAGCCGTGCTCGCGCGGGCCGCCGCGGCCCTCGGTGGTGAAGAACGTCGGCCCGAAGTGGAACTGCAGGTCCGGCGACGCTGCCGCCGGGTCGGTGCGGCAGAAGGCGCCCGCCTCGGCCACGTTCGACGTCAGGGGTCCCTGCTTGAGCGCGAGGTAGCGCGCCAGGTGCCGGAACTGCTCGGCGCCGGCCAGGGTGATCGGGCGTGTGCAGGCGTGGGCCACCCCCACCGCCGGGTGGTCCTGCAGGTGCCGGCCGACTCCCCGCAGGTCGAGCACGACCGGCACGTCAAGCGCGCGCAGCTCGTCGGCCGGCCCGATGCCGGACAGGAGCAGGAGGTGCGGTGAGCCGATCGCGCCCGCGGCCAGGATCACCTCCCGCGCGGCGTCGACCCGCCACCGCCGGCCGTCCGCCACGTACTCCACGGCGGCGGCGCGCCCGCCCTCGACGACGAGCCGCGTCGCCTGCGCGCCCGTGCGTACCTCGAGGTTCGGCCGCCGGAGCGCGGGCCGCAGGTAGGCGTCGGCGGCGCTCCAGCGCCGGCCGCCTTTCTGGGTGACCTGGTAGAGGCCGACCCCGTCCTGCTCCGGCCCGTTGAAGTCGTCGTTGCGGGGCATCCCGCGCTCGACGCCCGCCGCGACGAAGGCCGCCGAGAGCGGGTTGACGCAGCGCAGGTCGGCTACGTTGAGCGGCCCGTCGACGCCGTGGTAGGCGCTTGCCCCCCGCTCCTGGTGCTCGGACCGGGTGAAGTACGGCAGCACGTCGTCGTAGCCCCAGCCGGCGTTGCCGGCGTCGCGCCAGCCGTCATAGTCGCGCCGGTTGCCGCGCATGTAGATCATCGCGTTCATCGAGCCGGAGCCGCCGAGCATCTTGCCGCGCGGCCAGTAGAGCCGTCGCCCGCCGAGCGTCGGCTCCGGCTCGGTCTCGAACGCCCAGTCGACCGGGGTGCGGAAGAGCCGCGAGAAGGCGGCCGGGATGCGGACCTCCCGCCGGGAGTCCGGCCCGCCCGCCTCGAGCAGGCAGACGCGCGCGGACGGGTCCTCGCTGAGGCGCGCCGCGAGCACGCAGCCGGCCGAGCCGGCGCCGACGATGACGTAGTCGCTCTGGCTCTGGCTCTGGCTCACGCGGACCTCCCTCGCGGCGACGCCGCTGACCCGCGCGCCGGTCGCGCGGGCTGCCGCGGGCACGCCTGTGACGGGCTCGTCCCTGCTGATGGCGCGTCGAACCCGCGCCCGTTGTCACCGGTCTGGCCGGCTGGATTGTAGGGCGGGGCTACTCTGGGTGTCCACCGGCCTGGCCGTCGGCAGCATAGATAAGGAAGCGGGGCGGCCGGGCGGCCGTCCCGCTTCTCCTCCTCACGTGCGGGGGAGAGGTGTCTCCATCCTCACGATGCCTTAATCTACGGCGTCGTGTCCCCACCGGTTTCATTTTCCGCCAGGAACGTTGCCGCCAGGTCACGCAGCCGCTCGTACCAGCCCGGCTCGCCCGGGTCGAACCAGTGCACCCCCCGCATCCGGCGCAGCCAGGTCAGCTGGTGCCGCGCGTAGCGGTGCGTGTGGTGCCGGATCCGCTCCGCCGCCTGCTCCAGGGTCAGCCGCCCTGCCAGGTAGTCGACGATCTCGCCGTAGCCGATCGCGCTCATGGCCGGCGCCCCGGGCGGCACGCCGTCGTCGAGCAGCCGGCGCACCTCGTCGATGAGCCCGCCCGCGATCTGGTCGGCGACCCGCCGGTCGATCGCCGCGTACAGCGCCGCGCGCGGCGGCATCAGCCCGGCCACCAGGGTCCGGTAGGGGGGGCGCCGCTTCCCCTCGAGCTCGCTCATGCGCCGGCCAGTCCGGGCGAAGATCTCCAGCGCGCGGATCACCCGCCGCGCGTTCGCCGGCGCGATGCGCGCCGCCGCGACCGGGTCGACCGCCGCCAGCCGCGCGTGCAGCGCCGCTGTTCCCTCGACCCGCGCCAGTTCCGCCATCGCCTCGCGGAAGGCCGCGTCCGGCGGCACCTCCGGTACCTGCCAGCCCTCCAGCACCGCGTTGACGTAGAGCGGCGTCCCACCGGCCAGGATCGGCACCCGGCCGCGACGCACGATGTCGTCGATCGCGGCGTAGGCGTCGCGCTGGTAGAGCGCCAGCGAGTAGTCGTCGGCCGGCCCCACCACGTCGATGAGGTGGTGCGGCACGCCGGCCATCTCGGCGCACGTCGGCTTGGCGGTGCCGACGTCCATGCCCCGGTAGAGGTAGCGCGAGTCGGCCGAGACCACCTCGCCGCCGACGTCGCGCGCCAGCCGGATAGCGGCTGCCGTCTTGCCGGCCGCGGTTGGTCCGACGATTGCGATAAGATTTGGCCTGTCCGGCTGCGAGGGTACCGCCGCGATCACCTGACTCTCGGCAGCACGCGCGTCCACGAGGGTCAGCGGAGGAGTTCGGTCTTGCTCAGGCTGATGATCCAGGCGCTCAAGGTGGTGGCCGTCTTCGTCCTGGCCGCCGTCGTCCTCTTCACCGCCCAGCGCGCGCTCACCCACTACCTCGACGTCGCCAGTGCCCAGGTCAGCACCCAGCCCATCACCTTCACCATCGCGAAGAACGAGTCGGCCGACAGCGTGGCCACGCGGCTGCAGCAGGACGGCCTGATCCGCTCCTCCACCTACTTCCGGCTGATGATGCGCCTGGGCGGCACCAGTTCCCAGCTCAAGGCCGGGCAGTTCGTGCTGCACCAGGGCATGTCCGTCAGCCAGATCATCACCACCCTCACCTCCGCCACCCAGTCGGTCAAGCAGGTGGAGGTCCGCTTCCAGGAGGGCTGGCGCGCCGAGGAGTACGCCGACAAGCTCGTCTCGGTCGGCCTCATCTCGTCCCCGAGCCAGTTCCTCAACGCCATGAACTCCAGCCAGTGGAACTACGCCTTCCTCAACAGCCGCACCGACAAGCAGACCCTCGAGGGGTACCTCTTCCCCGACACCTATCAGTTCCAGGTCGGCGCCACCCCGCAGGAGATCATCAGCACCATGCTGCAGGACTTCAATACGCGCGTGCCGACCGACCTGCAGGCCAAGTCGCAGTCGCTCGGCCTCACCTTCAACCAGGTCATGATCGTCGCCTCGATCGTCGAGCGCGAGGCCGAGGTCCCCGCCGAGCGCCCGATCATCGCCTCGGTCTACTACAACCGGATCAAGCAGGGGATGCCGCTGCAGGCCGACCCCACCGTGCAGTACTCGGCCGGCAAGCCCGGCGACTGGTGGCCGAAGGTGACGCAGGCGGACCTCAACGACACGTCACCGTACAACACCTACCACGTCTCCGGCCTGCCGCCGAGCCCGATCTGCAACCCGAGCCTGGCCTCGATCGAGGCGGCCCTCAACCCGGCCAAGACCGACTACCTCTACTTCGTCGCCAAGAACGACGGCAGCGGCTCGCACGCCTTCGCCACCACCTACCAGCAGCAGCTGCAGAACATCCAGAAGTACGGCGGGCAGTAGCGCGACGGTCGGTTGAGGGAGGCGCATGGCGCTTCGTGTCGGGCTGATCGGCGACCCGGTCGCGCACAGTCTCTCCCCGGCCTTCCAGCAGGCCGCCCTCGACGCCCTCGGCATCGACGCCCGCTACGCTCGCTGGCACACCGCGGCCGCCGACCTCCCGGCGCGGTTCGCCGCGCTGCGGGCGCCCGACGTGCTGGGCGCCAACGTCACCCTGCCCCACAAGGAGGCCGCCTTCGCCCTGGTCGACGACGTGACCGCGCGCGCCGCGGCCGCGCGCGCCGTCAACACGGTCGTCAGTCGCGACGGGCGCCTGCTCGGCGACAACACCGACATCCCGGGCTTCCTCGCTCCGCTGGGCGAGCGCGGCCTGGACCTGCCGGCGCTCGACGCCGTCGTGCTCGGCGCGGGCGGCGCCGCGCGCGGGGTGGTGGTCGCGCTGCTCCAGCGCGGCTGCCGGTCGGTCACCGTCGCCAACCGCCGTCCGGAGCGTGCCGCGGCGCTGATCGCCGACCTCGGCGCGCCGCCCACGGCGCGGCCCGCGCCCCTGGGCGCCTCACTCGCGCCCGCGCTCGCCGCCGCGGGCTTGCTGGTCAACGCGACGTCGATCGGCTGGCAGGGCGACTCGCTGCCGCTGGACGCGACGCTCCTCCGCGCGCTGCCGCCGACCGCGCTCGTCTACGACCTCACCTACCGCGAGACGCCGCTGCTGCGCGCCGCCGGGGCGCTCGGGCTGGCCACGCTGGACGGGCTGCGCATGCTCGTCTGCCAGGGGGCTGAGTCGCTCCGCGCCTGGACCGGGCGCGCCGCGCCCCTCGACGTCATGTGGTCGGCCGCGCTGGCGGCGCGCGACGGGCACGCCTGACTCGCCACCGCGAAATGGGACCTTGCTCCCACGTGCCGGCGGCCACGCCGCTGGTACGCTCGACGGCAGCGTGCGCGGCGGCGACGACCGGCCGGAGGAGGGCGATCCCGACCATGCTCACCGACCCGGGCTCGATCATCACGGCGGTCCTGCTCGGCGGACTCGGCGGGGCCGCGGCGGGGTCCATCATTTACTCCGCCACGTCCCGGCTGCCGGCCGAGTTGGGCCCGCTCGGGCGACCCGTCTGTGCCGCCTGCGGCGGGCTCCTGCCCGGCGACCACCTGATCCCCGCCGCGCGCCGCGCGTGCCCCGCCTGCGGCGCGCGACCGCCGCTGCGCAAGAGCGCCATCGAGGCGGCCGCCGTCGGCATCGCCGTCCTCGCCCTGCTGCTGCGCGGCCTGACCTACCTCGGCGTGACCAGCGCGCTCTTCAGCCTGGTGCTGCTGCTCATCCTGGTCGTCGACTGGCGGCACCACCTGATCTACACCGCGACGATCGTCCCCGGCCTGGCGCTCGCCATCGTCGGCGCGGCGCTCCACTCGACCGGCGCCCTCCTCTCGGCCCTGCTCGCGGCGGCCGGCGCCGGCCTCGTCTTCGGCCTCCTCTTCGCGCTCGCGCTCGTCATCTACCGCCAGGAGGCGCTCGGCTTCGGCGACATCCTGCTCGCCGCCCTGATCGGCGCCATGACCGGCATTGGCCGGGTCGTCCCCGCCATCTTCATCGGCATGGTGCTGGCGGCGGCCGGCGGGCTCCTCCTGATCGTCCTCGGCCGGCGCGGCCGGCGCGACTACATCCCCTACGGCGCCTACCTCTGCGCCGGCACGATCCTCGTCCTCCTCCTCTGGTAGCGGGGCCGCGGCGCCCGCTGCCGGCGACGAGGCGGCGGGGGCGCTCCTTCCCCCGCCGTCTCTGGAGAGGATCTCGTCGCGTTCAGTGGTTCAGTCGGCGACCGGTCGGCCTTCCCGGTCCGGCCGGGAGGTCGCCCGCGGGAGGCTTGTGGGCCTCACCGCGGACGAACCCCACCCGCCCGATGTGTGCGGTGTCGGGTGCCGGGCCACCGGTCAGTTCGTGACCTCGATCGACAGGCGGATCGCCGGGGTCAGGCGCTGCGGGTGGTCCGTCTGGTAGGTCAGCTGCGGGATCGAGTAGACGTTCGGCTTCGCGTCCTGCCCCTTGTAGATCGTCGGGTACAGGTCGATGATGTGCGTCCCCGCTCCCCCGGTCGCCGTGATCTTGAAGCTGATGTCACCGGCCGTGCTGAAGCCGCAGACGTAGCCGATGTAGGAGTCGTCGTAGGTCACGGCGTAGGTGTTGTCGTAGGTCGTCCAGCCCACGCCCTTCAGGTGGATCGTGATCGTCTGGCCGACCTTGACCGAGGTCGCGCTGACGCTGAGTACCGAGGGTTCGATGACCAGGTTGGCGGCCGCCAGGACCGTGCTCCCCTGGTAGACCTCATAGAGGTGCTGTCCGCCAAGGTCCGCCGGGATCGTCGTCGCCTTGCTGAACGTCCCGCTGGCGTCGGTGTGGACGGTGCCGAGCTCCACCGCCTGCTCGCTGAAGCCGCTCGGCGTCACCCGGTTGCCGACCTCGGTGTAGTAGCGCAGGCTCAGGTCGGCGTTCGCCGGTAAGCCACTCCCCTTGATCGTCGTCGTCGCCCCGACCGTTCCGCGGTCCGGCGTGAGCGTCAGCGTGCCCGGCGTCTTCAGGTTGGTCGGCCAGGGGTTGTCGGTTGCGGTGAAGTCCTCCACTACCGGCGCCGACGCCCCGGGGTCGGCCGTCACGTTGAAGGCGAAGTCGAAGTCGGGGATCGACTTGTTCGGCCCCTGCTGCCAGTTCAGGTACGGGGTCGGGTAGTAGGAGTTGTGCCAGACGGAGACCTCGTGCATGCCGACCGGGCCGGCGGCGCGGAAGTGGGCCACCGCCGTCCCCTGGGTCGTGACCGCCGACATGAAGCCCAGGTACTTGTTGTCGTAGAGCACGTGCCAGGTGTCGATGGTCGAGCGCCAGTCGACGCCCTCGATCGTCAGGGTGATCGGCGCGCCGATCGCCCCGCTGCCCGGCGTCATCGTGACGACCGGGTCCATCGTGAGCGCGGCCTGCGAGATCTCGGTGCCGTTGACGCGCCCTCGCACGTCGTGCTCGCCGCCGAAGTCGTTGCCCGGCATCGTGATCTGCGTGCTGATGTTGCCGGCCGCGTCGGCCTTGACCGTGGTCAGAACCTTCGACGTGTCGTCGAAGCGCGCGCCCACGAACTCGGTGCCGCCGGTGAGTTCGTAGTGCCCCTTGACCGAGTGCCAGACGAGGTCGACCGAGGCGCCGGCCGGGTACTTCGACCCGGTCACGGTGATCGTGGCGCCCGGCTTGGCGTGCTCGGGGCTGAGGGCCAGCGTCGCGGTGTAGGCCGGGGCGGTCGTCGGCACCGCGGTCGAGCCGGCGGCCGACGTGGTGCTGCCGCCGCCGCAGGCGCCGAGCAGGAGCGCGGCGGAGGCCAGCAGCGTCAGGACCACGGCCAGCAGTCCCCGTGGGGCGCGCGGTGCGATCGGGTTGCGGCTCATTCGACTTCCTCCTCGAGCGACCCGGGCGGGCGGGTGTACGGTGTCTGCTTCGGGCGGCCCCAGCCCGACCGGGCCGGGGCCGCGGGCGTCATCGGAAGGGGCTGCCGGCCAGGGTGAGGGGCGGCAGCCCGACCTTGCTCGTGCCTAGCTGCCCGTCGCGTCGGGGAACGTCTGGTCGATGACGGTCAGCAGCGATGTCGCGACGTTGAACGGCTTGAACGTGCCGGTCCGCCCGTCCTTGGCGGTCGCCACGATCGAGTAGTTCATCGTCCCGGTCGGAGCGTCCTTCGGGATCACGAACGAGCCGGTCCAGTAGTACTCGTTGGGCGGGGTCTTCGGGTGCGCGCCGTACTTCATGGTGATCGTCTGCCCGTTGGCGAGCTTGACCTGGAGCGACGCGACCGCCGTGTCGTCCATCATGTCGCCGGTCTTCGGGTCGTAGACGCGCGCGCGGAAGACTACCTCGGAGTTCCGCGGGTACTGGCTCTCCAGCACGCAGGAGCGCACCTTCTGCTGGTCCGCCGGAATGTTCTTGGTTCCCTCGACCATGTCGGACATGATGATCAGGGGCGCCGTCGACTGCTGCGCCTGCGGCGCGGGCGCCGCGGAGGAGGGACTGCCGCCTCCGCACGCCGCGGTCACCAGCCCCAGTCCGAGCGTGGCCAGGACCGCCAGAATCTGCCAGCGATGGCGTAACACCATCATCGACCTCCCAACTCCTCGAGACACACCGTTGACCACCATCACCCCCACCTCGATCTTCCGCGCCCTGTCGGGCTCAGCGGCTCGCCTCGATACGCGCCTCCTCACCGCGGTACTCCTCCGGGAACGTCGCACCCCAGGCGGCAGGCTGTGCCGCCGTCGCTCCGGACCGGATGCCGACGACCGCGCGTACCGCCAGCCCGATCAGGAAGGCCCACACCGCCAGCACGACCAGCAGCACCGCGAGGCTCAGGGCCGTGCGTACTGCCGCCAGCGGCTCGGTCGTCACCGGGAAGGGGGACACGGCCAGGTTCACCGGTAGCGTCGACGTCGCCTGCGACTGCGCGTACTGCGCGCTGCCGGTCGATCGCGCGAGCAGTGCGTGGTCCCCGGTCACGGTCGGCTGGTAGGTCATCGTGGCGGTTCCGTCCGAGTCGGTCGTCGCCGTGCCGATCAGCGCGTCGCGCACCTTGCCGACGAACTGGACCTGCTCGTAGAAGGAGACCGGCTGATTGGCCACGGCCTGGCCGCCGGACGTCTTCAGCGTCGCCACCAGGAGGTACTGGCCGGCCAGCGGGTGGCCGTGCGCGTCGAGCTGCGGCGACGTGGTCACCGTCAGGGCCGTCGGACTTGCCGCCGGAGCGGCCACGGCCGTGGCCACCAGCAGGACGAGCGAGGCGAGGGCCAGCGCCAGCGCGGCGGTCAGCTTGGTTACCTGCTTAGTCACCGGGAACCCCCTCGAGTACCGGCGCCGTCGCCCGCTCCCGCGCGGAGAGCTCCGTGGCGGCGACCTCGGCGGCCACCTCCTCCATCTCGTGGATGGCGAGGATCGGGAAGACCTTGAAGAAGAGCATCAGCAGCAGCGGGATGGCCGCCGCGCCGGCCAGGGTGATCGAGGCCGCCACCCAGGTCGGGTGGAAGCTGCCCCAGTCACCGGAGATCAGCGGCTCCGTCGCCGCCGGCACCACGATCAGCAGGCGCTTGAGCCACATGCCCGCGACCACCAGCGCCGAGGCCGTCACGATCCCCGGCACGGTCCGCGTGCGCGGGACCGCCACCAGGAGCAGCGGCGCCAGGCCCGCGCCGACCACGAACACCCAGAAGAAGGGCGCGTACTGGCCGGCGAGCAGCTGCGTCAGGATCGGCGTGACCTGCTCGTTGAGCGTGTAGCCCTCGGTCAGCAGCTCGGCGAAGGTGAAGTAGAGGTACAGCAGGTCGAGGGCGAGCATCAGGTAGGCCAGGTAGCGGAAGTGCTTGGACTCGATGTAGCGCTCCAGGTGGTAGCCCTTGCGGAAGCCGGCCACCACCAGGATGACCATCGCCACGCCGGAGAAGAGCGCCGCCACCACGAAGTCGGGGGCGAAGATCGTGCTGTCCCAGCCGGGCCGGCTGTTGACCGCGAAGGCCCAGCTCAGCACCGAGTGCACCAGCACCGCGATCGGGATGATCAGGATGGCGACGGCGGTCACGCTCTGGTCGAGCAGCCGCTGCTGGCCGGGCGCGCCGCGCCAGTTGAGGGAGAGCGCCCCGTACAGGCGGCGGCGCCAGCCGGACGCGGCCCCGGGCCGGTCGCGCAGCACGGCCATGTCCGGGATGAGCGGCAGCGCCAGGAAGATGAGCGTCGCCACCAGGTAGGTCATGACCGCGATGAAGTCCCACACGATCGGGGAGCTCCCGTGTGGGATGACGACCAGTTCCCAGATGCGGTCGGGCCGGCCCAGGTGCACGATGGCGAAGGAGGCGCCGACCAGCAGCGCCGCGACCGCCATCGCCTCCGAGAGCCGCGTGATCGGCGCCCGCCAGCGCGCCCCGGTCAGCCGCAGGATGGCCGACACCAGCGCGCCGCCGTAGCTCACGCCGATGAAGGCGACCAGGTTGGCCTCGTAGATTCCCCAGAAGCCGCGGTCGTAGTAGCCGGCCGTGCCCAGGCCTCCGGCTACCTGGTACGCGTAGGCTCCCACCCCGACCACCACCAGGGCCGCCAGGACGCCCGCCAGCGCCCAGAAGCGCCAGCCGCTGCGGCCGAGCGGGCGCAGAGCCGCCTCGCGCACGTCCGCCAGTGGCATCGATCTCTCGTGAACCATTCCCGAGTTCCTCTCGCCCTTCGACCCGTCAGTAGCTCAGGTCCTGGCCATGGCCGGGGATGTAGTAGACCCGCGGCTGCGTCCCCAGCTCCTCCTTGTAGCGGACGGCATCGTTGGCCTGCAGAAAGGCGGAGAACTGGACGGTCTCGCCCAGGCCGTTGACGGCCGCGTCCGCGTCCAGGTCGGCGATGTAGAGGGCGCCCATGGTGCAGGCGTTGACGCAGGCCGGCAGCTTGCCGACATCGGTGTTGTGGACGCAGAGGATGCACTTGCCAACCGTGCCCTCGATCTGGGGCACCGGGAACTCCGGCATCGGCTGCGTCGTCAGCTTGGGCGCGGCCGGGGGCGGGCCCCAGTTGAAGTAGCGCGCCTCGTACGGGCAGGCCGCCATGCACGCCCGGCAGCCGATGCACTTGGTCTGGTCGACCAGGATCACCCCCTCGGGGTTCTTGAAGGTGGCCCCGACCGGGCAGACGCGCAGGCAGGGTGCGTTCTGGCAGTGCATGCACAGGCGGGGCATGAAGTACTGCTCCCCGTCCGCGCTGGTCATCGTGTAGACCTTGATCCAGGTCTGGTCCTTGGCCAGGTAGTGCTCCTGCTGGCAGGCCTGCGTGCAGTTCTTGCAGCCGTCGCAGCGCCGCAGGTCCACCATGAACGCCCACTGGTGCGCCGCGGGCGCCGCCGCCTGGGCGCCGGAGCTCCCCAGGCTCTCGGCCAGCGCTGTCCCGGCCACCGCCGCGCCCGCCGTCGCGCCGGCAACGCCCAGGAAGCGGCGCCGCGACAGGAGCCTGCGCCCCTCGCGCGGCCCCAGCATCGGGTGCTCGCCGGCCGCGTGGTTCACGTCGTCAGCCATCGACAACCTCACCTCGTACCCCCCGTGGGGCCACCCGGCCGGTCACGCCCGGCCGCCACGCCCTCACCGACACCACGTCGCTCCTCCTGTCCGCCCGGTCGCGGGTGTGGCCGGGCTTCCACCATCCACCTGCCGGCTCAGCGCAGCTGCTCCAGCGCCGGCAGCGCGCGCGGCCGCGCCGCGCCGCCGGTCCGGCTCGCCCATCCGGAGGGCTCCGGCGCCGGACGGGCGTCGGGCTGCGTCCGCGGGGGGACGACCAGCACCGCGCCACGGCTGCGCCGCAGCACCTCGTCGGTCACGCTGCCGAACGACCAGCGTCGCGACCCGTGCGCGCCGGTCGTCGCCATCAGGACAAGATCGGCGCCGGTCGTCTCGGCCGCGCGCACGATCTCGTCGCCCGGCCGGCCGAGCCGGACTTCCCAGGTCACCGACAGGCCGCGCCGGCGCAGGTCGCGGGCGACCTCCGCCAGGCTGGAGCGGGCCTCGAGCCGCGCCTCGTCCACCATCCGGCCGAGCTGTCCGGGATCGGACTGCGTGGGGTCGTCGTCGACCCAGCCCGCCGCCCAGGGCAGCGGCGGCGGGATCACCCGGACGAGCGCGATCGCGGCGCCCTCCCGGCCGAGCCGGACCGCCAGCGGCAGCGCGGCCTCCGCTTTCACCGACCCGTCGAGCGGCACCAGCAGCCGCCGCGGCGCCGGCGCCACCGTCGATGACGACTGGCGCACCACCACCACCGGCACGGTCGCGCCGCGCACGACCTTGTCGGCGACGCTGCCCAGCAGCAGCCGCGACAGGCCGGCCCGGCGGTGGGTCGCCATCACGATCAGGCTGTCCGGAGCCTGGTGAGCGCACCGGAGCAGCTCGGTGACCGGGTCCCCGTCGAGCACGCGGACCCGGACCGGAACCGCCCCGGCCACGCCCTCAGCCACGCGCGCCAGGTAGCGTTCGGCCTCGCCATTGCGGTCGGAGACGAGCAGGTCCAGCAGTGGCACCGGCTCAACCACGTGGACGAGTTCGAGAGTGCCGCCCAGCGTCGAAGCGAGCTGCCGAGCCAGGCTCAACGCCTCCTCGGACACTGGTGATCCGTCGAGCGGGACGAGGATCTTTGCCATGTGCTCCGTCCCCCACCGCGCGCCGGCCCGGCTGCCCGGGCCCTGATGGGTGCCCCGCGTCCGTGTCCCCGGCGGGCCGCCATCACCCGCCCGCCTCGGGCTGGGTCTGGCCAGACCGTCGACCGGGGTCTCCCGGCCTCGCGGCGGTCCGCCGCCCATGCCACCGAGACTAGTCCGTGCCCCGCTGGGGTCGCATCCGTGCTTACACGCATCGGCTGTCGTAATCCCGCGACAAAGTCGCGGGCCGACGCGACAAACCTGTGACAACTTTCACAGACGGGGTTTCGGGCGGACGAGGTGACGCGCGGCGGCCGGGGCGCGGCTGGGCGCTGCCGGGAAAACGTGATTCCGACGCGGAAAATGGAGCTGGGTGAGCCGGACGGCGAGCGCCCGTCGTGATCGGTCAGGCGGTCGGCGAGGGGACGGCGACGTCGATCCGCGTCCCGGTACCGGGCGCGGAGGTGACCCGGATGGTTGCTCCGAGCAGGCGGGCGCGCTCGCGCATGCCGAGCAGCCCCAGCTTGCCGCTGACGCCCGGCGCCGGCAGCGCGTCGCTGGGGAATCCGACGCCGTCGTCCTCGACGATCACGCGGACCCCCATCTCGCGGAAGCTGAGGGTGAGCGACGCGGCGGTGGCGGCGCTGTGTCGCTCGACGTTGCGCAGCGCCTCCTGGACGATGCGGAACAGCCCCAGCTCGACCTCGGCCGGCAGGCGGCGCTCGTCCCCCTCGACCTTCACCAGCGCGCGCAGGTGGGCGCGGCGGCCCAGCTCCCCGACCAGCCAGCGGCAGGCCGGCACCAGCCCCAGGTCGTCCAGGATCGACGGGCGCAGGTCCCGGCTGAAGCGCCGCAGCTCGGCGGCGACCGCCTCGGCCAGCTCGCGCGCCTCCTCCAGCCGCTCCTCGACCGGGGCCGGCAGCTCGCCGCCACCCATCTCCAGCGTGTCGAGCTGGCGACAGAGCATCACGATCGACTGGAGCGAGCCGTCGTGCAGCTCGCGGGCGATCCGCTGGCGCTCCTCCTCCTGGGCCCGGACGATCTGGCGCGCGTAGTCCTCGAGGCCGCGCTGGCGCGCCCGTCGCTCGGTGACGTTGCGCAGCAGCACCTGCAGCGCCGGCTGCTCCCCCATCTGCAAGGGGCTGCAGACCGGCTCGACCCACAGGTCGAGCCCGACCCGCGGGCTGAGGCGGAAGTCCTCGCCGTCGCAGTCGACGCCGGTGCGCAGGCGCTCGGCCGGCTCGACGCCGATCAGGTCGTGCAGCGGCGTCCCGTGCAGCGCCGCCGGCGCGCGCTCGAAGAGCTCGCCCGCGGCGGCGTTGGCCTCCTCGACCAGCCCCGCCTGGTCCACCACCAGGATCGGCTCGCCCGCCTTCTCGAACAGCCGCCGGTACTTGGCCTCCGACGCCTGGCGGGCCAACCCCTCGGACTCCGCCAGCCGCCGCGCCGCCACCTCGCGGTCTACCCGGTCGGCGACGAGCACCGTCAGGGCCACGATCGTCGCGTGCTGCGCCGCCTCGGCGATGCGGTCGCTGCCGTGGTGCACGAAGATGATGGTCGGCAGCGCCAGCACCGCCAGCCAGAGCGCCGTCGGGATGGCGCCCTCGCGGCCGAAGGTCAGGCTGGCGTAGATCACCGGCACGAAGTAGACGGCGTACATGATGACGGTGGGCAGGTCCCCCGCGGGGATGCCGGACAGCTCGAGCGCGTCGATCGTGACGTGGGTCAGGGTGGCGACGACCACCAGGGCCTGGATGGCCCAGAAGCGCGGGTCGCGCATGAGCGCGTCGGTCCGCACGATGATGCGCGCCGCGCGCTCGGCGAGGGCGCGGCCGTCGGGGATCCGCTCGAGATCGGCGCCGGCCTCGCGCGCCATCGCGTCACCCCGTCAGCGCACGGCGTACGGGCGGCCGTCCGGGGTGAACCAGTGGTGGGACACACCGTAGAGGACGGCCTCGGTGCGCGAGCTGACGCCCAGCTTGGTCAGGATGTGGCTGAGGTGGGCCTCGACGGTGCGCGTGCTGATGCCCAGCTCCCGGGCGATCTCCTTGTTGTGCAGCCCGGCGGTGGCCAGGCGCAGGATCTCGTGCTCGCGCGTCGAGAGCGCCGCGACCTCGGCGCCGTGGCGCGGCAGGCGGCGGAGCTTGCCGGCGACCGTCGGGTGGAGCACCATGTGCCCCTCGGCGACGGCGTGGATGGCGTCGATCACCTCGCGGCCGCGCACCGTCTTGAGCAGGTAGCCCGAGGCGCCGACCTCCATGGCCGCCAGGACGTAGTCGTCGTCGTCGTAGGCGCTCAGGATGACCACCAGCGTGTCCGGCGCGATGCCGCGGATGGCGCGCGCCACCTCGATCCCGCTGCGGTCGGGCAGCGCCAGGTCGAGCAGCACCACGTCCGGGCGCAGGGTCGCGGCGAGCCGCACCGCCTCGTCGCCGCGGCCGGCCTCACCGACGACCAGCAGGCAGGGGTCCTGGGCGAGGAGCTGCCGCGTCCCCTCGCGCACCACGGCGTGGTCGTCGACGATCAGGACGCGGAGACAGGTCGTCGCCGGGACCTCCCGCCGGCCCGGCATTCCGGCGCCGGACAGGAGCGCGCTCACCGGTTGCGGGGCTGCCAGTCCCCCTTGGACCGGGCAATCTCGTCGAAGACCACCACGACGACGGTGGCGGCGATGACGATCAGGATGATGGCGATGAGGGCCGTTGCCATGGCCGTCCTCCTACGGTACGGGGAGCCCGCCTCACGTTCGGCCGGGATCGGCGTTGGCCGGGCGGCGGGAGGGCCCACCGCGCCTGCTCCAGTTCTGGGCCGATCCTAGGCCGGGGCCGTGTCGGAACCGCGACGGTTCACGCCGGTTCGCAACAATTTCGCAACAGTCCGCGTCCGGCGGCATCCTCGTGCTGCCGCGCCGGGAACTCGGGAGCCGGCGAACCCGCTGACCGGCGTCGACCACGTCGCGCCCGGTCGACCGCCGGCAACCGTGCGGCGCCGTGGGAGTCGCTGGACCCGGGCGCCGCGCGCGCTGCCGTTACGTTGCACGCTACGCCGTGGCGCGACCGGTCGCATCCGTGTTTCCACCGAGGGGACGTGGCGATCCCGCAACAATCGCGGTGGCCGGCGCGACAGCGTCGTGACAGCGCGGGCCGCCGGGCAGGCGAACGGGAGGGCGGTCGAGACCGGCCCTCCCGTTCCGGGGTGGCCACCGTTGGATCGGCGGTACCGGCCCCTCCGCCGGAGCCGAGCGGCCGGCTTCGCGTCACACTGGGTGCCCCGGCGCGAGGTGGAGCAGCCGGGACGGTCCGGTCCGCACGGTCCGCCGCGTCAGGCGGCGTGCGGCTCCAGCGGGAACACCTCCCGCAGCACGTCGATCAGCCGCACCAGTGCCGGGCTGGTCTCGCGCAGGGCTTCCACGTGGCGGCCGTGGCTCAGCCCGCGCAGCTCCTCGTCGGCCGCCGCCAGGACCTCGCCGGTCGGGATGCCGTAGTGGCTGGCCGCCACCCCCAGCACGCAGCCGTAGTGCTCCAGCCAGTCGACGGCCGAGCGCCCGCGGGAGCGGCGGTACCGCCCCTCCCGGTTCGCCGGGTAGCGCTCGGCGTGGAGCTTCTCGACGTAGCCGGCGACGTCCGCCATCGTCCTTTCGTCTGGCAGCAGGTGGACTCCACCGCCCAGCGCCGGCAGGCGCGGGCTCTCGGGCAGTGCTCTGAGATCCGTGACCATCGGGGCCTCCTCCCGGTTGTCGGCTCTCCGACCGGCCCGGGCGCACCCGCGTGGTGCGACGTCCGGGACACCGGCGCGGCGCCTCGTCGACCGCTCGCGCGAGCACGCTGTGTCCCGGCCCACCCGGCCGGTCAGGCTCTGACCAGAGCGTAGGTGAACCGGGGTCAGGAAGTCACAACACCGTGCCGGCAGGGCGCATCAGTGCCGCAACATCCGGGATCGCGCGACGCGTGATTCGTCACCGGGCGGTGCGGTATTGCGCGTTGTGTGCCGTCGTGAGCGCCCATTGTCGGGCAGCGCGCGTGGCCGGCATGGCGACGCCGGGGCCGTCGCCGGCTCCCGGCGTCCGCTGCGGATTCGACTCGCCCTTCGGCCGCACGCTCCTCAGCTGTGCGTCTTGTGCCCCTCGCGGGCGTCGTACGACATCAGCAGCCGCTCCTCGTCCGACTTGCGCGTCTCCAGCCAGACCCGCCGCCCCCATAGCCGGTTCACGTACTCCAGCGTCTTCTCGGCGTAGGGCAGGTCCAGCTTCTGGCCGTCCCAGGCGTGCTTCAGGTACAGCTCCAGGTTGCCGTTGTAGTCGCCGTCCTCGACCTGGATCACCGGGAAGCCGTGGCTGGACAGCTCGCCGACCAGCCGGTCGCGCACCGCCGTCCAGT
>DASSZN010000119.1:0-20616 GCA_035702805.1 Thermomicrobiaceae bacterium | reverse complement strand
ACTGACCACCAGGACTCCGGCCGCAAGCTGACCCTCGATCTCCGCCAGGATCAGCGCCGCGTCTCCACCGAACGTGTCGAGCACGTCCCGATAGTAATCAACGCTGTGGATGCCGAAATGGTCACGCTCCGCCGTCTCTTCCATGAGCCGGTAGAAGGCGAGCAGGTCCCCGGGACCACCCACGCGCGTCGTTACCCCACGCCGTTCGGCCAGCCGGACGTTATACCGCGTCTTTGGTTTCATCGCCCCGAGCAACTCGTCGTCCTGGCGGTCGACCGCGACCTTGATCGTGCGCACGGGCTGAACGGTATCCGGCGACCTCCGCCAGCCCAGCGTACCGGACACGGGCGGAACAACGTGACAGCTGTCGGGCTCGAGAAAGAGGGCAACCGTCAGGCCACGTCGCAGCACGTCATCCAGTGCCGCTGTAAACGCCGCGAGATCGGCGGTCGACGCGCCGTCCGCGGCCGGGCCCCGTGGCGCGTAGCCGACGCGAGCCGGCCCGACGGCGCGCAGGAGCACCTGCGCGGCCACGACCGGAACCTCGCCGCGCCTCAGCAAGAGCCGCGTCGGCTGCCAGCCGTGGCGGCTCTTGACCTCGCCCCAGCGCCAGCTCTGCAAGAGGTGCCCGCCGAGGTGATCGATTGCCTCGTCCCACGCCGTCGCGCGCTCGACGCGCTCGAGCGAAAGCGCGGGCTGCCGATTCGCTGGGACGGCGAGCATCAGCGGGGGGACCCGAAGGGGTTGGCGTCGTAGGTTGACTGTTCCAGCGCGTCGGCCGCCGCGTCGCGCAGCACCTCGTCCTCGCTCCGTGCCAGCCGGCGTAGCGCGCTCAGCGCCATGCGGCCGCCGATCTGGCCGAGCGCGCCGACCGCCGCGAGCTGGACCTCGCGGTCCTCGTCGTCGATCAGCTCGAGTAACGGGTCGACCGCCCGGGAATCACCATACTCGCCGGAGGCCTTGGCGGCCTCGTAGCGGAACTCCGCGTCGTCGCTCTCCAGCTCTTCGAGAACCGTGTCAAACCAGCGGCGGTTGAGGTTCCGCCCCATCGCGAAGAGCGCGCTGACCCGCAGGTCGCGGTACGGCGACTCAAACGCCCCGGCGATTGCGTCGTCCACCTCCGGGTCGTTCGACAGGTAGGCCAGCGACTCGAGCGCGCGGCGTCGAACACCGACCGATTCATTCGAGTGCACCACGTCGAGCAGGGCAGCACGGATCGCCGCGGCGTGGGGCTCGTCGAGTTCCTCGACGGATGCCCGGTAATTGAATCGCCCGAGCGCGACGACCATGGCCTCGCGGACGGCGGCTTCGTCCTCCGTCGCCAGGCGTGCCAGCAGGTCGTCGAGCACGAGCGTGCTCTCGTCTTCCCACAGACCCCCGATGGCCAGCGCCCGCACCTCCGCATCGGGGTCGGCAGCCGCCAGGCGCAGGATCCGCGCGAAATTCAGCTCCACGTCGCTCTCGGCGAGATCGATCATCGCGCGTACGGCGAACCGGCGCGCGTCGACCGGCAACTCCCGCCAGACGGGAGCCAGCCGTACCGCGGCACGCCGGTCGAGGTCGGAGAACTCCGCGACCACCGCGGTCGAGCGCGATCCGTCGCGAATCTCGTGGAGGCGGGCGACGAGGCGCTCGGTCTCCGGATCACTCGGCGGGAGGTTGGTAGTAAAAAACATCTTCCACGTCCGGGTCCACGCTGAACTGCGGATTGTCGGGAGAGCCGGCGATCGCCCGGATGAGTTCGGCGTTCACCGGCCGCTCGACGTTTATCGCCGCCAGCAGGTCATCCAGGATCGCCATGTAGCGGCGCGACGCCCCGGCCCCCTCCGATTCGCCAACCCGCTCGAAGAGTGCCGCCAGCACCTCCTCTGGCCGTCGACGGATGCGCTCCTCGAGTGGAGCGGTGTTGGCGAGGCGCGGGAAGCGGTTCTCGGTCAGTAGCATGTTCTCCTGCGTCGCGCAGTAGAACGTCGTCGGCCGGAAGGCGTAGCGGCCCTTCTTCTCGTCGAGCTGGAGCAGCTTGCGGTCCTGGCCGGAGATCGGCAGGTACTCGAGCAGGTAACGGCCGTTGTTCTCGCTGCGCTCGATCGTGATCAGCGCTCCCGGCACCAGGTTCTCGGCGAAGAAGCGCTCAAAGCCGGCCAGGTAACCGCCGCGATTTCCGGTCGGATATCGCAGCTCGACGAAGAAGGTCTCATACGTCTGCGGCGACTCGAACGCCAGGACAGCGGCCCGCTGCTCCGGCTGCATGGCGGCCGGCAGCAGCGCCTGGAAGGTTGCGTCGTAGGGCAAGACGCCGAGTTGGTACTCGTAAAACGTCAGGACGTGCTCGACCACCGGCTCGCCCGCCGCCGTGTCGACACCGGGATTCTCGATAAGGTACCGGTAGTCGGTGCCGATCTCGCTTGCCTTGCGCTTGGCCGTGCCGATCGTCGGCAGGCCGGTGGTCGTCCAGAGCCGCTGATCGGTCGTGCCGACGAACTCGAACTCACGGTGCTCACGCGACAGGCGGAAGTTGACTGCGAAGCGCATCAGGTCGTAGTCGTCGGAGGTCGGCCGCAGGCCGAGGATGTCCTGAAGTAGCGTCTCGTCGGCCAGAGGCTGGTTGCGCTCCAGCAGGTAGTCGCGAAAACGGCGGAGGTCGCCACGACTCAACCGGGGGACTTTGTCCTCCACCATCCAGCGGTCGCCAAACCCGGCGACACTGAGGTCGTGACGCAACTCGTCGGTGATGATCGCCGCCAGCGCGTCAGGCTCGAGCGCGGCGATGCCGGCGAGATCGATCGTCTCCGGCGCGGCGGCGGTGGTGGGCTCGACGACGACCTCGACCTCCTCTTCCGCCACCGGCTCCCACGTCTCGACCTCGGCGGCGCCCTCGGCCTGTGCGAGCGCGGACTCCTCCGCCTCGAGCGCTGCGATCAACTGCTCCTCAGCGGTCGAGGGACGCCGCCGCCGCGCCGGTGTCACCGGCTGCTCCGGCACCGGAATCGGCTCCTGGAAGCGGCGCGCCAGCGTGTGCATATTGACCGGCCGCGCCTGGCCCACGGGCGAGACGCCCAGTGCCGTCGTGACGAAGACCACCTCGCCGTCGTCGGTCGACTCTCGGCCAAAGACGTCCGGGTTCGCGGTCAGCACGCGGTCGAGCTCTGCACGCCACTCCTCGGCGGTCCGCGCGGAGTCGCGTCCGGCGAAGAACTCCGCCAGCGCGGTCAGGCGCACGCGAATCGGCGCGGTTTTCGGGAAGAATCGGCCCATCGTGACGACGGTCCGAAACGCCTCCTCGGCGATCCGCTGCTCGTCGGCGGATCCGCCAAAGCGAGGCTCTGTCGTCGCCTCTGCGGTCTGCATGCCGGTGCCTGTCTCCTCAGTGGGTGATGTCGATGGGACGACGGGGCTCAGCGAGCCGCGGCACGATCCTGGAGCGCGCGCACGAGGTCCGCGGTCGTCATTGGACGCGGTGAGTTTCGCAGCAGCAGCAGCAAATAGGTCAGGTGCTCGTCGCTTAGCCTGACGGCGGACATCGCACAACCTCCCCTCGCAAGGCCCTAACCGGGCAAGTGTACAATTCTTCGGTTATTGCGGCAATCGAGTCGTCCGTTGCCGGAGCGCTAGCGCGGGCCCAGCCGTGCGGCACGCTCGGGCGTCTGGGGTTCGGTCAACGCCAGGGCGACGGCGCCAAGGAGCGCCGAGTCGCCGCGAAACTGCGCCAGCGAGAGGCGCACCCGGCGCGCCGCGGCCGGGTACGCGTACCGGCGCACGTGTGCCCCGAGGGCGTCCATCAGCAATGGCCCTACCTCCGCCACCGAGCCGCCGACGATCACCGTTGCCGGATTGAGCACGGTGATCAGGTTCGCGATTGCCATACCGAGAACCTGGACTGTCTCAGTCACGACTTCGGCCGCGGCGCCATCCCCGGCGTGAGCGCGCTCGAAGATCGTCCGCACGGTGAGCGACGTGGCGTCAGTCAGGTGGCGACGATCCTCGGCGTCGCCCGCCGCGAGACGCTCGCGCATTCGGCTGACGATCGCTGGCGCGGACGCATACGCCTCGAGGTGGCCGGGCTTGCCGCAGGAGCAGATTGGCCCGCCCACGCTGACGACCATGTGCCCCATCTCGCCGGCCGTGCCGCCGGTGCCGTGCACCAACCGCCCGTCGGCGATGATGCCGCTGCCGACGCCGGTGCCGAGGTGGACGTAGACGACGTCCTGCGATCCGCGGCCGGCACCGTATATCGTCTCGCCGAGGGCCGCCGCGCGCGCGTCATTCTCGAGCACGATCGGCACGCCGATGGCGTCCTCGATGAGATTCACCAGTGGGAAGTCCTCGAACCCCGCGGCACGATGGGACAGCAGCGTCAGCCCGCGGGCGCTGTCCACCGGACCGCCAAACGCTACCCCGGCGCGCGCCACCCGGCTGGGCGGAATTTGAGCCGCGCCGCAGACCTGGCCCACCAGCGCCCGCACCGTCTCGACCACGTTCGTCGCCGACGCGCCGGCATCGATGGACTGGGCCTGGCCGAGGACTCTTCCGCCGCCGTCGGCGAGTGCCACGCGCTGTCCGCGCCCGCCGATCTCCACCCCAATCACGTACTCGTCGGTGCCGGGAAGCGTGGTCCACCCACCGGGAAGGGCAGCTTGCTCCACGGTGTGCTCCTTGGGGGAGATGCGGCGGGGCGCGATTGATGCACCGCCCTGCGCCCCATCCACCGAGCGGGAGTCAATTCTAGCACGGCTCTGTCGGTTTGTGCGGAAATGCACGAGCAGCGTTGGCGCGCGGCCGTTGCGGTGACGGGAAAGCCGTGGTACACTCCGCGCCGGCCGGGAGGTCGTAGTCCCCGATAGCTCAACGGTAGAGCAGGCGGCTGTTAACCGCAAGGTTGAAGGTTCGAATCCTTCTCGGGGAGCCCGTCAAGACGAACGCCGCCGGGAATATCCCGGCGGCGTTTCGTTGCTCGACCCCCCTCGTGGGTCCGGCATTTGACCTAGTCGTCGGCCGCGTGCGCCGCCGCCGACGGGGACTGCGGCCGCGTGGCCGTCAGGTGCCGGCCCATCGTGCGGTCGACATGCTGTATGAACCGCAGCGCCAGCCAGCCGGCTACCACGACGACGGCGGCCAACGAGACCCACATGATCCACAGCGCGGCCTGCGGGTGCGAGCTGCTGGTGAAGGTGTTGACGAACCAGGACAGCCGCGGCTGGCTGGCCGCCTCAATGGCGAACACCTGCGGCAGGTAGTACAGGGTCGCACCGGCAACCAGGAAGGCCGTCGACACCCGGTAGGCTGTCACATCGTCATCGACGCGCCGGGAAAGCTTGACCGCCAGTGCCAGCAGCAGACAGAGCGCCGCGACCGGACCGGTGATCGGGAGCGCCAGCGACTGGACCTGGTTCGGAGCGAAGAAGATCCAGCTCAGGGCGAAGGTCACCAGCAGCACCGCGTCGCGGGCCAGCAGGTAGGACATCCACCAGACATCGGCTCCCAACCGCAGTCCGCAGCGCCGCAGCGTGCGCAGCACGTACGGGCGTCCCAGGTGCAGCATGAGCGTCATGGTCCACAGTCCCGGGAGGAAGGCGACGATCGTAGCCATCAGCCACTGGGCGCCGCCCAGGACCAGCGCGTTGTTGATCGCGGTAGCGACATCATCCGGCTTCATGATTGCACGTCCTCTCCGTTACTCGTCGTCGCGCCTAGTCGCCACTCGTGGACGGCTCGACCTCTGGCCGCCCGCCGGTGCGAAGGGTGTAGCCGGCCGCCACGGCCCCCAGCACCGCGAGCGCCGCGATCGACACGTAGGTGATCGGAATGGCCCACGAGGCGTTGCTGCTCGTGACCAGGAAGTTGCTGATCGACGAGAACGTGCCGCCGGACACGATGGCATTGCCCTGCACGCCAATGACGTACGGGATGAAGTAGAGGGCCGCGCCGAGCCCGAGCAGCCCGGTCACGAGACGGAAGTCGCGCAGGTTCTGGTCAGGATCGCCCATGAGCTTGACGAGCAGCACGCCGAACAGGCAGACCGCCGCGAGTCCGCCGGTCAGGGGCAGTTGGTCGCTGACAACGACGTCCGGGAAGAAGAACATGAAGCTCATCACGACACCAGACACGATGAGCAGGTCACGGAGACCGACGTAGACCAGCCAGAGCAGGTCAGCTCCCAGGCGCAGCGTGAAGCGCCCAATCATGTCGAGGATGTAGGGCTGCGCGATCTGCAGACCGAGAATGGCGAGCCACATGATCGGGAGGACGGCAGCCAGCGTCCCCTCCATGAAGCCCTCGCCACCCGCGTTGATGCCATTGATGATGGCGTTGGTCAGGTCCTGAACGGACACCGCGGTACCTCCTTAGCTCTGCCGAGACGACGGCACGGTCAACGCCGCGCCACGGTGGCGCGAGACTCCGCGCCGCGCGGTCGAACGGTTGGGCACAGGTACGCCAGGTCGCAGCGCAAGCATCGGCCGGCCTCCAGCCGCGCCTGCTCTTCCGTGAAGCCGGTCGCCGCCTCGAGCGACCGCTGCGGTGCCGCGTGGTCGCGGAGCGGCATCTCCTGGCGCGGCGTCGGCCGCAGGTCGAGCGTCACCACGTGGTCCGCGGGCAGCGTGGAGGCCGTCTGGAACTCATCGTCCGGCAGCTCCGTCGTCGCGTCCGGGGACACGTGGCGCAGGAATGCGTGGATCGACTGCGCGGCCTTCCGCCCGTGCGCGGCGGCCTCGATGATCGACTTCGGTCCGTACGTGACGTCGCCCGCCGCGAACACGCCCGGAGCGCCGGTCGCCAGCGTCTTGGGGTCGATCAGCAGCCCGCCCCATGGCGCGACGCCCACGCTGGTTCCCGACGGCAGGAAGGACGGATCCGGTGCCTCGCCGACCGCGACCAGGACGATCGTGGCCGGGAACTCGAACTGGCTCCCCGGGACGGCTACCGGCTGACGGCGACCGCTCGCATCGGGCTGCCCCAGCTTCATGCGCTGGCAGCGGACCGCCGTGACGCGCCCGTTCGCGCCGACCACCTCAACCGGTGTCACCAGCTCCTCGATCACGATGCCCTCGGCGAGGGCGGCTCGCACCTCCTCCTCCTGCGCCGGCATCTCGTGACGGGTCCGACGGTAGAGGACTGTCACACGCGCCGCGCCGGCCCGAATCGCCGACCGCGCCGCGTCCATGGCGGTACTGCCGCCGCCGACCACGGCGACCTCGCCCGTCAGCGTCGTGCCTGGGTCGAGGTTGAAATCCTTGAGAAAGGTCGTGGCGGGGATCACGCCGGCGAGGTCAGACTCACCGGGGATGTCGAGGCGCTGGCTCCGCTGGGCTCCAACTGCCAGCAGCACCGCGGCGTGGTCCGCACGAAGCTCCTGCAGCGACACGTCTCGGCCAAGCGCCGTGTTGAGCCGAATCTCGACGTCCAGCGCGCGGATTGCGTCGATGTCCCGCGCCAGCTCGGCGCGGGGCAGGCGATAGTCGGGGATACCGATTGACATCATGCCGCCGGCCACCGGGAGCGCGTCGATGACCGTTACTGGGTAGCCGCGGCGCGCCAGGTAGTACGCGGCGCTCAGTCCGGTCGGACCGGCACCGACGATCGCGACGCGCTCGGCGTAGCGCCGTGCGGGGCGCCGGAGGACACGCGCCCGGGACCCGCGGTCGGACGCGAACCGCTTGAGGTCGCGGATGGCGATCGGGCTGTCGAACTCGCCGCGGCGGCAGGCGGTCTCGCAAGGTGCCGTGCAGACGCGGCCGCAGATAGCCGGGAACGGGTTGGGCTCGGCGGCGACGCTGATCGCCTCGTCGTAGCGACCCTCGGCGATCAGGCTGACGTAGAGCCCCGCGTTCGTCCCAACCGGGCACGCCTCCTGGCACGGAGCGCGCAGGTCCTCGCTCCGGTCGCCGAGCCACGTCCGCCACGACTGCCAGGTCTCGCGGCGCTCGGCGATGCGCCAGGCGTGACCGTCGCCGAATGGGGTCTCACCTGGCTCGTCCGGCGAGGCGCGGGTGTACTCGTCGAGGGGATGCCAGCCCCCGTCTGGCGGAACATGTGAGATCGGCCCGCGCTTCGCCAGCGCGATCTCCGGCACCCCGGACTGGATCGTGATCGCGTTGGTCGGGCACTCCTGGGCGCACACCTGGCAGCCGAGGCAGGCCGAGACCTGAACCGGCGCCAGCATCATCCAGGGCTTCGCCGCGGCTCCCGCCGGGATGGGGCTCAGCAGCTCCGACGCCTTTCCGAGCTGTCCATTGCCGCTCGGCCGGGTCATGTCCAGGCAGCGCACCGGGCACAGGTCCATACAGATGCCACAGTTGATGCACTTCTGGGAATCGACGGTGAAGCGATAGGCCACGTCAACCTCCTCTCACGCGGCGCCGCTGCGCGGAGTCTCGCTGCTGCGGACAGGTCACGGTCATCCCTCCAACCGCTGGTCCACCACGCCCACTGGCGTGCGTGGTGGCACGAATCGTCTCCGGCACCGGCGGTCCCCGGCCCATCCCGGGAGGTCGCGCGGACGGCTCGTCGGTCGTTCCACGGCACGTCCCTCGGTAACTCCGCCTGCGTAGATTCAGGAGCTCTGCGGTCCCGGTGCGTTAGGCACTGGCAGCCAGACACCACGCACCGACCTGCCCCAGACAATAGGGCGGGCCGTGTCGAATAGCCGCAACAATCCGAAGGGGGACGTTACAGTCTCGTTACAGCAGAATTGGGCCGAGCCGGAGGGCGCCGGGGCCGCCGGCCGCGCACCCGTCTATCACCGCGACGGGACGCGCAAAATCGCTGTCACACCGTTGAAATGCGGGGTCCATCGGTGGCCATGCTGCGCCACTGACACGCTTTCGAGACACGGCGATACACCCGCGCGGCCGGTGCCCAGGGTGCACCGATGCGCTGAGCGGGGCTCGGTGAGGTCGTCCGGAACGAACGCGAGGGGACTACTCGCGCCGCGGCTCGCCGATCTGGGAGACCACGAGCTCCAGCAACTCGTCGAGGTCGAACGGCTTTTCGATGGACACCGCACGGTGCCGCTGCAGATGCTCCTGCTTGGCCCTCAGTTGGATCGCGTCGGCCGAACAGACGATGACCGGAATGCCCGTCGTTTTGGGGTCCAGCCGCAGCAGCTCGAGCACATTCCAGCCGCCCTCGGGGTGCTCCATGCGAATGTCGAGGATGACCAGCGCCGGCATGGCGCCGCGGATCGCCTGGTACGCGGTGTCGCTCTCGCGGTGAATTACCGTGCGGTAGCCTTCGTCGCTCAGCAACTCCTCCATCAGCTCGAGAAACGCGGTGTCGTCGTTGACGACCGCCACGAGCGGCCCGATCTCGTCCGTCACACTTTTGCTCCATCTATCGGACCCGGCCGCTTCGCCCGATCCCCGTGCCGCCGCTTCGCGCGCGGATTGTACGCGGTCCTTGCCGACGGCGTCGCCCGAAGACGGCCAGCGAGCGCGTGGTTGGTCGTACGATGTCACTGGTCTCGATCGCCGGATTACGCGTGACGTCTCTGTTCGCGCGGGCGCTCCGGCACGACCCGCCAGAGCCCGCTTCGAACCGGGAGTTCGACGATGCGGAGGGAATGGAATCCCGCGTTTGATGTGCTGGGGGCGAGAGAGCACGACCCGTCTCGCCGATCGCGCGGGTCTGCCCGACCGTGAGAGGAAGGCACCATGTCCGACCCGGGCCCCAGTCCGCAGGCCCGCCTGATCGAGATGATGCAGCGATTTCGCCTGCCCCAGGCGGTCATCGCGGCGACACGGCTCGGCATCGCCGATCATCTGGCATCCGGGTCGTGCACGGCCGAGGACCTGGCGGCGAGAACAGGGACGGACCCGCGAGCCGTTGCCGCGCTGCTCCTCGCGCTCGCCGGCGCGGACGTGCTGACGGTGGACGACTCCGGCCGCTACGCTCTGGCGCCGCTTGGGGAACTGCTGCGCGCGGAGCGCGTGCCGTCGCGGCGCGCCCAGGTGCTGAACTTCGCCCAGCAGTACCAGCTGTGGGGCGAGGGGCTCGAGTACAGCCTGCGCACCGGCCGCCCCGCCTTCGAGCACGTCTTCGGCCGGGCATACTTCGAGTATCTGGAGCGCAACCCCGACCAGGCAGCACACTGGAATGCCTCGATGGAGGAGACGGCCCACGAGCTCTTCGCGCCACTACCCGGGATCTACGACTTCGGCCGTTTCTCGACCGTGGTCGACGTCGGCGGTGGACGCGGGACGCTGCTCGCGACCGTGCTCCGGTCCGTGCCGCACCTGCGCGGCGTGCTGTTCGACCGCCCGGAGGTCGTCGCCGACGCACCCCAGGTACTGGAAGCGGCCGGCGTCGACGGGCGCGTCATGGTGACTCCAGGGGATATGTTTCAGACGGTGCCGACCGGCGGTGACGCCTACGTGCTCGCGCGCGTCCTCTGGGACTGGGACGACCGTGCCGCGGGGATCATCCTGCGCCGCTGCCGGCAGGCCATGCCCGACCGCGCGAGACTCCTCGTCGTCGAGCACGTGCTGCCGGACGGTCCGCGCCACCCGGCCACCGGCCTCAGCGATCTCAACCTCCTCATGACCTTCGGCGGGCGGATGCGCACCGAGTCCGAGCTGGGAGCGCTGCTCGCCGCCACCGGCTTCGCGGTTCGAGAGATCCGACCGCTGTTCGGGCGCCATCGACTCGTCGAGGCGACTCCCGTCGCCGCCGGGTGATCGGGACGTAGCGCTCGATTCCACCACTAGCGGCGGCCCGGCATCTGCGTCGCGGCCTCGCGTGATCGGCTTGCGGGAGACGAATCGTGGATGAGCAGCCGCCTACCGTCCATAAGACCCCGTTCGACATCGACGCCGCGATCGTGTCGGTTCGGCATGCGGTGCAACCCTACCCGAAGGCCGCCCTTTTCGAGCTTTTCGACGACGGCTTCGACAGCCTGCTCCAGCAAGTCGTGGCCTGCATCATCTCGGTGCGGACCCGTGACGAGGTCACGCTGCCGCTCGCTCGCCGGCTCTTCGCCGCCGCGCCCACCCCCGGAGACCTCGCCGGGCTCGACCCGGTCGAGATCGACCGCCTGATCGAGGTCGCGTCGTTGCACGAAGCCAAGGCACGGCAGATCAGCGAGATCGCGCGCCGCGCCGTCGAGGAGTTCGACGGTATCCTGCCCTGCGACGAGGCGCTGCTGCGCTCGTTCAGCGGCGTCGGGCCGAAGTGCGCCCACCTCGCGCTCGGCGTCGCCTGCGGGCAGGCGCGCGTCAGCGTCGATGTGCACGTCTTCCGGGTCACCAACCGCTGGGGCTACGTGCGCGAGCGGACACCGGAGCGGACCATGGTTGCGCTCGAGGAGCGGCTGCCGCAGCGATACTGGGTCGAGATCAACCGGCTGCTGGTGCCGTTCGGCAAGCACGTCTGCACGGGGCAACTGCCGCGCTGCTCGACCTGCCCCGTGCTCCCGATGTGTCGTCAGGTGGGCGTGACCGCCCACCGGTAGCCGGGCTACGCCTCCGCCGCCACCTGTCGTGCGGCGGCCGCCAGTTCGCGGATCGTCGACCAGTCCTGTGGACGGCGGCCGCTCTCGACCTCGTGGACCTGGTCGACCAGGAGCGCCAGCAGCGGCGTCGGCACGCCGAGCTCGCGGCCACGCTCCACCACCGGACCCACGTGGAAGTCGACCTCGGTGCGGCGCTTACGCACCTTGATGTCCCGGTGGATCCCCATGTGGCGTTTGACCGCGGTCTTCCCGCTCTCCGCCCACTCGTCGAGCATCACGTCCGTCTCGATGATACGGTTGGGGTTGTCCCGGTCGAACAGCGTCGGCTCGAAGCCGTGGATGTTCTCCAGCCGGATGCCCTGCGCCTTCGCGACGTCCACCACCTCGGCGACGACGCCGCGAATCGCCACGCGCGCGTCCGGGTCCACGATGACCTCGTCGACCGGGGCGTCGACGTCCGAGACGGCGAACCCCAGCGCCGCGTAGCACAGCTTGCCCCAGATGTAGCCGTCGAGGTTGTCGGTGATCTCGACCGGCGTGACCGCCGACAGCACCGAGGCGACTTCATGGATGCGCGGGGTGTCGCCTCCGTCGAGCTCGCTGATGTAGGTCGTGACGCGGTTGGAGAGCCGGATGTGGCCCGGCTCCCAGAGGTCCGCGCCGTAGTGGATGAAGGCGCCAATCACTCGACTCGGCCCGACAACCCTCGCGATGCGCTCCTCGTTGAGCCCATTCTGGTACGACACGATGAAGCCGTCGGGGGCCAGGTAAGGGCACACCAGCTCCGCCGCTGCGTCGGTGTCCATCGCCTTGACCGCCAGGATGACCATGCCGAGCGAACCGGTCCGCGCCACCAGGTCGGGCAGACCGGAGGGCTCGATCGCCGGGACACGCTCGGTCAGCTCCTCGACGCCGTCGATAGTAAGCCCGTCCCGGTTGATCTTCTCGACGTGCGCGGTGTCACGGTCTACCAGAATGACGTCGTGTCCCGCTCGGTGGAGGAACGCGCCAGCAGTCCCGCCGATTGCGCCGGCGCCGATGATCGTCACCCGCATGACTTTCTCCCTCCAGGACTCAGGCAACCAGGCCGGCCACCATCCGGGCGCGCCGGTCCACCATGACCTCGCCGCCCTTGATCACGAGCGCGACACGGTCGCGCTGCTGCAGGACGCGCACGTCGGCGAGTGGGTCGCCGTCGACCCAGACGAGGTCCGCGAAGGATCCGGCCTGGACCCTGCCGACGTCGGGGCAGGCGATCCCGTCCGCCGCGCCCGACGTCGCCGCGACCAGCGCCTCCGCAGGCGACAGTCCCGCCTCGACCAGCATCTCCAGTTCGTAGGCGTTGCCGCCGTGCGTGACATACGGCATGGCGGCGTCGGTGCCGCAGATGATCCTCACGCCGAGCTCGTGGGCACGCCCGGTGGTCTTCCACGCGTTGGCGATAGCCTTCTGCCGCCACGACTCCAGGTGCGGCGCGCCGGGCGGGAGTGCCCGCGCACCCATCTCCCGGAAGCGCCCGACCACGCTCAACGTGGGACACAGCACCGTACCCTGGCGCGCCATCTGGCCGAGCTGCTCGTCGGTCAGGTAGAAGCCGTGCTCGATCCCGTCGATTCCGGCATCCAGTGCCCAGCTCGCGCCGTCGCCGCCGTAGCAGTGCGCCGTGACCGTGCGGCCGTGCCAATGCGACTCCTCGATCAGCGCCCGCATCGTCTCGGCGGTCATCTCCGGCGCGCAGTACCCACGATACCGGCGCACGTGCTCGGTCAGGGTCGCGTTGAACTTGATGAAGTCGACGTCATACCGCAGGTTCTGGCGCACGGCCCGGCGCGCCTCGTCGGGGCTGTCCGCCACCGCGGTCGGCCCGGGCAGCGACAGGTGCGGCGGCAGGATCTTCTCGCGATTCATGTGGCCCGAAGTGGAGGTGATTCCCAGGCCGCAGGCCCAGATACGCGGGCCACGCAGCTCGCCACGGTTGACGGCGTCGCGGAGGGCGATATCCGCGTAGTATCGGCAGGCGGCATCGCGGACCGTCGTGAAGCCGGCTTCGAGGTCGCGCTGCGCGTTGCGCAAGCAGTTCAGCGTGACCGTTGGGATCGAGTTGAGCACGTCGCCCACACCAAAGGCCGAGTCCCCCGTCTCGCCGCTGCCGACGAGGTGGACGTGCGCGTCGATCAACCCCGGGAGGAGGATCCCTCCCGCCAGTTCGATTACCCCGTCGCCGTCCACCGCCAGCGTCCCGTTGCCGCGGTGGACCTCGACGACGCGTTCGCCATCGACGACGACCTCGGCGCGCTCCGGCGCGCTTCCCGTGCCGTCGAACAGCCGGTCGGCCCTGATGATCGTGCGCATGGGTACCCACCCTCTCCCAGACGACGTGCGGCCGTGTTCACCACCGAGCCGGCAGCCCGCACCTGCTCCCGGCGTCTCCGTACGAGCGGCGGCAGGTAAATTCCGACGCCGGGGCTCGGGTGGTCGCCGAGAACCCAGTCGTCCTCAGGTTGCTGCTCGGTAGCGGCGGCCAGATGTAATCACACGCCGAGCCCCAGCAGCAGGCCGCCCGCCTTCACCGCCGCGCTGGTCGTGCGGAAGATCACGACTCCTGCCGTGTCCGCCTGAACCGTCTCGACCGGCTCGCCGAGCAGGCTCAGAAGCTGTCCGAGCCGCTGACCCGGCCTGACCTCGTCGCCGGCCCGCACGTCGGAGATCCAGAAGCCGCCCTCGCGCGAGTACAGCCAGTTGAAGTGGTCCAGCATGCGCGTTCCCGGTGACGACGGCGTACCCGGCAGCGTCCCGACGACCTGGAGCGCTCGCCGCGAGCCGTCGACCAGCAGCCGCACGTCGTCCTCGGTGAGCTGTCCGATGCCGCCCGCCTCGGCGATGAGGCCGGGCGTGCCCGACTGCGCGGCCGCCAGCTGCGTCATGCCGGAGAGCGCCCCCGGCTCCTCGCGCCGCGCGATCGTGTAAGGCAGGCCAAAGGACTCCGCCATCTCCCGCGAGCGCCGGCTCACGTCGGGCGCGGCGTCGGCCGCGTAGATCGAGAACGGGATCAACTCCTCGACGATGTCCCCGCCATGGAGGTCGACGAACCCGTCCCGGCCCTTGATGAACGTCTCGAAGGCGAAGTACGCCAGTTGGTCGCTGAACGTCCCGTCGGACTGACCGGGGAAGACGCGGTTGGGGTTCTTCCCGTCGTAGGGATTGACGAACGCGGTTCGCTCCCAGAAGGCCGGCAGGTTCACGATCGGCACCACCAGCACCTGCCCGTGCACCTCCTCCGGGTCGAGCTCGCGCGCCAGGCGCATCGCCGCCCGAATCGAGACGTACTCGCAGCCGTGGATCCCCCCGATGATGGCGACGCTCGGTCCGTCGTGGCGGCCGTTGATCGTTACGTACGGCCAGCGGTGCTGGCGCAGCAGCGGCAGATCCGGCGTCAGTTCGCCCTCGTGGCGCTTACCCTGTCCCGGCATCACCGGGGTCGCTGCGGTCATGCTGGCCCTTCCCTCCGGTTTCCCACGTCCGGCGCGGTCACCGCGCCCGGAGTCCACCACGCGCGCCGGCCCACTCTAGCACACGGCCGGGGCGTCGACGGCGACGCCCGGGACTTGTCGTGTCCGCCGAGCGCGTCGATACTGGCCACGTCCGGCGACGGCTCGAAGCAGGGAGGCACGGGATGGCGATCCGCATCGTGACCGGTGGCATTGCCCAGGAGACCAACACGTTCCAATGGGAGCCGACCACGCTTACCGATTTTCAGAAGGGTTCGAGCCACGTCTACCGGGGCGACCAGATCCTCGCCCTCGACGGCACCGGCACGATTTACGGCGGCATCGTGGCGGAGGCCAGGAAGCTCGGCGTCGAGTTGATCCCCACGACCTATGCGCAGGCGGTCCCCGGCGGGCGGGTCAGCCGCGAGGCCTTCGAGACCTTCAAGGCGGAGATCCTCGATGGCATCCGCAAGGCCATGCCGGTCGACGGCGTCCTGCTGGGCATCCACGGCGCGATGGCCCTCGAGCACAACGATGACGGCGAGGGGCCGCTGATCACCGCCGTCCGCGAGCTCGTCGGACCGGAGGTGCCCATCGTCACCCCGCTCGACCTCCACACCAACCTCTCGGACGAGATGATGGAGGAGGCGACCGCGTTCGTCGGCTATAAGGAGTATCCCCACATCGACACGGCCGAGACGGGAGCTCGCGCGCTGCAGATCCTGGTTCAGACGGTCCGCGGCGAGGTGACACCGACCATGGCCGCCACGCACGTGCCGCTGATCGCCCCGAACCAGTCGATGGTGACCACCTGGCAGTCGCCGCTCAAGACCGCCATCGATCGGACACGCGAGATGGAGCGCGACCCGAAGGTCCTGGCCGCGACCGTCCTCGGCGGGTTTCCCTTCTCCGACGTGCCGTTCACGAGTGTCTCGACCATCGTGGTCACCGACAACGACCCGGTGCTCGCCCGGCAGTATGCGGACGAGCTGGCCCGAATCTGCTGGGATCTGCGCGAGGACTTCACGATTCACCCCACCCCGATCGCGGACGCCATCGCCGAGGCCATGGCCGGTGAGCCCGGCAGCGTTTACGTGCTCGCCGACATCTCCGACTCGGGCGCCAGCGGCACGGCCGGCGACGGAACGGCAGTCCTGAAGGGCCTGCTCGCGGCCGACGCGAAGTCCGCGGCTGTCGCGCAGATCATGGACCGGGCGGCGGTCGACGCCTGCATCGCCGCCGGCGTCGGCGCCACGGTCACGCTCAGCGTTGGCGGCAAGCACGACACCCACCACGGCGAGCCGGTGGAGGTCACCGGCAAGGTACGCCTGATCCACGAGGGAAGCTTCCCGATCCTGGGCCCGATGGGCGCCGGCACGTGGGCCAGCCGCGGTCGAACGGTCGTCCTGGAGATCGGCGGGCGCGACGGCATCGAGCTTCAGTTGACCGACCTGCGCGGCCACCCGAGCGACTTGAACTTTTTCCGCGCCTTCGGCATCGAGCCGACGCGTCGCCGCATCCTGGTGCTCAAGAGCGCGGCGCACTTCCGCGCCGCCTTCGAGCCGATCGCGACCAAGGTCATTGAGGTGGATGCGCCGGGCATCAGCAGCCCACGCCTGGACACCTTCGACTACCGCAACCTCCGCCGGCCAATCTACCCGCTGGACCGCGACGTCGAGTGGTCCCCGGGGATGGGCCGTTGACCGGAAAGCGCGCGAAGGGAGGTCGCGGATGCTCGCGCTGACGCGCGACGACGTGCGGGCGCTCGTCCCGATGCGACGGGCGATCGAGCTGATGAAGCAGGCATTCGCCGACCTCTCGGCGGGTCGGGCCGTGGCGCCGCTGCGCACGCCGCTCGATGTCCCCGACGCGGGCGGCGTGACCCTGTTCATGCCGGCCTTCGTGCCCTCGACGTCGGGCCTGGGTGTCAAGATCGTCTCGGTGTTTCCACGCAACGGCGACCTGGGCAAGCCCACCATCCACGCGCTCGTGGTCCTCACCAGCACCGATACCGGGGAGCCGCTCGCGATCCTCGATGGGACCTACCTGACCGCGCTGCGCACCGGCGCCGTGTCCGGTGCGGCGACCGACCTCCTGGCGCGTCCCGATAGCCGCATCCTGACGGTATTCGGCGCCGGGGCGCAAGGGGTCACCCAGGCGTGGGCGGTCGCGAGCGTCCGTCCGATCGAGCGGATCTTCGTGGTCGACGTCAACCGCGACGCGGCGGCGAGCTTCGCCGGTCGACTCGGCGCGCTGGCGCCGGAACTGGCAGACCGGGTCAATCCCAGCGACGAGTCCGCGTCGGCGGTTGCGCAGTCGGACGTCATCTGCACCGCCACCACGTCCTTCGCCGCGGTCTTCGACGACGCTGACGTGCGTCCAGGCACCCACATCAACGCCATCGGTGCGTTCACGCCGCGGATGCAGGAGATCCCCGCGGAGACGGTCGCTCGGTCGTACCTCGTGGTCGACGCGGTCGACGGCGCGCTCGCCGAGGCGGGCGACATCCTGCTCGCCATCGAGGGTGGGCAACTTGAGCGCGCGGAGGTGCGCACGGAACTGGGCCAGATCGTTGACGGCACGGCCCCCGGTCGGACGTCTCCCCAGCAGGTGACGCTCTTCAAGTCGGTCGGCAACGCGGTGCAGGACATCGTCGTTGCGCGCGAGGCCGTGGTCGCCGCTGAGCGAGGCAACCGCGGTACGCGGCTGGACCTGTAGCCGCCACACGGTCGTCGCGCCGGACTCGGGCCAGTTGGAGAACCACCGGGCACCGCACGTGGCAGCTTATCTGTTGGGATATGGCGCGTCGACCCGCCTCATCGGTCGACAAGAGAGCGCCCCCGCCGGATCACCATGCGGGGGCTTGATTGTCTATTGGACCGACCATTCGGACGGCTCAGTCGTCGCCGGCGACCGCCAGTTCTGGAGTGGCGGCCGGGCTCGTCGGGCAGACTCCCGCCGGGCAGCGGTCCTCCCGGATGTGCGCCTCGAACTCCTCAGGGAACGCCTTCATCATGCCCAGGAGCGGCATCGGCGCTACCTGGCCCAGGCCACACAGCGAGAGCTCGATGACGTGATGGCTCCCCTGCTCGATCAGTGGAAGATCAAGCTCCTGCCCGCTGCCGTTGCGGATGCGCTCGATGATCTCCACCAGCGCCGGGTTCCCCAGGCGGCAGGGCGTGCACTTGCCGCACGACTCGAACCGGTTGAACTCCGTCAGGTAGCGGGCGAAGTCGACGGCGCAGACCCCCTCGTCGAACGCGACGAACCCGCCCGAGCCGAGCATCCCGCCCAGCGGCGTCATCGAGTCGAAGTCAACCGCGACGTCGAGTTGGTCCTCTTTCAGCGGTCCGGCCGACACGCCGCCGGTCTGGACTCCTTTGAAGCGATAGCCGTCCCGCATGCCCCCAAAAACGTCGAACAGCAGCTCGCGCATCGGCAGGCCCATCTCGATCTCGGCCACGCCGACCCGGCGCATCGGTCCCTGGATCGTCACCAGTTTGGTTCCGGCGCTCTTCTCGGTGCCCATGGCCGCGTACCACGCGCCGCCGTTCAGGACGATTCCGGGCACGTTCGCGAAGGTCTCGGTGTTGTTGAGCACCGTGGGGCGGCGCCAGACTCCTTCCTCGACGGAGCGCGGGGGTTTGGTCCGCGGCTGTCCTCGCTGGCCCATGACGGAGTACATCAGGGCCGAACCCTCGCCGCAGATATAGGCGCCGGCGCCCGGCCGGACCCGGACGTGGAAGCTCTTCCCCGTGCCCAGGACGTTCTCGCCGAGCAGCCCCACCTCATACGCCTGACGCACGGCCGTGCGGAAGCGACGCAACGCCATGACGTGCTCGCCACCGACGTAGTTGTAGCCGTGCTCGGTCTCCAACGCGTAGCAGCCGAGCATGATCCCCTCGAGCACCAGGTGGGGGTTGCTCTCGAGCAGCCGGCGGTCCTTGAAGACGTTGGGCTCGCCCTCGTGGCTGTTCGCGATCACATACTTCGGCCACGACTGCGTGCGGCGCCCACTCTCCCACTTGATGCCCGCCGGGAAGCCAGCGCCGCCGCGACCACGCACGTTGGCCGTCTTGACCTCGTTCACCACCTGATCGGGCGTCATGTCAAAGAGCGCCTTGATCCACGCCCGGTAGCCGCCGCGCGCGATGTAGTCGTCGATCGACTCGGGGTCGATCACGCCCCAGTCGGTCGTCAGCAGGCGATGCTGCTTCACCAGGTACGGGTGCTGGCTGAGCGGCGGCACGCCGGCAAACTCCTGGTCGGCGCGTACGCCCATCGCCCAGTCTCGCTTGACCTCCCCGCGGCGCAGGGCATCGACGAGCGCTGGCACGCGGTCGGTCGTGATGTTCTCGTAGACGACCGGCGGGGCGCCCGGAGCCTGGACCTCGACGAACGGCTCGGCGAAGCACCAACCGGCGCAGCCGACCTGCCGCACCTCCGCGTCCATGCCCGCCTGCTCGAGCGCCATCCGAAGGTGCGCCAGCGTCTGGTCCGCTCCCTTGGCGAGACTGCACTCGCTGATCCCGACGCTCACCACCCAGCGGTCGCCCGCGAAGCGAGCGGCCCAGCGTCGCCCCACCTCCGACGCGTAGCGCTCGAAGTCGGCGCGGTCAGTCAGTGTCATCGTGATCCTCCAGCGGCTCGCCACGCTTGAGCGCGTCGATGATCTGGTCCAGGCGCTCCGGCGTCAAGTTCCCAACGTACCGATGGTGATCGACCTGCATGATCGGCGCCAGGTTACAGGCGCCCAGGCAGCCATTGACGACCTGAAGCGTGATTTCCCCGTCGGCGCTCACCTCGCCGTCGCCCACGCCGTGCTTGAGTTTCAGATCCTGGATGAGCCGGTGGGCGCCCATGACGTAGCAGGCGGCGCCGTGGCAGAGCAGCAGAAAGTGATTTCCGGGCGGGTCCGTACGAAAATCGGCGTAGAAGGTGAGAAGTCCGTAGACGCGGTTGACGCTCACGCCGAGGTGGTCGGCGATGGCCTGGGCGGCCGCTTGCGGCACCCACCCGTAGAGCAGTTGCGCCTCCTGACAGGCGCCGATGATCAACTCCTCAGCGTCCTGGTGGTTGTCGTACGGGAAGTCGCGCTCGAGGATCGCGCGGAGCGGCTGGAGATCGATTTCGCCGCCGGTGGCCGGAGCGTGTCCCAACGTGCCGTCCTCTCGTAGGTCGGAGCCCGTCAGTCCCCGGTCGCCCAGTATAGCACCGGCCCGTCAGGCCACAATCCAGTCTTCTCCTACCAGTTGTTACACTCAGATCCAGCGACCTGCGACACCAGCAGAAGGGTTATCGGTCGGCGCGATGTGGTGGTGGGACAGGCTGATTGAGGACCGAATTCAGTCCGCCGAAGAGCGCGGGCTGTTCGACAACCTGAAGTCGCAAGGGAAACCACTGCGCCTGGATGATGGTTCCGGCGAAGAGTGGCTCGCCAATCACCTGCTGCGCGAGGCCGGAGCCCTGCCGGACTGGCTGGAACTGCGCAAGGAGATTCATGCCGCGCGACCGGAAGTGGTCAGCGCGCTCCGCGAGTACCGCGACGCCGCCGAGCGTCTCGACCGGTTCAATCCTGGCCACGCGGCCATCCTGCGCCGCCTCGAGGCGAACTACGTCAAGCTGGCCCGCGAGATCAACCGCCGGATCGACGAGCACAACATGCGCTGTCCATCGATGCGGCAC
>DASSZN010000225.1:0-15135 GCA_035702805.1 Thermomicrobiaceae bacterium | reverse complement strand
GAAGCTCCCGGCGAACATCTCCAGCCAGCGGCGCAGCCCGTCCTCCCCGCCCTCCAGCAGCGTCGGCCGGTCGAAGAGGAGCGCGAGGCGCGTCTCCAGCCCGTGCCGCTCCAGGACCGACGCCTCCTCGCCCACGCTCGGGAAGTACCAGGGGTTGTCGCCCGGGCGCGGCCGGTGGCCGTGGGCCGCCAGTGCCGCCTCGACCGCGGCTACGATCGCCCCGACGTTGCCCCGGGCGCCCATCTCGAGCACCAGCCGCCCGCCCGGCACCAGCGCGCGGCTGAGCGACGCCGCCACCCGCTCGGGCTCGGGAACCCAGTGCAGCACCGCGTTGGAGAAGACGGCGTCGACCGGCGCGTCGAGCCGCAGGTCGCGGGCGTCGCCGACCGCGAAGCGCAGGTCCGGGTAGTTGCGGCGCGCCTGGGCTACCATCTCCGGCGAGGCGTCGATGCCCAGCACGTCGGCCCCCGCGTCGGCGATGGCCCGGGTCAGGTGCCCGGTGCCGCAGCCGAGGTCGACGACGCGCTCCCCGGGCCGCGGCGCCAGCAGCCCGAGCAGGTCGGCGCCGCGCTCCCAGATGAAGGCGAACCCCTCGTCGTAGCGCCGCGCGTCCCAGCGGCCTCTCGCGCGATCCTCCGCTGCCGCCCCGGTCACCGCCGCCTCCCTGCCGCTCTCGTCCCCGCGCGCCGCTCGCCTGGGGCGATCTTACGGGCGATCGCCCGCGACGGGAACCGGCGGCGTGGGAGACCGCCGGGCGCGGCCCGACGCGGTCAACCTGTTTGACAGGTTGGGGCGGGATGGTACAGTGGGAAGAGCGACTCACAATCGGCAGTCTCGGCGTCAGTCGTCGCGTTTTCATCGGCTCGCAGACCGCGTTTCGTCGGGATCCGTCGACTACGGGAGGGCGGTCACCGTGGATCTCTTCTACACCCCCGAGGACGAGGCCTTCCGCGCCCAGGTCCGCGCCTGGCTGGCTGCGAACAAGCCGGACCACAAGCTGCGCGACTTCGAGGAGCAGCGTGACTGGCACAAGCGGCTCTACGCCGCCGGCTACATCGGCATGGGCTGGCCCGTTGAGTACGGCGGGCGCAACGCGCGGCCGATGGAGCAGGCCATCGTCGGCGAGGAGATGGCGCGCGCCGACGCGCCCTCCGGCGTCAACGGCCTCGGTATCGGCCTGCTCGGCCCGACCATCATCCACCACGGCACCGATGCCCAGAAGGAGCGCTACGTCCGCAACATCCTGACGGCCGACGAGATCTGGTGCCAGCTGTACTCCGAGCCGAACTCCGGTTCCGACCTCGCCAGCCTGCGGACGCGCGCCGAGATCGTCGGCGACGAGTTCGTCATCAACGGCCAGAAGATCTGGACGAGCGGCGCCCACCATGCCGACTGGGGCATGATGCTCGCCCGCACCGACCCGGACGCGCCTAAGCACCAGGGCATCTCCTGCGTCATCATCGACATGCACGCCCCCGGCGTGGAGGTCCGCCCGCTCAGGCAGCTCCACGGCGCCTCCGAGTTCAACGAGGTCTTCTTCACCGACGCCAGGATGCCGCTCGCCAACCTGGTCGGCCCGCTCAACGCCGGCTGGCGGATCGCCCAGACCACCCTCTCCTACGAGCGGGGCGGCAACACGATGGGGCGCGTCAGCCGCATGACCGCCGACCTCCAGCGCCTGGTCGAGGTCGCGTCCCGGCTGCGGCACGACGGCACCCGGGCGATCGACAACCCGGTCATCCGGCAGAAGCTGGGCAAGATGTTCGCGGACATCGAGGTGCTCCGCTACGGCGCGCTCCGTCTCCTCTCGGCGGCCGAGAAGGGCCAGCGGCCGGGGCCGGAGTCCTCGATCACCAAGCTCTACTACTCGGAGATGGACAAGCGCCATCAGGAGCTCGTCCAGGAGATCATGGGCCCCTACGGCCAGCTGATCGAGGGGGAGCCCGCCGAGTACGCGCTGGAGCAGGGCATCCGGTACGGCGAGTCCGGCAGCTGGGCGCACGCCTTCGCCGGCTCGCGGGCGGGCACGATCTACTCGGGCTCGTCCGAGATCCAGAAGAACATCGTCGGGGAGCGGGTCCTCGGCCTGCCCAAGGAGATCCGGGTCGACCGGATCGAGCTGCAGCGGGCGGCGCAGTCGAGCGGTGGCGGTGACGCCGGTGGCTCCGGCGCCGCGGGTGGCTCCGTTGGGGAGTGAGCCGGCGGCGCCGGTGCGCGTTCCGCCCGGCGAGACCCTGATGGGCACGCTCGGGATGGAGATCGTCGAGTCCCGCCCCGAGCGCGTGGTCGTGACCATGCCGGTCACCCCGCGGGTCAGCCAGGGGCTCGGCTACCTGCACGGCGGCGCCAGCGTGGCGCTGGCCGAGACGGCCGCCAGCATCGGCGGCTCGCTCAACCGGCCGCCCGGCACCACCGTCTTCGGCCAGGAGATCAACGCCAACCACGTCCGGCCGGTGCGCGAGGGGCTGCTCACGGCGACGGCCACGCCGTTCCACGTCGGCCGGGCCAGCCAGGTCTGGCACGTCGAGATCCGGGACGAGCGGGGGCGGCTGGTCTGCGTCTCCCGCTGCACGATCGCGGCGGTGCCGCTGAGCGGCGACGGCGCGTCGGGGCGCTGAGCGCCCGCGGACGAAGGTGATCGCCGGCCCTGTCCGGGCTCGACCGGGCAGGGCCGCGCTTGTGGTCGCGTGAGGGAGGGTGCGCGTGGACGGGCCGGCAGTGGGGGACATCTACCAGAAGCACTTCAACGGCCGGCGGCGGGAGCGGCTGTTCCTGTCGTCGATCAGCTTCTTCGTGACCTTCGGGATCACCCGGGGGATCACCCACGCCATCCGTCGCCACATCGGGCCGTTCCACGACATCGAGCGCCCCGGGCTGCACCTGCACCACCTGGTGTGGGGCATCTTCTCGCTGCTGGGGGTCGGCTACCTGTGGCTGGCCGAGGTCGGCACCGGGATGGAGGGGACGTCGTCGCGCACCTCGCGGGCGACGTCCCTGCTCTATGGAGGCGGCGCGGCGCTGACGCTGGACGAGTTCGCGCTCTGGCTGCACCTGGAGGACGTCTACGGGACGAAGCAGGGGCGCGACAGCATCGACGCGGTGGTGCTGTTCGCGGCGATGCTGTCGATCGGCTGGTGGGGCGGGCCGTTCTTCCACGAGCTGACGCGGGAGACGGCGCGCGTCCTCAAGCGCAACGTCACCGGCCAGGACTGACCGCCGCCCGCGCCGGCTACCCTCCCACCGCGAGCCCGGCCAGGTCCGGCAGCCGGCTCACCGCCCGGGCGACCTCCGCCGCCTCGATGGCGCCGGACGCGATGTCGCCCGCCACTGCCGCCAGCACGTGGACGCGCAGGTCCTCCGCGGAGAGCGGCGCCGCGTCGTCCAGATAGCCTCGCTCCGCCAGCTCCTCGGCCAGCCGGTCGATCCGCGGGCGCTGGAGACGCGCCACCGCGCCCTCCCGCAGCGCCGCGACCAGCGCCGGTCCGCTGCCGTCCAGTTCGTCGTTCAGCTCGGCCACCCGCTCGACAAAGGCGGGCGAGATCGCGTCAGCGGCCGCGATCGCGGCGCGGTCGACCCGCGGCGGGCGGCCGATCCGCCAGGCGGCGAAGGCCGCCTCGAGCAGGCGCGCCCGGGCGGCGACGCGCGCCGTGGCCGTGACGTCGCCGAGCAGCCGGTCGCCGCCCAGCTCGACCAGCGTCCGCAGCTGGCCCCAGGTCGTGACGCCGCGCGCGAGCAGGGCGTGCAGCCGCGCCGGGTCGTCCTCCAGGTACCACAGGTGCACGGCGCCGACGTCCCCGCGCGGGTCGAGGCCCGGCACGCGCAGGGCCAGCCCGTAGTCCTCGTGGTCGAGCCCGTCGGGCAGGGGCACGCTGGGGAAGGCCGGTGCGAGCGCCGAGCGCGGCGGCAGCCGGTCGACGTCGGCCAGCCCGCGGACCTCCGACAGGTTGATGGCGACGTGCGGCACGTCCGGCTGCTCGCCGAGCACCGCGAGCCACTTGCCGACCTCGTCGTGCTGGGCCGTGAAGTAGAAGACCTGGCGGCCGGAGCGGGCGATGGCGATGGCGGCCTCGATGATCGCGCGGGCGCGCTGCTCGTCGCTGTTGCCGAGCGCCTCGTCGAGGATCAGCGGCAGGCGCGGCCCCTGCTCCATCTCCTCGACGAAGGCGACGCGCACCGCGATCAGGAGCTGGACCCGGGTCGCGCTCGAGAGCTCGTCGAGGCCGGCCGAGAGGCCGGTGGTGGTGTCGGTGGCGCGGAAGCGCGGCGGGCGCTCGTCCTCGATCTCCAGCCGGTAGCGTCCCTGGGTGATCCGGGCGAACAGCTCGCGCGCCCGGTGGAAGACCCGCGGCCGCTGGAGGTCGCGCGTGCGCTCGCGGACGGCCTCGCCGAGCACCCAGCCGGCGATCAGGCGCTCCTCCTCGTCCCGAGCCCCACGCAGCGCGTCGAGCGCGTCACCTTCGGCGAGCAGCGCGGTCTCGAGGTCGCGCCCGCGCTTGGCGTCGGCCACGCGCGTCTCGATCGCGATGATCTGCTCGTTCGTCTCGTCGAAGCTGCCCGCCGCGTCCTCCTCCGCGCGCAGCTCGGCCCGGAGCTCCGGCTCGCCGAGCCCGGCGAGGTCCCCGGCGTCTCCCAGCCGCTCCGCGGCCAGCCGGGCGCGCGTCGCGGTGTCGTCGGCCCGCGTGCGCGCCGCGCGGTAGTCGTCGAACCGCGCGAGCAGCCCGCGCAGGCCGTCGTCGTCATCCTCGGCCAGGGCGAGCGCCGCGAAGAAGGCGCGGACCGCCTCGGCCCGGCGCGCCTGCTCGGGGCCGATCTCCTCGACCAGCGCCCGCTCCGCTCCGTCGAGCGCGTCGCGGGCGGCGGTCGCCTCGGTGACGCGCCGGTCGAGGTCGTCGACGAGCGCCAGCAGCGCGACGTGGTCGACTGCCGCGACGTACCCATGGCCGGCCAGTGCCGCGTTGAGCTCCGCCAGGAGCGCGCGGTGCCGCGACCGCTCCAGCTCCAGCGCCGACGCCTCCTCGCGCGCCCGGCTGTCGGCTCCCTGCCAGGCCTGGAGGTGGGCGGCCAGGACGGCGAGCGAGGCGAAGTCGCCCGGCACCGCGCCGAAGGTCGCCCGGGCGCGTGCCACCTCCTCCGCCAGGCGCGCCTCGTCATCCCGCAGCGCCGCGCGCCGCTCCTCCAGCCCCGCCCAGCGCTGCGCCCGCTCGCGGGCCAGCAGCGCGCGCTGCCGGCGCTCGACGAGCGTCGCCGCCAGCGACTCGACCTCCGGGACCTGCCAGCGCGCCGGCGGCTCCAGCCCGAGCTTGCCGTACTCCTCGGCCACCAGTTCGGCGCGGCCCGTTCCGGCGCCGGGACCCGCCCGGCGCGCCAGCACCAGGAGGGCGACGCCGGCCAGCGCCAGCAGGGCAAACGGCCGGGAGACCAGGACCGCCAGGGTGGCGGCCTCGACCGCGACCAGGGCGGAGGCGAGGGTGGCGATCAGGGCCGCTCGCTCGCCCGCGACGCGCTCGGCCGTCTCCGGAGAGCGCAGCCAGAGCTCGAGCCACCGGATCGCGGCGGCCAGCCGGTCCGGGTCCTCGGCCGGCTCGGACCCGCCGATCCAGGCGGCCACGTCGTCGGCGCCGGCTCGCTCGGCGCCGGTCTCCGCGAGCCGGCGCGCCAGGTCCGCCAGCGCGCTGAGCCCGCCCGCGTCCAGCGCGCGGATCTGGGCGTCGCTCAGCTGTGCGTCGATCCGCCGCCGGGCCTCGTCCCGGTGCGTCTCCTGCTGCCGGAGCGCGCGCTCACCCGCCTCGACCATGTTGGCCCGCTGCTGCAGCTCGTGGGCACGAGCCCGCAGGGACGCGACCAGCCCCGGCGCGAGCGCGGCCCCGGCGAGACCGCCGGCCTCGAGCACGCGCTGGGCCTCGTCGCGCGTGCGCTCGGCCTGGGCGCGCCGCGTCGCGACGGCGTCCAGTTCCTGTCGCACCCCGGCCACCCGCTCGAGCTCGTCGCCCATGCAGTGCTCCAGGGCGGCCGGGAAGTCCGCCAGTGCCTCGGTCGCCTCGCGGAGCTGCCGCTCGGCGTCGCGCAGCGCCAGCGCGGCCCGCAGCCGCTCCGCGCGCGACGCGGCCTTCTCCGCCGCCGCGCGCCGCGCGCGGAGCTCGGCCAGTTCGTCCTGTCGTGCGGCGAGCGCGGTCTGGGCCCGGCGCGCCTCGCGGACGGCCGCGCGTGCCCGCTTCAGCTCGTTGACCTCGCGCGCCGGGCGTGACAGTTTCGTCCGGTAGCCCAGCTCGGCGACGGCGGCCGGCAGGTCGTAGCCGCCGGCCGACTCCCGCAGGATCGTGGCGGCGAAGGACGGGTCGTCGTCCACCGCCAGCAGCTGCGGCAGCGTCAGCACGTAGCGGCTGCGGAGGTCGGGGTCGACGGCGCTCGACGGCGCGTCGTCCCGGCCGTCGCGCTGGCAGCGGAGCGAGCCGGCGTCGAAGTCCACGACCCAGTCCGAGCCGTCCAGCCGGTAGTGGCCCCGGTAGGACCCGCGCGACCAGACCGGCGCCCTGGGCCAGAGGACCGACTGGATCGTCTGGGCGGTCGTCGTCTTGCCCGAGGCGTTGGGACCGTAGATCAGGTTGATGCCGGGGCTGAGACCGTCGAGGGCGAAGGGGTTGGCGATGCCCGGCGTCCGGCGTACCTCCAGCCGGGTCAGCGCCAGCCCCGGACGCCGCGCCTCCGCGCTCACCCGCGGACCTCCTCGCGCTGGGCCATGAGGGTGTCGAGCAGCGTCCACGCCTCGGCGAGCAGGAGCGATCGGGCCGTCTCGACGGTCGGCTCCGGGTCGTCGGCGGCGTCGGCGAAGGCGCCGGCCCGGCGGACCCCCTGGAGCTGCTCGAGCGCGTGCGTCACCACCGCGCGGCAGTCGGCCGGGATCTCTGAACTCGCGAGCCCCTGGATGAGTCGGGCCACCTCGCCGGGCGGGTCGTTGCGCGCGGCGATCCGCGCCAGCTCGAGCGCCGGGCGGGTGGCGAAGTCGACGTGCTCGACCACCGCCGTCACCTCGTCGAGCGCCAGCTCCAGGTCGGTGAGCTGCCCCTCGACCAGTCCGCGCAGCCGGCGGTGCAGCGGCGTGCGCCCGGTCAGCGTGAGCCGGCAGCAGACGCACTGGACCCGGGCGGACTCCGGCCGCTCCCGGGTCTGCTGGAGCGCTCCCCGGACCGCGTCGGCCAGCCGTGCCTGCAGCGCCTCCTCGGTGGCGACGCCCGTCAGGTCGACGGCGAGCGGCTGGTACTCGACGGAGGAGATGGGGAGCCGGCGCAGCCGGGTGGTGTCCGGCTCAAGCTCGGCCAGCCAGGCGCCGTGAGCCTCCGGCTCGCCGGGGTCGAGCGCCTGGGGCGTGCCGGGGTAGAGGACGACCGGGCCACGGCCGTCGCGCAGCTCGCGCGGTGCGTGGAGGTGGCCGAGCAGCCAGAGCGCGACCGGCTGCTCCCGTAGCCCGGCGAGCGGCACCGGCGCGTAGACGCTGCGCGGCTGGTCGAGGTCGGCGTGGAGCAGCCCGAGCACCGGCAGCCCGTCGTGGCTGCCGGCGTAGCCGTCGAGCGGATTGTCCAGCACGTGCTCCTGGGGGAAGGACCAGCCGTCGACGTGCAGCGCGCCGCCGTCCCGGCCGGCCACCGTCCGGCGCTCCCAGCGCCCGCCGCGTCCGAGCAGGTGGAACCCGTCGAGCGGCAGCGCGTCGACGAGGCGCGGCAGGACGTCGAAGTCGTGGTTGCCGGCCACGGCGACGGTCGGGATGCCGGCCTGGGCGAGCCGGCGCAGGCCGCGCTCGAGCGGCCCGAGCGCCTCGAAGTAGCGGTTGGCGCGATCGACCACGTCGCCGCTCAGGGCGAGCAGGTCAACCCGCCGGTCGACCGCGGCGTCGACGATCGCGTCCCAGGCGGCCGCGCTGGCGAACCCCGGCCCGTCGAGCCCGGCCGGGATCCGGCTCGAGCGCCGCCCGATGTGCAGGTCCCCCGCGCAGAGTACACGCACCCGCTGGCCCCCGTCACGCGGCGCGCCGTGCCACGGCTCACGGTCCGCGTCCTGCTCCCTCGTCCGGCAGCGTCGCCCGCGGCGGTCCGCGTGTCAAGGAGGTCCGGGGGGCGCGGCTCGAGCCGCCGGAGGCCGGCTGCCGGCGCGGGTGGCGCCGATGATGCGGCGACCGCCGCGGGCGCCGACGGGGCTCGCAACGGCCGGGGACCGCTTCCCTGTATCCGTGTGCCTCTTCCGGGCGTCTACGGGATGTCGAGACAGCGCGGGCGTCGGCCGGGGTCGGCGCGTGAACCACGGCGGACGGGGCTCCGCGACGCGTGAAAGGCGTGGTACCGGTTACTATGGAGAGCCGGCGTTCATTCTTGAAGCAGCTCGCGGCGGCCGGGCTGACCGTCCCGTTCGCCGGCCTCAACCTGGGGAGGCCCGCGGTGCCCGAACCCCCCTCCGGCGATGGATCGCTCGCCGCGTCCTCGAATGCCATGACGTCGGCGCAGCTGGCCGGGCAGCGGGTGATCTACTCCTACGCCGGCACGACCGTGCCGGCCGCGCTGCTCGACCAGATCGCCGCGGGCCAGGCGGCCGGCGTGGTCTTCTTCGGCCAGAACATCACCAGTCCGGCCCAGCTGGCGTCGGTCGTCGACCAGCTGCGCGCGGCGCGGCAGCAGAGCCCGGTCTCCTCACCGCTGCTGCTGATGACGGACCAGGAGGGGGGGCTGGTCCGCCGCCTGCCCGGCGCGCCCACGCTCTCGGAGAAGCAGGTCGGGCAGGCGGCGGACCCGGCCGCGGCGGCGGCCCAGGCCGGCACCGGAGCGGCCCAGAACCTCGGCAGCATCGGGCTGAACACCAACCTGGCACCGGTCCTCGGCGTCTACCGCCAGCCCGGCGACTTCCTCGACCAGTACCAGCGCTCCTTCAGCCAGGACCCGGCCACGGTCGCCGCCTGCGGCCGGGCCTTCATCGCCGCCCAGCAGCAGATCGGCGTGGCCGCCACCGCCAAGCACTTCCCCGGTCTGGGGGCGGCGTCCGCCTCGCAGAACACCGACGCCGTCCCGGTGACCCTGTCGCAGTCGCTGTCGACCCTCCGCTCGGTCGACGAGGCGCCCTACCCGGACGCCATCGCGGCCGGCGTCAAGCTCGTCATGATGTCCTGGGCGGTCTACCCGGCGCTCGACCCCTCGCGGCCGGCCGGGCTGTCGCCCACCGTGGTCGGCGGCGAGCTGCGCGGGCGGTTGGGCTACACGGGGGTCACCATCACCGACGCGCTGGAGGCGGGCGCGCTCAACGCCTACGGCAGCACCGGCAACCGTGCCGTGCTCGCCGCCCAGGCCGGCATGGACCTCATCCTCTGCTCGGCTCGGGACGTCGCCCAGGGCCAGGCCGCCGCCGCCGCGCTGGCGAGCGCCCTCGACTCGGGCCAGCTCCCGGCGTCCGGCTTCAACGCGGCGATCGGGCGGATCAACGCCCTGCGGGCCGGGCTGCCGGCCGGCATCTACTTCCCCCAGACCGGCCACTGGCTCCGCTACGGCTTCCGTGCCTACTGGGAGCAGTTCGGCGGGCTGCCCGTCTTCGGCTACCCCATCACCGACGAGTTCAGCGAGAGCGGCGTCACGGTCCAGTACTTCCAGCGGGCGCGCTTCGAGTGGCACCCCGGCGCCGACCCGGCCCGCTACGACGTGCTGCTCGGCCTGCTCGGCGACGAGGTGGCCCGGCACGACGGCCTGCTCGGGACGGCCCCCTTCCAGCGGGTCGACGCGGCCGACAACGCCAGCACGACCTACTTCCCGCAGACGGGCCACCGGCTCGCCTTCGGCTTCCGCGACTACTGGAACGCCCACGGCGGTCTGCCGATCTTCGGCTACCCGATCAGCGAGGAGTACCGGGACCCGGCCAGCGGCCTGACGGTCCAGTACTTCGAGCGGCAGCGCTTCGAGTACCACCCGGAGAACTCGCCGGCCTGGCAGGTCGAGGGCGGCCTGCTCGGCACCGAGGTGCTGGCCATCCGGGGCGGCCACTGAGGCCGACTCCGGCCGGCTCCCCCGTGCCCCACTCCCGGGCTCGCGGGCTCGCGCGGGGCGCGACCGCGCTGTCACGAAACTGTAACGCCGGCTCGGCATCCTGGTGCACCGCTGCAACGCGGTTCCGCTACCGTTGAGGCGTCGAAGCCAGCGGGCCCGGACGATCAGGCCGGGAACGGACGTCGTCCCGCAGCGGAGAGGGAGGCCCCGGATGCTTCACCAGCCCAGCCGCGCCGTTGTGGAGTCGGAGCCGGCCGGTCCGGCCGCGCTCACCCCTGCCGAGCGGGCCGCGCTCCGCGATCTCCGGGAGCGCTACCGGGAGACGGGTGACCTCTTCAGCGCTCGCGAGCTGGAACACCTGCGCTTCGTCCGCTGGTGCCGCGCCCACGGGCGCCTCGCGGGCGACGAGCCGGCGTGATCGCACACGGGCACCCGCGACGCGCCGACGGCGCGACGTGGACCCCGCTCCGGCTGACCGTGGTGGCCCTGGCGCTGGCGCTCGGGCTGGTCGTGCTCGTGCTCACGGGGTCGGCGCTGTCGCCGCCGTTGCCGCCGGCCGCGGTCCCGACCGTGGCGGTCATCTCCTCCTGGTCCGGTCGCGCCCCCGGCAACCTCCCGGCACACCACGGCGCGGTCACCGCCGAGAGCTGTCTCGCGGGCGCCACGCCGATGGCCGGCGCGGGCGGGCTCACCGCGACGGCGCTCCTCCCCGCGTCTGGCGCGACGCCGGTGGGCGAGCCCCTGGTGCGCGTGCGCTGCGTCGCCACCCGCCTGACGCTGGCCGACCCCACGCGTCCTCGCTGACCCGGCGGTCTCCTTCGAGCGGCGACTCACCATCCGGCGCGCGGTCCGGTCGGTCCATCCATCGAGCGGCGTTGGCCGGAAGCGGCAGCACCGCGTGCGTCGCCCTCGCGGCACGTGTTCGCCGGGCAGGACGACCGCCCGGCCGGGGATGCCGGGCGGTCGTCAGGGAAGGATGGTGATGGCGTGTGCTGGAGCGGCGCCGCCCGTGACGTCGTCGACGGCCGGCACGCGCGCGGTGCCGGGGCAGTGGGTAGACGGCGCCCATCGGGCGCGCGGCGTGGATGCCGTGCCCGGCGCGAGGCTTCCCTCCGGTCGGGTGTTGCGGTCGTCGACGGTCGCCGGGGAGACGGCACACGAAGACCGAGCCGGACCGTCTGCGCGGTGCCGGCTCACCGCTTGCTCGACGCAACAGTTGTCGCTGGGGGCGACCGCCATGCCGTCGAAGATGATATGAGTACAGCACAGTCTTGCCGATGCGTCAAGACCGACCATTGGGTACTCAGCGGCTACTGTGTCGGCGAGGCTAGGGGGTGGGCGTGGCCGCGGGCGACCTGGACAGCGCGGTGATGATCTGCGAGACCGTCATCCCGGTGTTCAGCTGGTAGCTCCCCGGCGTCAGCCCGCCCGTGGGGTTGCTCAGCTTCAGTTCGAGGCGGAAGACCGTGGTCGAGTGGATGAGTCCGGCGGCCTGGAGCGCCTGCGCGACCTGGGTGGAGGGCTCGTTGCGACCGACCACGAACGTCACCGTCCGGTCGGGCGGGTTGGACGCCGTGGAGAAATGCGTCAGCGCGGCGCGCGCCGACCCGACCATGACGAACGCGAGCGCCGCCACCATCAGGACCTTGATCGCCTGGACGATGAGGTGCAGCATGGTCGTGTTCCCGTCGCGGTGCCAGGTCGTCGCGCGTGCCGGTGCCGCCACGGACCATGCCGGGCGGCAGGTCGACGGTGGCCCCGAACGGCGCACCTATCCCGTTCAACGCGCCGGCACCGGCCCGCGTTAGCGCGGCGCCCCGCGGCGGGTCAGGGTGCGTGCTCGGCTCGCCGCCGGCCGCCCGCGGCGGGCGCCGACGGCCGCTCCGACGACCCCGCGCCGGCGGGCTCGCCCTGGCGGAGCTCCTCGTGCAGCTGCAGGTACTGGATGATCCCGTTGCGCGTGAGCAGGCCGACCAGCTTGCCGTCCTCGACGACCGGGATCTGGTGGACGTCGCGCGCCGCCATGGCCTGCAGCATCGGCATGAGCGGGGCGTCCGGCGTCGTCGTGACCAGCTGGTCCAGCGGGGTCATGGCGTCGGCCACCGTCTGCGCGCCCCAGTGCTGGCGCGGGACCCGGCGCACGTCGGTCAGGGTGATCAGGCCGACCAGGCGCTCGCCGTCGACGACCGGGAGGCCGCGGGCGCTGCGCGCCAGCACGTAGTGGTCGACCATCTCGTCGAGCGCCAGCCCGGGCGCGACCACCACCGGCTGGGGGTCCATCAGCGTGGCGACGCGCACGCCCGCCAGGGCACGCTCGAGGCCGACCTGCGCGGTCGACTGCCGCGCGGCGCTCTCGAGGAACCAGCCGATCGCCGCCAGCCAGATCCCGCTGACGACGTTCACGAACAGCGCCAGCACGATGCCCCCGAGCAGGAAGAGCATGCCGATGCCGACGCCGACCGTGGCGGCGATCTGGGTGGCCCGCTCCGCGCTGCCGGTGACGCGCCAGGCGATCGCGCGGAAGACGCGCCCGCCGTCCAACGGGTAGCCGGGGATCAGGTTGAAGGCGACCAGCAGGAGGTTGGTGAGGCCCAGGTAGCCGACGACCGCGCCGAGGTAGTCGCTGACCGGGCTCAGGATGGCCCAGAGCAGCAGCGAGATGACCCCGATGGCCAGGCTGACGGCCGGTCCGGCGATGGCGATCTTGAACTCGTCGCCCGCGCTCTCCGGCTCCTTGCCGATCGCGGCGACGCCGCCGAAGATGAACAGGGTGATGCTCTTGACCGGCACGCCCCGGGACAGGGCGACGACGGAGTGGCCCAGCTCGTGGGCCACCACCGAGGCGAACAGGAGCAGGCTGGCCACGGCCGCGACGACCCAGTAGGCGGCGGTCGACCAGCCCGGGTCGTACGCGGGCAACATGCCGTCCGCGAGCGACCAGGTCAGCAGGCCGAACACGATCAGCCAGGACCAGTGGACGCCGATCTCGATGCCCCGGAAGGAGCCGAGCTTGATCGACGCAGTCATCGCCGAACCTCCTCGCCCACGGCGTCTCAGGCCGACCGGCGCGCGTGGAGCAGGCGTCCCAGCACGGCGTCGATGACCACGCCGATGGTGAACGCGCCCAGCAGCGCCGGCACGATCCGCAGCCCGTCGGCGGCGGGCCCCCAGTTGCTGAGCGGCCCCAGGTACTCGCTGCCGACGTAGGCGCCGATCCCGGCGGCGAGCGCGCAGAGCGGCCAGTCGCGGTCGACCGCGCCGTCGATCACGCGGTCGGCCAGCAGCCCCACCGCGAGCGCCCCGCCGATCAGCAGGATGACGCCCCAGGTTCCCATGGCAGCCTTACCCTTCCGCCGCCCCGCCGGCCTCCGCCAGCGGCACCTCGTCGAGCGCGGCCGCCGGTACCATCAGGACCGGCGTGGGGGCCAGACGCAGCAGGCGCTCGGCGACGCTGCCGAGCACCAGGCGGTTGAAGCCGCCCCGGCCGTGGGTGGCCAGCACGATCAGGTCGACGGCGTGGGTGGAGGCGTAGGCCAGCAGTGCCTCTACCGGGATGCCGTCCACCACCGCGGAGACGACCGTCAGGCCGTCGGCGCGGGTCCGCGCCGCGACCGGCTCGAGGTAGTCCCGCGCCTCCCGCTCCAGTTCGTCCACCAGCTGCTGGGTCAGGTCGGTGGCCAACAGGCCGGCGTCCATGCCCGGCGCCATGAAGAGGCGCGCCGTCTCGGCGACGCGCACCAGGTGCAGCTCGGCGGCGAAGAGGCGGGCCAGCGCCCGCGCCTGGGGCAGCGCCGCCTCGGCCAGTGCCGAGCCGTCGAGCGGCACCAGCACGGTCCGGAAGGGCGGCGTGATCTCGGCCGGCGCGAGCCCGGAGCGCAAGAGGAGGACGGGAGCCTCGCCGCCGCGGACGACCCGGTCGGCGACGCTGCCGAAGGCCCAGCGGCCGATCCCGGTCCGGCCGTGCGTCGTCATGATGACGAGCGGGTCCGGCAGGGCGGCCGCCTGGGCCAGGATCTGGTCCGCCGCCTCGCCCAGCCGCAGGTGCAGCTGAGGCTGGGCGTCGGCGCCGAGACCGGCCGCGGTCTCCTGCAGCGCCTGCTCGGCGCGCCGCTCCGTCTCGGCCGGCACGCCGTGGTCGAGCACGCGCACCAGGTGGAGCGGGCAGCCCGCCCGGCCGGCGACGGCCGCGGCGATCGGCAGCGCCTGCGCCGCCAGGGGCGACCCGTCGAGCGGCACCACCACCGAGGCGATTGCGGTCTCCATCATCGAACCTCCCTGCCCGGATGTACGCGAGCCCATGGCGGCGCCCCGGTCGCCGTCACGGCACGATGGCGTCGGAGAAGCGCCGGGCCGGGCGACCGACCTCTACCGTCGGCGCGCCGACCGGCGACGTCTCGGGCGCGGCGGGGTCGGCGACGCGGGGTGGCGGGAGCCTCACGGACCTGGACATCGCGATGGTTCCGATCCTGACCCGGCCCCGTGCGCGCCGCGGGCCCGCGCGAGCTCCGTGCTCACGCAACCCTGGGCCCTCGCGCGAGGGCTCACGCGTACCGTACGCCGCGCGTCGTCACGGGATGGTCGCAACCAACGCGGGGTCGTGCCAAACGCGCGACAATTGGCGCGGCGTGGCGGACCGGCACGCGTGACACCTCGCCACGCGGTTCCCCCACCCCCGCTCATCCCCGCCGCGCCAGAGACTCCGGCGAGGTCCCGTCCGTGCGACTCGCGCATGCCGGCGCGGATGCTCGCGCCCCTCCTGGCACGGGGCCTGCTCGGGGACCCGGCGACGCATTCGGTACATCAGTCCGTGGGGGTGCGGTCGTGCTCCACTTTGAGGTCCAGCTGCTGAAGTCTGCCGCCATCGTGGCGCTCGCGGTCGCCGTCGCGCTGGCGGGCCGCGCGGTCTTCGACGCCGTGCAGCGCACGGCCGTCGCGACCGGGACGGTCACGATCCAGGTGCTGCGCAACGAGCCCTCCTCCAGGATCGCGGCGGCGCTGGTGCGGGCGCGGGTGATCCGCTCCGCCACCGCGTTCTCCGTGCTGGCCCGGCTGCAGCTGGCCAGCCGGCAGTTCCACGCCGGGACCTACCACCTCACCCGTCACATGACCATCTCCCGGGTGC
>DASSZN010000198.1:0-15893 GCA_035702805.1 Thermomicrobiaceae bacterium | reverse complement strand
CCGCACCCTCCGCGCGGAACTGCTGCCCCTCGACCGTCACCGTTTCCCCGGCCAGCAGCGGTCGGACGATCCGCAGCGCCTCGGCGAGTGCCCGCGCCCGCTCCCGGGCCGGCGGGAAGCGCAGTCCCAGCCAGGCGAACTCGCGCGGGTGGTCGCCTCTGCCCAGCCCAAGCACCAGCCGGCCGCCCGAGACCCGGTCGACGTCGGCGGCCGCCCGCGCCAGCACGACCGGGTTCCAGTAGTAGACGCAGGCCACGCACGTGCCCAACCGGACGGCGCGGGTCGTCCCGGCCGCGAGCGTGAGCGCCGAGAAGCAGCCCACGCCGCTGATCAGCGGATGGTCCGACGCCCAGAGCGAATCGAAGCCGAGCGCTTCGGCCCGGGCCGCGAACGCCCGCACGCCGTCGGGGGCCTGCGCGTCGATCACGACGCCGAACCGCACCCGCTCCGCCGCCTCGGCGACCCAGGGGTGGATCCCCTCCGGCGCCGGCTGCCCGGCATCCGTGGACGCTCATCCATATCCGGATCCGGCCGGCCGCGGCGCTCTCGCAGCGAAAGCGCGGGCAGGGTTCAAACCTGCCCCGACATAGGGCGACCCGGCTGCGTCGGTCAGCCGGACTCACCGCCGGCGGCATAGAGCCCGGCTAGCACCCGCGCGGCCTCGGCCATGCGGCGGCGCAGCTCGGCCGGCTCCAGCAACTCGACCTCCGGCCCCAACCGCAGCAGGTCCGCGAGCGCGTGGTCCGGCGACTCGATCGGCAGCGTCGCCCGAATCCACCCCGCCGCATCCGGCTCCTCAGTGTGCAACGTGGCGCCCCGCACGATGGCCGGCGCCAGCAGGTAGGGCAGCAGTTCCCGCCCGCGCGGCGAGAGCCGCACCAGCACCTCACCGCGGTAGAGGCTGGCCTCGAAGCGCGCCGACCAGGCCGCCCAGTAGGACGCCAGGTCGAAGCCGTCGGGCCGCTCGAAGTGCCCGGGCAGCGGCTCCAGCGCGAGCACCCGCCCGACGCGGTACACCCGCGACTCGCCGTCCGCGCGCGTCACCAGGTACCAGAGCCCGGCCTTCAGCACCAGCCCCAGCGGCTCGAGCGTCCGCTCGACCACCGTCTGGAGGTCCCAGCGCTGGTAGCGCACGCGCACCGGGCACTGGTTCCAGACCGCGTCTGCCAGCGCGCCCAGGTAGGGGGCCGGCTCGTCATCGCGGAACCAGCCCGGCGCATCCAGGTGGAAGCGCTCGCGCACCCGGCCGGCACGGGCGGCGAGGTCGGCCGGCAGGGCCGCCAGCAGCTTGAGCTGGGCCGCGGCCAGTTCCGCCCCCAGCCCCAGCTCGCCGGCCGGGCCGGGCACGCCCGCCAGGAAGAGGGTGCCGGCCTCGTCGGCCGTCAGCCCGGTCAGCCGCGTCCGGTAGCCGTCGAGCAGCCGGTAGCCGCCGGCCGGGCCGCGCTCGGCGTAGACCGGCACGCCGGCCGCCGCCAGCGACTCCACGTCGCGGTAGACCGTGCGCGGCGAGACCTCCAGCTCCGCCGCCAGCTCGCGCGCGGTGACGCAACCGCGCGTCTGCAGCAGGAGCAGAATCGACAGCAGCCGGCTCGCCCGCACTCGCCCTCCATGCCTGACACACCCTGACAGGTATCGAGGATACGATGGCCGGGCGGTTCGGGCCAGCGAGGCCGGCCGGACCGCTGGGGAGACCGCTGGACACTCGAGAGGAGAACGCATGAGCACGACCGCGACCGGCGGCTACGTCGGGCAGACCTGGGACGAGCACGATTTCGAGGGGATTACCGGGGAGCCGAAGCTGACCCGTGCCCACGTCACCAACACCTTCAGCGGCGACATCGAGGGGACCGGCACCCTCGAGTACGTCATGGTCTACCGCGAGGACGGCTCGGTCCCATTCACCGGCCTGGAGCGAGTCGACGGCCGGATCGGCAACCGCGCCGGGAGCTTCGTGCTGCGCCACGAGGGTACCTTCAAGGAGGGCGTGGCCGAGGCGCACTGGACGATCGTGCCGGGCTCCGGCACGGAGGACCTGCGCGGCCTGCGCGGCGAGGGGGGCTTCGTCGCGCGCCATGGCGAGGAGCAGGCGAGCTACACGCTGGACTACGCGATCGACTGATCGCAGATGGGTCGGTCATCCGGCGTCCGGGTGAGGGACAAGCGGCGTCGACCCGGAGCGAAGCCGAGCGACGCGTGGAGCGCGGGCGCGTTTACCTCGGTGCCGCGCACCAGCGCCCGCGCCACCTCTCGCTCGCGCAGCAGCCGGGGCGCGTGGGCGCCCACGGCGCCGCGACCTAACCGGCACCCTCGGCGAGCGCCTTGCCGTACGCCTCCCAGAAGGGGTCGACCCGCGGGTGCTCCAGCACGCGCTCGCGGCCTCCCTCGACCAGGCGCACGCCCCGCTCGGCCGGCACCACGTCGCCGATCCGGCTCGCCTCGATCCCGGCGTCCGAGAGGCGCCCCAGCACCTCTCCGGCGGCCGCGGGCCGGCAGGTCAGGAGGAGCGTCCCCTCGCTGATGGCCGTGTAGGGATCCATGCCGAAGCGGTCGCAGATGGCGCGCACCTCCGGCCGGACGGGCACCGCGGCCTGATCGATCTCCAACCCCACCCCGGAGGCCTCGGCGATCTCCGACAGCCCGCCCCAGACGCCGCACTCGGTGGCGTCGTGCATGGCGGTCACGCCTCGCTCGCGCACGCCGACCGAGACCGCGGTCATGGCGTCCTTGACCACCGTCATCTGGTAGAAGAGCCCCTCGGCGGCCCGCGCCACGTCGCCGCCGAGCTGGGCGGCGATCCGCCCGGGGAAGGTGACGCCGAAGAGGCCGGTCGCCTCGATCGCCGCCCCCTTGGTCACGATCACGGCGTCGCCGACGCGCGCCCCGTTGGGCGTCACGTAGGCGTCGCGCGCGCCCATGCTGATCACCGTCGCCCCGCCGACCATCGGGTAGTTACAGCCGTCGTAGCGCGCGGTGTGCCCGGTCACGATCGCCATGCCCAGCTCGCGGCAGGCACCGTCCACCGCGGACCACATCGCGTCGAGCTCGTCGCGCGTCATCGAGCGCGGCAGGTTGAGGTCTACCGTCAGGTAGACCGGCCGGAGTCCGGAGGTCGCCGCGTCCGAGGCCAGGATGTTGACCGCGAACCAGCCCGCGCGCTGCCAGCCGTAGTCGGGGACGATGAAGAAGGGGTCGGTGCTGATCGCCATCACCTGGCCGCCGCCGAGGTCGACGATGCCGACGTCGACGCCGTGCTGCGGGCCGACCAGCACCCGCGGGTCGACCGCGCCCAGCCGCGGCTTGATGATCTGCTGAAAGATGTCGGGCGAGATTTTGCCGACCTCGGGCAACTCCTGCTCGCGAACGTCCCGGTCCACCACGGCCCTCCCCGCACGCAACGACCCGCGCCGGTCGGGAGCGCGGGCCGATACCTGCCCCGGGGACGCTGCTTCCCTACGCCGGCATGACCCGGGTCAGGTTCGAGGGGTCGGTAGCCGTGCTCGCGTGCCACCCTCTCAGCGCCCGCGCGCTCCCCCAGCAGGGGTACTCTACCACGCGCCAATCCCCCGCCCGAGACCGCCAGTTGACACGACTCTGCGACTTTGGCCCGCCCGAATTTGCGCATCTGTGACAGTGTCGCGGCTACAGTCGGGGCGCGAGGGGGAGGACGGTGAGGGAGTTCGCCGGAGGCGGTCGCCTCGGCCGCGAGCGCCGGGGCCGGCCGGACCGTCGGGGTAGCGTCGGCCCGGCCCAGCCAGCGACAAAGGGACAGGGATACGATGCTGGAGATCGGGACGCATGGCCTCGAGTCCGAGACCATCGACGCCATCAACGTGCTCAACGAGGAGCGGCGGCAGCTGCTCCGGACGCCCCGGCAGCGGGCGCAGGATGCCATCTCCCGGCAGCGCCTCCATGAGATCGAGCAGCAGCTCGTCCAGCTCTGGCAGCGCCGCCGCCTGGAACTGAGCGCCCTCAACCGGCGCCTGCGCTTGGCGGAGGATCCCATCGAACCCCAGGAGATCCTCCACTACCCGGTCGAGCCCTGGCCGCGCCGCGTAACTCACGTACCGCGACGCGGCAAGTCCCGCGCCCAGCCGGCCTGACCGCGCCCGGGGCCGCCGCGGCCCGTGCTGTCGCGAGGCGAGTTCCGGCACCGATGCGGGTGCTGGGGCTCGTCGGTTCCTGCCGGCGGGCATGCGGCCGCATCTCGTGTCCCGTCAGCCGGGCAGCGTCCCGCCGGGCGGCATCTTGTTCGGGTCGTGCCGCCACTCGACGTAGGAGTAGGCCACCAGCAACACGACCGATGCCGCCAGCGCCCCCATGAACACCGCGAAGAACCAGGCGCCGTGCAGGAACCCGGTCACGATCAGGAGCAGGCCGAGCGCCAGGAAGACCCAGCCACCTAGCCGGTGCGTGTTGATCCAGGAGCGCGTGCTGGAGAGCGTCCAGGGCGTGCGGATGCCGGCGAACCAGTTCGGCCGCAGCTTACCCATCAGGCTGCCCAGCACCACGAAGAGGACGCCCACCGCGATCGGCACGATTGACGAGATGTCGAGGTGCGTGCCCCGGACCCAGAGCACGGTCACCGCGTAGATCCCGGCCATCAGCGCCACGACCGCCAGCCGGATGACGCCGTACGCCCCCCAGAACTGGGCGTAGTTGGCGCGGCCGGGGTCGATCCGCGGCAGGAAGAGCAGCAGCAGGTAGATCCCGAGCGTCATCGCCGGCAGTAGGAGCAGTCCCTCGACCTTCCCGCCGTAGCCGTTCACCTGCCCTTCGGCATTCCAGTGGATCGGGATGCGCTCCGGCGCCGACGGCCACTCGAGCGCGGCCAGCAGCCACATCGCCGCGATCAGCAGCCACTGCGGCACCTCCAGCCGCGGGTCGAGCCGGGTTCCTTGCGGGCCCTGCACACCCATCACCTCTTTCGTTCACCCGGCGTGATCGACGCCGACGCCGAGCGCGTCCATGACTACCGCCACCAGCTCCTCGTACGCGGCGACGTGGAGGCTGTACACCACCACCGAGCCGCGCCGCGCCGTCACCACCAGCCCCGCCGTCCGCAGCACCCCCAGGTGCTCCGAGAGGGTCGAGCGCGCCTGGGGGAAATGCCCGGCGATCTCGCCCGCGGTCAGGTCGCCCCCGCGCAGCAGCCGCAGGATCTCCCGCCGTGTCGGGTCGCTCAGCGCCCGAAAGATCTCGTCCACGCTCGCCACGACCGCCTCCGGTTTCGGTCGTTCCCGAAACCATCGTACGGCAGAGCTATTCCGGCGGCGACTGGCCGATGGGACAGCGGGCGGGTCGCGGCACCACGAGCGAGGTGAGGAAGTCGTCGCAAGGCGGCTCGTCCTCGGCAGACTACTCTCCGGGCAGGAACCCGCTCGGCAGCGTGACGACGGCCGTTGCCTGGAGGGTGCCGCTGGAGTCGCGCGCCCCGCTGATCAGCACCGCGGTGCCGGCCGTGAGCACCGACTGGTCACCGGTCGCGGCCGCGCCGATGCGTGTCGTCGGGGAGAGCGTCACGGTCAGTTGCGTGCCCGCCGCGGTAGTGATCGTCATGGTCGTGCCGCTCACCGTCTGGATCGTTCCGGCGGTGTAGCCGCCCGCGCGGGCTGGCACCCCGGCCGACGGTGTGCCGACCGCGGCGGCCTCCGCCGTCGACGTCGCGACGCCGGCCGTCTCCGGTGTGCGGGCGGCGCCAGCCTGGGTGGTCGTCGTGGCAGTGGTTGTCTTCGACCCGGTCGCACGCTGGTAGGCCATGCCCGTGCCGAACGCGGCCCCCACGCACAGGCCGAGCACGACGATCGCGATCAGGGCACGGGTAAAAGGGCTTCGCATCTCGATCCACCTCCGCGGCCGGTGGGCCGTCCGAGCAACTCACTCGTAGCGCAGTGCCTCGATGGGGTTGAGCGACGCGGCCCGCATCGCCGGGTACAGCCCGAAGAAGACGCCGATCGCCGCCGACACCGCGAACGCCAGCACGATCGACTGGGGTGAGATCGCGGTGGCGAAGGTCGTGCCGCCCAACGAGCGGCCGTTGGCGAGTCGGGCCGCGCCGACCCCGGCCAGCACCCCCAGCCCGCCGCCGATCAAGCTCACCGTCACCGCCTCGATCAGGAACTGCGTCAGGATGTCCTGCCGCCGCGCCCCCACCGCCTTGCGGACGCCGATCTCGTGCGTCCGCTCGGTCACCGACACCAACATGATGTTCATGATCCCGATGCCGCCGACCAGCAGGGAGATACCGGCCACGCTCCCGAGCAGGAACGTGAAGGACTGCGCCGAACTGGTCACCGCGGCGATGGTCGATTCCTGGCTCTGCACCGTGAAGTCCGGCGTCGACACGTTGTGGAGCTGGGTGAGCAGGGCGGTCACCTGCTGGGTGACGCTGGCGATCTCGTTCTTGCTCGCGACCTGGATGGCAATCGTCGAGACCTGCGCGCTGCCGCCGGAGGTCCGGGCGGACTGGATGCGCTGGCTCAAGGTCGTGATCGGCATCAGCACCTGGTCGTCCTGATTGCCGAAGCCGCTGCCGCCCTTCGCCTGCATGACCGCCACGACCTGAAAGGGCAGCCCCACGTTGCCGACGCTGACGCGTACGACCTGGCCAACCGGCTCGGCGCTGCCGAACAGGTTCTGGGCGATGGTGGCACCGAGGGCAATCACCGGGTTGGCCGCGGTGACGTCCTGGTCGGTGAAGAAGGTACCGTCGGAGACCGGCCAGTTCATCGCGTCGGTGTAGTTCGGCGTCGTGCCGACGGCCTGGGTGTTGGTGTTGGTGCTCTGGTAGATGAGCTGGACGCGGGACTGCGACTCGGGCACCACGTTGACGACTCCCGACACGTTGTCGCTGATGGATTGGGCGTCGGACATCGTCAGGGTACCGGCCGTGCCGGCCGACGAGGCAACGCCGCCCTCGCTCTGGGCGCCGGGGCGCACGTAGAGCAGGTTGGCACCCAGGCCGGCGATGCGCGCGGTCACCTGATTCTGGGTACCCTGTCCGACCGCCACCAGCGCGATCACCGCGCCGACGCCGATGACGACGCCGAGCAGGGTGAGGAACGTGCGGAGCTTGTTGGTCGCCAGGGCACGGAGGGCAATAGCCAGCCCGTCGTCAAAGCTCATCGGGGCCTCCCCGCTGTGCGGTGTCCGTCGGGTCGTGCCGGCGCAGCTGTGAAGACTGACGGGCACACGGACGACCCAGTCCAGGAGGGCAGGACAGGATCGAACCCGGTATCCGCCGCCCGGCACCCGGAGCCCAGCGTAGGCCGCGCGATGTTACAAAGGTGTGGCAGCTATGTTCGCCGTGTCTCAGGCGCGTTACGGCCCGCCCGCGCCTTGAGCGGCGTCGTATCCTTGTCCGTTGGATGGGCATGACCCCCGACACGGTCCACCGGCCATCAGTGGTGGGAGGACGACCACGAACACGAGCGACGTGGCGATCGACGTGCGCCACCTGGTCAAGAGCTACGCCGGAAAGCGCGCCGTCGACGACCTGAGCTTCAGCGTGCGCCGCGGCGAGATCTTCGCCCTGCTCGGCCCCAATGGCGCCGGCAAGACGACCACCGTCGAGATCCTCGAGGGATATCGCGTCGCCGACGGCGGCGAGATCCGCGTGCTCGGGCTCGACCCGCAGCGGAACGCCGCCGAGATCAAGCAGCACATCGGCGTCATGCTGCAGGCGGCCGGCATCTACCCGACGGTGACCGCGGCCGAGCTGCTGGACCTCTTCCGCACCTTCTACCGGGACCCCGAGAGTCCGGCCGCACTGCTCGAGCTCGTCGGCCTGCAGGACTCGGCCGGGGTCCGCTACCGCCAGCTCTCGGGTGGCCAGCAGCGGCGCCTGGCCCTGGCCGCCGCCCTGATCGGCAAACCCGACCTCCTCTTCCTCGACGAGCCAACCACCGCCATGGACCCGCAGGCCCGCCACCTGACCTGGGAGATCGTCCAGTCGCTGCGGGATCGCGGCCTCACGGTGCTCCTGACGACCCACTTCATGGAGGAGGCGGAGCGGCTGGCCGACCGGGTGGCGATCATCGACCACGGCCGGCTGCTGGCCCTGGAGGACCCGCGAGTCCTGACCCAGGCCAACGCCGAGGAGCTCCAGTTCACCGGCCCGCCGGGCCTCGACCGCGCGCAGCTGCGCCGGCTGCCGTCCGTCCAGGAGGCGCGCGAGGAGCGCCCCGGGTTCTACGTCGTCGCGACCGGCCACCCGGCGGACCTGCTGGTGGAGCTCACCACCTGGGCACGGGACGCCGGGATCCTGATCAACGACCTGCGCATCGGTCACGAGTCGCTGGAGGAGGTGTTCCTGCGGCTGACCGGCCACGAACTTCGCGAGTGATCCGGGAGGGAATCGACACGCATGGGTAGCCTGCTCGCCCAGACGCGCATGGAGATGCGCCTGACCCTTCGCCGCGGCGAGGGTGTCCTGATCACGATGGTCGTCCCGGTCGTGCTGCTGGTCTTCTTCGCCGCGATCGGGCTCAAGCCGAACACCTACACCCGACCGATCGACTTCCTGCTGCCGGGCATGCTGGCCCTGGCGGTGATGTCCACCGGACTGGTCAGCCTGAGCATCCGTACCGCCTACGAGCGCAGCTACGGCGTGCTCAAGCGGCTGGGCAGTACCCCGCTGTCACGCCCAACCCTGCTCGGGGCCAAGGTGATCGCCGTCATCGCGATCGAGCTGGTCGAGATCGTCCTGCTGGTCGCGATCGCGATGGGGGCCTACGGCTGGCGCCCGACCGGTGCCTTCGCCGCGGCGATCCTCGCCCTGATCCTGGGCACGGTCGTCTTCTCCGGCATCGGCCTGATGATGGCCGGCGCGCTGCGCGCCGAGACGACGCTGGCCGGCGCCAACGCCCTGTATCTCCTCTTCCTGCTGGTGGGCGGCATCGTCTGGCCGGTCGACAAGCTCCCCGGGCCACTCGCGATCGTCGGGCAACTGCTGCCATCGGCGGCCTTCGCCGACGCACTCCGCGCGACTCTGTCGAGCACCCCGGCGCTGCCGTGGCTAAGCCTGGCGATCCTGGCCGGCTGGGGGGTGCTGGCCCTGGTCGTGGCCAGCCGTACTTTCCAGTGGGAGTGAGGCCGATCCGGCCGGGCGGGGAACGGGCCGGGACCTACGCCCGCGCCGCCACGACCGAGACCTGGATGCTGTCCAGGCCGGTGGCGCCGTTCGGCAGCGGGGGCTGCGAGGTCGTGGTCTGGGGCACACCCTTGCCGTCCCAGGCCCGCACCATCAGGGTGTAGCTCCCCGCCTTCGCCGGCGTCCACGTCCGCGTCCAGATGACCCAGGTCAGCGAGGAGGGCGGCGGCTGGATGTCGGCGCGGCTCCAGGTATGGCCACCGTCGGTCGACACCTCCACGCGGGAGATGCCGCGGTCGCCGGCGAAGGCGATGCCCCCGACCAGCGTCGGCGTGCCGGCGGTGATCGGGTTGCCGTCGTACGGCACGTCGATGCGCGACATCGTTTGGACAGTGGCCACGTTGCTCCAGCCGCGCTGCTGCCAGTACCCCGAGTAGTCCGTCGTGATCGCCTCGATGCTCTTGAGCCACTTGACGTTCTTCATGCCGAAGATGCCCGGCACGATCATGCGTAGCGGGTAGCCGTGCTCGTTGGGCAGCGGCGCGCCGTTGAGGTCGTAGACCAGCATGGTGTACGGGTGCATCGCGGCCGCCAGTGGGATCGAGTCGGAGTAGTCGTCCGCCGCGCGCATGACTAGGTGCGTCGCGCTCGGCTGCAGCCCGACCTCGGCGAGCAGGTCGCGCAGGGCGAAGCCGGTCCACTGGCCGGTGCTGATGTAGTCGCCGCCGACGTCGTTGCTGATGCACTCCAGGGTCGTCACCCGGTTCACCGCCGGGCGCGCCCGCAACTGCTGGTACTGGAAGATCTGCGGGTGGCTGACCTTGCCGCTGACGCCGAGGCTCCAGCCGTTGAGGGAGACGGTCGGGTCGACGAAGTTCTTGGAGACGACGTAGAAGGTGGACGCCGGCGTGATCGGGGAGACGAGCTTACCGCTTGAGTTGGTGGACGGCGTCACGCCGCTCTTCTCCGCCAGCGACACGCCGAAGCGCGCCAGGTAAGCCGCCGCCAGCGCGCCGGGCACCCCGAACGCCGCCACCCGGAGCAACGTGCGTCGCCCCGCGTCGACCGCGGCCGGCTCGGCCGACGAGCTCAGGCCGAGCGCGACGACCCCGGCGAAGACCACGGCGTCGATCGCGTCGCCGATCACGGTGACCCCCGCGCCGCCCGACGAGCCCACGCCGGCCACGCCGATACCGCCGATCGGGGCGATGACCAGGGCCAGCAGCACCCAAACCGCCGCGACCAGCCCGCCGAAGACGGCCGGCAGCGAGAGGCCGCGCCGCACCCCGGCGGCCGCGGCCAGGCCCAGCAGCCCGCCGAGGAGGATCTGGCCGATCACCACGCCGCCGAAGACCATCGGTTTGGCGGCCGACTCGAGGCCCGAGAGCACCGAGGAGAAGATGTTGACCGGCACCAGCGCCGTCAGCCGGTCGGCGACGAGCTGCGGCCCGACCGGCGCGCCGGCCAGGGCGGCGAGCACGAGCATCACGACCGCGACCAGCAGGGCCGCCAGGGCACCGGTGGAGAAGGCGGAGCGCGACGGGGCGCCGGGGTTCATGGAGGTCTCCTCTCGGGCGAGGTTGCGGGGTCCTGGGGTGGCGTGTTCCACCCTGCATTCTACGTCTTTAGTAGCCGATCGGTTTACGAATGCCCGGAGGCAGTGATCCGGGAGAGGGCCGCGTCGAGGTCGAATCGGGCAAGCGGCGCGCGGTAGACCTCATGGCCGTCCCGTTCGACGACGAGGGAGACGGTACCGAGGCGCACCGCTACGCCGGGCAGGTCCGGGTGCGCGAGGATGCGGATGGCGGTGGAGCGGTAGGTCACGTGGAACCCCCGGGCGACCAGCTGGCGGGCGACGTCGTCGGACGGCGCGGACATCGGCGACCTCCCTCTGGGGCGGCGGGCCGCGACCGCCCGAGCTGACGGCGGGCCAACGCGACGATCATCGCGCATCCCGCACCGCCGGACAAAGCCACCAGCCGCGGGCACACAAGAAAGAGGGGCCGTCAGTGACGGCCCCGGGTACAGGGAGGGAGGGAAGATATGGTCGTGTGTCAGCTCGACCAGCGCGGCCCGGCGCTGCGCACGAGACGCCGGCTGTTGGCGAGCAACCACTCCTGGCTAACCGGGCACCCGATCGCATAGTCGGAGCGAAAACTCGGGAACCCTTCCACCGGGAGCGGTCGGGTGTAACGATGGAGCAGCTCCGGGCGGCTCAGTCGAGCGTCACGGCCCCGGCAGCGACCCGTCAGCGTCATCCGCCGCTTCGGTCGGTGCCGGCTCGTGCGTCCCATCGCCGCTCCTCTCCGGACGCCTTGTACGTACACCTCTAGCTCCGTATTGTACGTACGCTTGCGCCGCTGTCAAGCCCCCCGGCCGGGCAATTTTCGACAGCCTGTCACCGGCCTCCCGAGAGCAGCGCTGGACCGGCAGATTTGACCGCGCTGGAGGGCACGCCAGGGACGGCCAGAGTTCCCCGGAATGGGCTCCGCGCCTGATGCGCCGCGCCGGATCGGTCAGGGCTGTGCCGGGTGGTCGACGGCGATGATCGGGACGCGCGACCAGTCGAAGCGCGCGAGGGCGTCCGGGCCGAGCGCCGCCACCAACTCCCGGCAGGCCCGCGCCCCCGAGACGAGCCCAGCCGTGTCGACGCCCAGGCAGCGCGGGAGGAAGACCTCGACCCGCGAGATGCCCTTGTCGAGTTGCCGGAGCGCGCCCACGCGGTTGCCGCGGCCTAGGTGGTAGAAGCCGACGCCAATCTGGAGGATCCCCTGGTAGAGCCGGCGCACCGGGTCCGGTTCGGCCCGCCAGAGCTCCTCGAGGACCTCGTGGCAGGCGAAGAACTCCCGCCGGTTGAACAGCTCGATTCCGGCCAGCAGGTCCGGCGACGCGGGCCCGGAGCAACGCCCAGCCGTCACCCGCTACCCCTCCGGCCGTCACGAGCCGGCGCGTGGTCGGCGCCGCCGCTCACCGGCAGAGGAGGCAGTCGCCGCCGGGTGGCAACTGACCGGGGACCGGGCGGCCGTCGAGCACGTCGAGGCCGGCCTGCAGCTGCGGGTCCTGCGCCACCGCGGTCGTCGAGACGATCCCGTGGGTAACCGGCGTGTACGTCTGGTCGCCCTGAGGCACGGCGACGGTGTAGTTCGGGGTGATGCCGTGGCCCTTGATCAGCGTGCCCGACGGGGTCAGCCAGAGCTCGGTGCCGAGCAGGATGGCCGACCCGTCGCTCAAGCCGTACTGGGAGAGGACGGTGCCGGTCCCGTAGGTCGGCTCCCCCACCACCTGCGCCCGGTGGTCCTGCTGCAGCGCTCCGGAGACGATCTCGGAGGCGGAGGCGGTCCCCTTGTTGACCAGGACCACCACGGGCAGGTTGGTCCGGGTCACGTCCGCCTCGGCCCGGTGGGTGGTCTGGGACCCGTCCCGCACCTGGGAGATGTAGACGGGCGACCCGGCCGGGAGGAACTCGGAGGCCACGCCCATCGCCTCGCTGACCAGGCCACCCGGATCGTCGCGCAGGTCGAGCACGATCCCCCGCGCGCCCGCGTTCTGGGCCGCCAGCAGATCGGCCGCCAGCTGGGTGCTGGCGCCCTGGGCGAACTGGCTGATATGGATGTCGGCGATCTGGCCGGGCAGCATGGCCCAGTCGACCGACAGCACCGCCAGCTTGGTCCGCTGCAGGTGGAAGGTGAGCGGCGCGGTCTGGCCCGGCCGCTGGAAGGTGAGGGTGACGAAGCTCCCCTCCGGCCCGCGCACCAGTTGGACCGTCTGGTCGAGGGTCATCCCGGCGACCTTCTGACCGTCGATGGCGATGAGGACGTCGCCCGCCTTGACGCCGGCCTTCTGCGCCGACGAGCCGTCGATCGGCGCCGTTACCACGATGCCGTTGTTCTCGGCCTGGATCTGGATCCCGACGCCGACGTAGCTGCCGGACAGGCTCTGGGTGTTCTGGGTCACCTCCGACGGCGTCAGGTAGCGAGTGTGCCCCTGGTCGCCCAGGGTGTTGAGCATGGCGGTGATGGCGGCCGCGGTCATCTGCTGGTCGTTGATCTTGGACTGCTGGACGAAGTGGTCGTGGATGATATTCCAGGCCTCGCCGAGCACGCTCGGCACCTGGTTGGAGGCGACGGCGGTGACGGTCGGGGGATGAAACAGAACCTGATCGGCGACCACCCCGGCACCCAGCCCGGTGGTGAAGATGCCGACCGTGCCGAGGAGCGTGACCAGGATCACCCGCAGCCGGACGTGATGGGGACGATGGCCCGGAGGAGATGGCTGCGGCGAATCCAGCGGTGGCGCGTCCATGGCACTCCTCATCCGACCGGATGGGATGATCGGGCTATGCCGTAAGAGTACACCGGAGTCAACCGGGCAGCATCCCCGCCTGCCTGCCGGCGCCCGTGTCACCGCTACCCTGGTAGTTCTACCTACCACCCTGGCGACAAGCCGGTTCCCGGACCCAACGAATTAAGTAGTTCCAACGATGTGCCCGCGCCACGTCTCCGCTACAGTCGGCGCATCGAGACCACTCCGTGAGCGGAAGAGCGGCGTCGCTGTTGAGCCTCTGGCGGACGGCGCGGGACAACCCGGCCCGGTGGACCGTCGACGGCGCTCAGGGAGAGCAGAGTCAGGCATGGGGAGTGAACGCCGACGACGCCGAGCATCTTGACGGGGTTACTAACCGCGAACAGAGACATAAATAGCTTGACGAGACATATACCGGTGCGCTAGAGTCCTCGCACTGGAAATCAATGGGATCAGCAAGAGCCAGGCGAGCCGGACCTGCCAACTGCTGCCCGCTGCTGGACCAGGAGTTGGTGCACGTCCGGGCCCGCTGGCTCGACGGGCCGCGGGGCGACGGCTGAGCGGACGCCGCCCGCGCGAGCGTGCGCCCCGTGCCCGGTATGCCCTCGCGCCAGCGCCGTTCAACGCGATCCGCCCACGCCAGAGCGACTGATGGGAACTCTTGGGGTTCGACGTGGAGCCGAACAACTGATGTCCGTTGCGCCGTGAACGGCTCCAGGGCCCTCCGCGCGGAAAGGAGTGGTTCGGCGATCTGAACTTGTCGCGCGACTCCCGCGTCACGGGGCGAACTGGCGCGCCCGGTTGGTGACGTGTGTGCCTTGGATCGGCATTTACCCAGGAGCTGCTAATGGCATCGCCAACACCAGCCACTCTCCGGATTGCCCTCAACGGGAATCCGCCGCAGCAGGTCACGGTACCGGATGGCTCAGTACCCCTCCTCTACGTGCTCCGCGACCAGTTCGGACTGAAAGGCCCCAAGTTCGGCTGTGGCTTCGGCCAGTGTGGAGCCTGCTCGGTCGTGATCAACGGGGAAGTCGCGCGCTCGTGTCAGGCCACGTTCGACGCCATCATCGCGCTCATCACCACCGTGTATCACGCTCCAGCGGATACCCCGGTCTCCGTGACGACGCTGGAAGGCATCGGGACCCCTGAGCAGCCGCACCCGCTGCAGCAGGCCTTCATCGACCAGCAGGCCGGCCAGTGTGCCTACTGCGCCAACGCGATGATCATGGGCGCCTACGCCTGGCTCAACGGGCGAATCAAGGTCGGCAACACGGCCGTTCCCTCGGTCGGCGAGGTAGAGGACTTCCTGTCAAACAGCTACTATGCGGATCCGCTCAACAACTACGCGAAAACCCCGACGCCGTACCTCTGCCGATGCGGCGCGCACGTGCGTTTCGTCAGCGCGATCCAGGAAGCCGCGAAGGAGATGGCGTAGATGCTCGACAAGAAGATCAGCCGGCGAGGGTTCCTCACCAAGTCGGGCGCGCTCGTGGTCGGGTTCAGCTTCGCCCCGGCCGTCGCGAGCCTGCTGGCCGCGCCCAGCGCGGCACTGGCGGGCGCCGCCAACCAGCCGAACTCCGGGCTGACGATCGACGACACCGCCAGCGGGGACGCCTGGCTCGTGATCGATGCCAGCGGCGGCGTCACGGTCTACTCCGGGAAGGTCGAGCTGGGCACCGGCGTGCAGACCGCGCTCAGCCAGATCGTGGCCGACGAGCTCTACCTGGACTTCTCCCAGGTCGTCGGTTTCGTCCAGGGCGACACGTCGCTGACGCCGAACCAGTTCTACACCGCGGGCAGCCAGACGATCCAGGTCGGGGGCGTGCAGCTGCGGCAGGCAGCGGCGACGGCCTTCCAGGAACTACTCAAGCTCGCCGCGGCAGCACTCAACGTGTCGACCGCGAAGCTGGTGGCGCGGGGCGGCTCGATCGGCATCGGCCCGTCGATGACGAGTGCGATGACGTATGGCCAGCTGGTCAGCCAGCAGCAGATCGAGCTCGCGCTCAACCCGACCGTCCCGCTCAAGAGCCCGTCCGACTACACCGTCGTCGGGCAGTCGGTGCCGCGGGTAGACCTCCCCGGGAAGGTCTTCGGCGAGTTCACCTACGTCCAGGACGTGGGTGTCCCCGGCATGCTCCACGGCCGCGTCGTGCGGCCGGCGGAGCGCAACGCCGCGCTGGCGGGCCCGCCTTCGTTGCCCGACGGTCTGGCGGGTTCCCCTCAGGTGGTGACCAACGGGAACTTCGTCGGGGTCGTGGCCACGGACGAGTGGGCGGCGATCCAGGCGGCGAGTCAGCTCGACGTGAGCTGGACTCCGGGACCAGCACTCCTGGCCACGGACGACGGCACGGCCACCACCCGGAGTGCCTTGACGCAAGCCCTCCAGGACCCGGCCAACACCTTCAGCTCCAAAGCGCTCTCCACCGTCGGCGACGTAACCTCCGGTCTGTCCGGAGCCGCGACGACGCTCCAGGCGACCTACTTCACGCCCTATCAGATG
>DASSZN010000171.1:0-26225 GCA_035702805.1 Thermomicrobiaceae bacterium | reverse complement strand
CCCGCGTGCTTCGACTCCGGTCGGGGGACCCGGTCGTGCTGTTCGACGGCCGGGGTTCGGAGTTCCCCGGGAAGATCGTCTCGCTAACCACTGCCGCGGTCACCGTTGCGGTTGGCCCGCGGCAGGCGGGTCGCCCTGACCCGGTGCCGGCCATCACGCTCGCCACATCCCTGCTCAAGGCGGACCGTTTCGACTGGGTGGTCCAGAAGGCGACTGAGCTCGGCGTGGCACGGATCATCCCGCTGTTGGCGGAGCGCACGGTGGTATCATTTCGTGATGGCCAGCCGGCGGGCCGGGTGGCGCGCTGGGAGCGCATCGCGATCGAGGCGGCCGAGCAGAGCGGCCGGGTGACCGTGCCGGAGATCGACGAACCGCGCCGTTTGGCAACGTTGATCGGCGAGATCACCCGCCAGCCAACCGTAGTCTGCTGGGAGAACGAGCACCGGACGTCGCTGGACGACGTGCTTCCGCGCGATGTGCCGGAATTACTCCTGATCGTCGGCCCCGAGGGTGGTCTCACCCACGACGAGGTGTACCGGCTGGTGGCGGCCGGGGCTCGCGCGGCATCGCTCGGACCGCTCGTCCTGCGCAGCGAGACCGCCGCTGTGGCCGGAGTGGCCGGGGTACTGGCGCTCGCGTCGGCGCGGCGGTCACGTGACATCAGCTAGACACGGCCCCGGAGAGGCAACCATTCCATGACGGCTTCCAGACGACGGGCCGTGGAGGCTCCGCGGGAGACGGGCGTCATCGGCACGATAGCGCCGGGCACGCTTGCCGACGAGCTCGAGCTTCGGCCCGGCGACCGCATCCTGGCCGTCAACGGCCGGGCGCTGCGCGACCCGCTCGACTTCCAGTTCCTCGCCGACGCGGAGACGGTGTCGCTCGAGGTCCAGCGCGGCCCCGAGGTGACGGTGTACGAGGTCGAGCGAGAGCCCGAGGAGGTCTGGGGCGTCACCTTCGTCGACCCGACCTTCGACGGTATCCACCTGTGCGACAACCAGTGCCCCTTCTGCTTCATCAAGCAGATGCCAAAGGGGATGCGCCGCTCGCTCTACGTGATGGACGACGACTACCGCTACTCGATGCTCTACGGGAACTTCATCACGTTGACCAACCTCACCGAGGAAGACTGGCAGCGCATCGAGGAGCAGCGCATCAGCCCGATCAACGTCTCCGTGCACGCCACTAACCCGGAGCTGCGCGTCAAGCTCGTCGGTAACCCGCGCGCCGCCTTGATCATGGAGCACCTGGCGCGCCTCGAGCGGGCGGGCATCGACTACAACGCGCAACTCGTGCTCTGCCCGGGCGTCAACGACGGGCCGGAACTGGACCAAACCATCCGCGACCTGCTGACGCTGGGGCCGCACCTGCGCTCGATCGCTGCCGTGCCGGTCGGCCTGTCGCGGTTCGGTGAGGAGCGGCAGAGCCGGCGGGTCAGGCTGTCCCGAACCTGCATGCGCTCGCTGCCGGAGGCCATGCTCGATGTCCGCCGCTACACGCCCGTTGAGGCGGAGGCGGTGATCGCCCAGGCCGAGCGCTGGCAGGAGCGCTTCCGGGCCGAGCGCGGCCAGACCTTCCTCCAGCTCGGCGACGAGTTCTACCTGATGGTCGGCCGGGACGTGCCGCTGGCGTCGACGTACGACGGATTTCCCCAGGTCGAGGACGGCATCGGCATCACCCGGCTCTTCGTGGACGACGCCGAGCGATTGATTAGGCGGGGCGCGCGGGAGGATGTGCGCGGCGCGACCGCGGCTATCGCCTGCGGCACGCTGATCGCGCCGACGATGCGCCGGCTGATCGACGAGGTCAACGCGCGAGCGGGCACGCGGCTCCGGGTCGTGCCCGTCGTGAACAAGTTCTTCGGGCCGGAGATCAACGCGTCGGGTCTCCTGACCGGTTCCCTCGTCGCCGACGCCTTCCGCGACGATCCGATCGACGATCCGGTCTTCGTGTCACACCACATGCTCTCGAAGCGGACCCAGACCTTTCTGGACGACCTGCACCTCGACGACCTGCGGTCCCAACTCGGGCGGCCGGTCATCGCGTCGGAGTACCTGAGCCAGGTGGTGAAGCAACTGGCGACCGCGCGGCCCCGCATCGTCCTCGGCGCATGAGCCTCCCGCTGCGCGAGACCGCCGACGGGGTGGTCGTGCCGGTGCGCGTGGTGCCGCGGGCGGGGCGCACGGAGCTCGACCGCGTGGTCGATGGCGTGCTGCGAGTACGCCTGGCGGCGGCGCCGGTCGAGGGTGCCGCCAACCGTGAGCTCTGCGAGTACCTGGCGGGCATCCTCAACCTGCCGAAGCGCGACGTCGAAATCGCGAGCGGGGCCCGGAGCCGACAGAAGAGCGTACGTATTACCGGGATCGGCAAGGACGAGGTCCGAGCGCGGCTGGGGCTGTGTTAGGTGACCTTACCGCCTCCGGCGGATCAACCCACCCACGGCGACGACGACCGCAGCTGCGCCGGCCACGAACGGAGCGACCGGGAACGCGCGCCGGCACGATGGACAGCCCGAGGTGACGCCGATTGGGGGCATGTAGCTCCGCATGCGGAGCCAGAGCCGGATGGTCTCCGTCATCGCCCGGAACACTACGCGTGGGCTGCCACCCGACGACTCGCCGGACGGCCGGGGATAGTGGTTGACACCGATCTCCACCCAGGTGGCGCCGGCCCGGGTCGCCTTCGCCAGGATCTCCGTGTTGATGAGCGCGCCCGGCGAGGTGAGCGTCATCGAGCGGAGCAGGTCGCCGCGGAAGACCTTGAACGCGCAGTCGACGTCGCGCAGCCCGATCCCAAAGAGGATCCAGACGGCCAGCTTGAACATCCAGGCGTAGACGAGTCGGTAGAGCGCGTCGCGGCGGCGAAGCCGGTAGCCCGCCACCACGTCGTACTCGCCGACGAAGGGTGCCAGGTAGCTCAGGTCCGCCGGGTCGAACTGCTGGTCCGCGTCCATGAACATGATGTGCTCGCCGGTGGCGGCGGCGAAGCCGGAGGTGAGCGCGGCGCCATAGCCCCGGTTGCGCTCGTGGTGGACGGCGATGATGCGCGGATTCTCCGCGGCCAGCCGGTCCGCGAGCTCCGCCGTGCCGTCGCGGCTGCCGTCGTCGACGACCACGAGCTCGAAGTCGTTGACCAGCTCGGGGAGCACGGCCAGGGCGCGCTGGACCACGCCGGGGAGGTTGTCGACCTCATTGTGCGCCGGAAGCACGACCGAGAGCTTGCCCTGGATCATTCACCCTCCGCCGGGGCACGCCCGCGGCCCGTTTCGACTGCTCCCGGTAGTCCGGGTCACCGGCGCAGTATACCGCTCGCCTCGCCGGCGTCACCCTGTCGGCCGGCCACGCGCCGCGCCGCAGGCCCCGCGCGGCGCCGACGCACCGCGCTGATGCCGAACACTGCCCACCCAACTCCGGCGAGCACGAGCAGGGCCGTCAGCGCCGCTGCGAGGATGGTCAGGTCACGGCCGTGCGCGAGGCCCGGCATGGTGAAGCGATACACGATCTGGTGCTGGCCTGACGGCACCCAGACCGCCCGGAATGCGCCGTCTGCCTGGTAGACGTGCGCCGGGTGTCCGTCGATCGACGCCGACCACCCGGGGTACCAGGTGTCGGCGAGCACCACGAAGCCCGGCGCGGAGAGTGATGCCCGGATGTCGACCCGGGTGTTCCGGTACGCGGTGATCGTTGTCGTGCCGGTGCTGCCGGTACCCACCGTCGAGCCGGGCGGTGGAGCCTCACTCAGCACGACGGTGCTCCAGAGCGTCGACGGGTGCGCCTGCAGGTAGGACACGACGCCGCTCGCGGACTGTCGCACCGCCTGGCCGGCGACCCAGGTGCGCGGTCCGGGCGTGGTGTCCTCGTAGACCACCGGCGGCGCGCCGCGGACCAGTCGGAACTTGGCGGTGCTGATGCCGGGGTAGAGCTTCTGGAGCGTGTCCGGCAGCATCAGGTAGCGCGCGTTCAGGAGGTCGAACAGCGGTGAGCTCGGGTTGGCGGTCGCCGCGTCGGCCAGTTGCTGGTAGTAGCTGGGCCAGAGGACGCTGTAGCCCCACGTGCTGTCGAGGGTCCAGACCAGCGGCCCGTTCTCCCAGATGGAGCCCGCGTTGAGCGGTACCATCCGGTACCGTGCCGGCAGGGCCTGCTGCTGGGAGGCCAGCAGCATCGGGACGATCGGGTCGCCCGGGTTGCCCGACCATGTCGGGCCGATGTAGGCATCCGGCGCCATCTTGAAGGCGCCGGTCACCTTGTCCGCGGTCGCGGAGCCCAGGTCGACAGCGGCGATCGCCACCAGCAGCACGGCGGCGACGCGCATCGAGATGTGCCGGTCCACGCCCGCGCGCACGGCCACGTAGGCCGCGAGCAGGACGACGCCCGCAATGACGACCCCGTCGGTGATCGTGCTCAGCACCGGCTGCGTCGGCGCTCCCACCGTGGTCGCCAGCGCGATGGCCGAGCCCGACAGCAGCGCGAGGTCAGCGGCCAGCGCCCAGCGCAGCCAGCGCAGCAGCGTCTGGCCGACCTCACCGCTGCCCTCAGCGCCGACCAGCACCTTCACCCCATAGGCTCCGAGCAGCCCCATGCCGAACTGCACGAAGGCGATGGCGTCCCCTGGCCGCCGGACGTGGCTGAAGCCGGGTACCAGTTCATAGATCACGCGATAGAACCAGGTCTGCGAACCGAGCGCGGCGAGGAGCGCGACGAGCGCGCCGCCCAGGATGAGCGCCGTGACCCGGCGATCCTCGGGTCGGCCGCGGCTGACGGCGAGCGCCCCGAGGAACAGGGGAAGCAGACCGAAGTACGCATTGGTCTCGGCGATGTCGCCCGACGCCCAGAACTTGGCCGTGCCGTAATGGGAGAAGAAGTTGGGGATGGCCACCGTGATCAGCCAGCTGGGGAGGAACGACGAGCCGGTTGCGGCCTGGTAGTCGAGTCCAGCCCGGTCGGTCAGGTTACTGAGATGCCAGGAGGGGAGAAGCTGGATCGCGGCAAGGCCGACGCCGAGGGTGAGGATGCCTCCACCGACCAGCGCGGCAGTGAGCGCGACGCGCCGATCCTGGCGGACGGATACCAGCACCACGACGAGGGTCAGCGCGGCCACGAGGTAGGCGACGTAGAGCATCGATAGTGCGTGGCCGGCCAGGGCCATGCAGCCGAAGGCGGCAGCACCGAGCGCGGTCCAGAGCGGGCTGCGCCGGCGCAGCGCACGCTCGTACGCCAGCAGGATCCACGGCAGCCAGCTGAGCGTAGTGATCGGGCTGAGGTGCGGGATGTGCCAGGCGAAGAAGGAGCCGAAGGCGTAGGTCAGCGCGGCCAGCACCGCACCCGGGCGCGACCCGGTGAGCGCCCGCGCGAGGAAGTAAGTGCCGACGGCGGCCCAGAGGAAATGCAGGCCGGCCAGCCACTCCACCGCGATGTAGGGGAGAAACGTGCCGCGCACCAGCACGTGCATCAGTAGGTTGGGCGGGTAGAAGAGCTGGGTGAGGGGATCGGCCCCGATCGGGTAGCCGCTGAGGATGTTGGGCGTCCACAGCGGTGAGGCGCCGGTGTGCAGTGCGCGCTGGACGAAGTCCTGAAACATGTAGTGCTGGTCGATCAGGTCGTAAGGGATGAGGTGGGTGCGCTTGACCAGCACGTCCCAGATGAAGACGAGCCAGAAGACGGTGATACAGGCGAGGTCGACCAGTGTGCCGCCGACCAGCCACGGCCACGCGTGCGCACGGCCGCGCCACGACCGCGGTCTGGCCGATGGTTCCCGCGGTTGCTCCGGCGCCGCCGGCACGCGATCTTCCTCCGCAAGGCTCCCGGTCGTCATGGTGGTGCTCCTGATTCGACCACCGCGGATCCAGGTCACGGTGACGCCGGTCCGACCCCATTTGACGGGATCGGCCGGCGTTCCGGAGCGTCGCCGCGTGACGCGGCCGTGCTACGACCGCCCGCGTCGAGTCACGACTTGGGCATCGCCTTGAGCGCGGTGTATGCCGGTCGTGGCGACCAGTCGCTATTCAGCACCGACCAGGGATACTTCTCGTCGCTCGGTTGCGTGATGACCGAGTAGTTCAGGTTCCAGACGAACATGCCCGTTACCCACGGCCAGTGCGTGTGCGCCCAGTCGAACGCGCCGACGAGATACTGAGCCTGCTGCTGCGGCGAAACGTTCGCCCCATAGCCGTAGCCGGGCGCCTGGTTGGCGGTTGTCCAGCCGAACTCGGTGATCCAGACCGGCCGGGCGTCCCCGTGGTTCTGCATGACCTGGCGCAGTTGCTCGGCGCGGCGGAAGTAGAAGCTGCCGCTGTTCGACCAGCCACCGGTTCCGGGGTCGCTCGGGTATAGCTGACTCGGTGGGTGGTCGGTGGCGTTGGTGTGGACCCCAAGCACGTCGAAGAACTTCGTGTAGTAGCCATTCTGGTGCGTGTAGAACTGATTGAGGTACGTGACGTCGTCGATGGCGACCTTGGGGTTATTGACCCCGGTTGGGGTCAGGCCGCCGAAGACGACGAGCGCGTTCGGATCGCCGGCCTTGACGCCCAGGTAGCCTGCCTGGAGCAGCCGGCAGTAATCATCGACCCGGACGATGCCGTTCATGTTCGAGGCCAGGTTCTCCTCGTTCCAGATCTCCCACGCCTGGACCTTGCCCTTGTAGCGAGAGGCCAGGAACTGCATCAACTGCTGGAAGTCGCCGTAGTTAGAGAGATAGGACTGCCCGTTCTTGTTGATTGCCCACTGGGGCGCGTCGGAGACGGTCAGGAGAAGCTTGACGCCCGCCCCTCCGAACTGGTTGACCAGGCGGTCGACCGGGAGCGGGTTCCACGCTCCTGGAGCCGGCTCGAAGTTGGCCCAGAGCAGGGGTACCCGGACCCAACCGAACCCGGCGCCCTTGACCGCGCTGATCACCTGCTGGTTGAACGGCTGGCCGTTGGCGTCTTCACGGGCGAATACGTTGAACCCGTAGTCAAATTTCGAGGGACCGCTCGTCGCGGCGGTCGACGCCGTACTCGAGGGCGACGGTGCGGGGGACGCTACCGTTGAGCCGGAAGTCGACGTCGCCGCGGTGCCGGACTGCGACACGGCGGAGGACGTACCGGACGGCGACGCCACGGCCGCCGTGCCGGTGGCCCTCGTGGTCGCGGTTGAACCGGCGGAGGTCGTCGAGGTAGAGCCGCTGGTCGCGGCGGTCGGCGTGGCTTTGGAGCCGCCGCACCCGGCCACGAGCATGGCGATCACCAGCACGAACGTGAGTATCCGGAACTGTCGCATCTCCGGTGAAGACCCTTCTCCTCATTCCGGGTGGATGCACGGCGCGTGACATCCTAGCACCCGGCCGCCGGACGCGGGGACGAGCGTGCGGCCCGATTGCCCCACGCCCGCCGGCCCGCCGACCTCGCACCGACGGTGCCGTGGAGGTGACGGACGGCCCCCCGCGAACGTCTCGCGGGGGGCCAGATGAGCGACTACTTGGGCATGTTCTGGAGTGCGGTATACGCGGGTCGCGGGCTCCAGTCCGCGTTCAGCACGCCCCACGGTCCCTTCTCGTCCGCGGGCGATACGACTACCGCGTAGTTCAGGTTCCACACGGCCATGACGCCAATCCATGGCCACTGCTGCTCGGCGATCTGGTACGCGCGCACCAGGTAGTTGGCCTGGTCCTGCGGGGTGTTCTGCACGCCGTAGCCGTAGCCGGGAGCCTGGTTGGCCGTCGACCAGCCGAACTCGGTCAGCCATATCTGCTTGGCGGCATCGCCGTTGTCCACCATGACCTGACGGATCTGCTCGATGCGCTTGAAGTAGAACGACGGGTCGTTCTGCCAGCCCGGTCCCGGGCCGGGGTTGGTCGGCCACATCGTGTCGGGCGGGTTGTTGTTGCTGCCGGGATGCGCACCGAGCTGGTCAAAGTACTTCTTGATCACGCCGTTGTCGTAGGCGTAGGCCTCCTGCAGGTAGGTGACGTCGTCGATGGCGAGGTGCGGGTCGTCGACGCCGGTCGGGGTGAGCGCCCCGAAGAGGACGATCGTGCCCGTGTTGCCCGCCTTGACGCCGGTGTAGCCGGCCTCCAGCAGGTGGACGTACTGCCCGACGTTGACGGTTCCGCCCGTGTTTGAGGCCAGGTTCTCCTCGTTCCAGATCTCGATCGCCTGGACCTTCCCAGCGTATCGGTTCGCCAGGTATTGCGTCAGTGCCTGGAAGCTGGCGGTGTCGGTCGGAATACCCCCGCCGGCATTGACCCAGCCGGGCGACGGGCCAACGACGCTGAGCAGGATCTTGAGGTGATTCGCGGCGACCTGGTTGATGACACGGTCGAGCGCGGACGGGTCGAACTGCCCGGGATTCGGCTCGACGGAGGCCCACTGCGCCTGGAAGCGCACCCAGCCGAACCCGGCGTTGGTTACCGCGTTGATCGCCTGCTGGTTGAACTGGCTGGCGCCGGGATTCGTGTCACCGCGGAAGAAGACGTTGAAGCCGTAGCCGACGTGCGGCCCATACTGGACACTGCGGATCGGGTCGAACGGCGGCATGGCGGGATCCTCGCGCGCCGTCGCCGAGGCCGGCGCGCCATGCTGCGCCAGATACTCGCTCCCAAGCAGCCCAAGCTCAACCTGGTAGGCGGGCGGGTTGTTCGGGTGGTACTCGAAGCGGGCGCGCTCGAAGTACTGGACGTCGTAGACCTGGCCGTCTCCGGCGGGCGGCGGCTGGTTCCGCTCGTTGAACTCCTCCGACAGGGGGTACCCGAAATTCGGGAGCCCACCGTTGGAGTTCCAGAAGTTGCGGAAGCCGAAGCAGAGCCGGTGGCCGGTCGGCTGGTAGAACGTGCAGTTGGCATCGGAGCCGGTCGTCGACGGGAGCGGCTGGAACGGCTGCTCGCCGGTACGACCGGCCGTCATGATGGCGCCAAGCCGTAACAGTTCGACCTGATACTGCGTGCCGGCGAACTCCGGGTGATACTCGAACACCGCGCGCTGGAAGTACTGCGTGTACAGCCCGGTGGTGTCCTTGAACACCCCGGTGATCGGATAGCCGAAGACGAACAGCCCGCCGTTGGCCTCCCAATACTGCCGGAAGTAGCCCTGCACCCAGAAGCCCGTCTCCGGGAAGTAGCGGGGCATCAACATGTCCTGAGGACTGGTCGGCGCGGCTGCCTGCACGCCGCTGGCCGGCAGCAATGCCGGAACCAACAGTCCCAGCAAGAGGGCGAACCGCAAGAACTTCATGGTGCTCTCTCCAACCCCGGTCGCGGGAAACCGCGCTCGGCTCTCCGGCATGTGGCCGGAATCCGGCGGGACGGATCAGTCAGTGGGTTTGGGAGGACGGAACTGGACGACGCCCTACGGCACGCTCGAGGTAGTCGTGCGGCGCGCGAGCGCGCGTCCCTCGGGGTTGGTGGTATGGCGAACCCCAACCCGCGTCGCGGACAAGCGAATCCTTCCCTTCGTCTGGCCGACCTGCCCCAGCCGGCGCGCAGGAGCCTGCACGGGCGCCGACGCCGTCCCCACGTCGTCAGGGCGCCATCTGCAGCTGGATGTCCCCGATCTGGATGATGTCACCATAGTGGAGCTCCATCGGCACCGTCACCCGGCTGCCGTTGAGGAGTGTGCCGTTGGTGGAGCCGAGGTCTGTAACCCACCATCCGTCGCCATCACGCGTGATCTGGGCGTGCTCGCTCGACACGAAACCGTCGTCGATGCGGACCGTGGCCCGGGGGTGCCTGCCAATCACCGTCACCGGGTCGAGGTCGAGTCGCGCGCCGGTCCGCAGCCCAGAGCCTCCCGGACCCTTAACGATCAGGTGGCCGGATGGCTCCGCGACTTTGCCCGTGCGCGAGGTCGCGGCGAAGGTCTGGAGCTCCCGCAGGATCACGCGGACCACCTGGAACAGAAAGAAGTACAGCAAGAAGATGAACACCACGCGGAGGAGGAGGACGAACCAGTCGAACGGGAGAAAGCTGATCATGAGCGATCGGGCGCCGTCAACCGTGCGCTCGCGGATCGCCCTGGTAGGGCAGCAACTGGAGGCGGACGGTGCCGAGCAGGATGGCGTCCCCCTCGGCGATCCGGCTGCGCTTGACCCGGACCCCGTTCACGGTAGTGCCGTTGGTCGAGTCCTGATCGATAATCTCGAACTGGTTATTGACGTAATCAACACGGGCGTGGTGCCGGGACACCTCGGGCACCTCGATGATGATGTCGTTGTCGAGCGCGCGCCCCAGCGACGTCGTCTGCCGGCGCAGGACGAAGAACTGCTCTGAGGCTCCTTCGGCCGAGACGGACAGCAGCTTCGGCGGCACGTTCCCGGTGTTCTCGACCACGCGGTAGACCTCGGTGCGCTGCACTGCCTCCTGGCGCACCGGGTCGTAGTCCGGTAGCTCGGTGATGCCGGCCTCGACGTTGATGCGCCGGGACGGGACGCTCTCGTCGCCGATCATCTGGACGCGCACCTGGTCGATGAACCCGTAGTTGCGTTCCTCGGCCAGGTCGATGAGCCAGTCCTCCATCTGGCTGCAGAGGCTGGAGACGATGTCGGCGAACAGGACCATGTCGTTGGGGTTCAGGTAGACGGCGTAGTCGTTCGGGACCACGATCCCGTCGACGGTGGCGAGTTGGTTGCCCTCCATGGCGCGCTCGAGCCGCCGGCCGATCTCGGCCGGCTGAATCGGGGTGCGAAAGATGCGCCCGACGGATCCCTCCATCAGGCGTTCGAAGAAGGTCTCGAACTTCTGCAGGCTGTTGACCACTGTGCCGAGCCGTTTCGGTATTGGGCGTTCCGCGAGTTCGCGGGCCGAATTATAGGCGGGCGCCGTGACGCCGGTCAAACGCGGCAATCGCGCCGCCGGGTGTGCCCGGCCCGGCCGCGCCGTATGGCGAGGGCGGCATGCGATGATGGAGGTGCGACGACCGGGCGGCCCGGCGTTGCCTGGAACCGGAAGGGATAAGCCGGAGATGGACGAACCGACCTGGTGGCAGCGGGGGATTGTCTACCACGTCTACCCGCGCTCGTTCCAGGACTGCAACGGCGACGGAGTCGGTGACCTCCCCGGCATCACCTCGCGGCTCGACTACCTGTGCTGGCTGGGTGTGGATGCCATCTGGATCTCGCCGATCTACCCGTCGCCGATGGCCGATTTCGGCTACGATGTCACCGACCACTGTGCCGTTCACCCGATGTTCGGAACGCTCGCCGACTTCGACGACCTGGTGGCCGAGGCGCACCGGCGCGATCTGCGGGTGCTGCTCGACTACGTCCCCAACCACACCTCCGACCGGCACCCGTGGTTCGTCGAGTCCAGGGCCTCGCGCGACAACCCCCGGCGCGACTGGTACATCTGGCGTGACCCGGCGCCAGGCGGCGGACCACCGAACAACTGGGTAGCCAACTTCGGCGGCAGCGCCTGGACCCTCGACGAGCGGACCGGCCAGAACTACTACCACGCCTACCTGCCTGATCAGCCGGACCTGAACTGGCGCAACCCCGCCGTTCGCGCCAAGATGCTCGACGTGCTGCGGTTCTGGCTCGACCGCGGCGTCGACGGGTTCCGCGTGGACGCGCTGCGCCAGGTCATCAAGGACGATCAGTTCCGTGACAACCCGCCCAATCCCGACTATCGACCGGGCATGGGCCCCTACCAGTCGCTCCTGCCCCGGTACTCGACCGACCGGCCCGAGGTGCAAGACGTGATCCGCGCGATGCGCGGGGTGCTGGACGAGCGGCCGGGGCGACTGATGATCGGCGAGCTCTACCTACCGATCCATCGGCTCGTCACGTACTACGGAGAGGGCGGCTCCGGGGTGCACCTGCCCGCCAACTTCCACCTTCTCCTGACGCCCTGGAACGCGGAGGCCGTTGGTGCGCTGGTCGATGCCTACGAGCGCGCGCTGCCCGAGTTCGGCTGGCCAAACTGGGTGCTGAGCAACCACGACCGCCACCGCGTCGCGAGCCGCGTCGGAGAAGCCCAGGCGCGGGTCGCCGCCATGCTGCTCCTGACGCTCCGCGGCACGCCGACGATCTACTACGGCGATGAGATCGGCATGCACGACGTGCCGATCCCGCCCGGCCGGGTCCAGGACCCCTGGGAGAAGAACGTCCCGGGGCTCGGGCTCGGCCGCGACCCGGAGCGCACGCCGATGCAGTGGTCGCCAGACCCGGGAGCCGGCTTCACCGAGGGCGAGCCGTGGCTGCCGCTCTCCGACGAATACCCGGAGCGCAATGTCATGGCCGAGCGGGCGGAGCCGGGCTCGATGCTCAACCTCTACCACCGGCTCATCACGCTGCGGCGCGCGGAGACCGCGCTGGCGGTCGGACGCTACCGTCCGCGCGGCGTCCGCGGCGACGTACTCGCGTACGAGCGGCTTGACGGCGACCGGCGTTTCCTCGTCCTCCTCAACCTCGGGCACGAATCGGCCAAGTGGGCGCTCGAACCGGACGAAGCGGGCGAGGTCGTACTGTCTACACATCTCGGCCGCGGTGGCGATTCCGTGGCGGACGCGGCGCGGTTGCGGCCGGACGAGGGGCTGGTGATCGCGCTCGCGTGACTCCCCGGTCATGCTCGGTCGCGTGGACTTGCGCGGTGTACCGGCGCGGGGCCGGCGCGGTCTGTCGGAGAGGGCGTCTTGTCTGCCTGCATGCGCTCGATCAGGGCCAACAACGAGAGTTCACCGCGGCCGCGCCCGACACAGCTTCCGCCAGGTGCGTCGTGCATCACGCCGCGCTGGACACGCTCTCCACGCGAACCGGGGTAAGTTCGTTGGGCTCGGCCTGGCCGACGCGCGCGTACTGCGCTCCTCGCCAGCGGAAGAGCCAGGAGGCCAGCGTGTACGCGGCAAAGATCTCGAGACCGAACGGGAGGTATCCCGAGTAGCCGAGCACCGGCATCTCGAAGAGGTGAGCGAATCCGACGAAAGGCACGGTGTAGTACCACTTCGGCATCGCGAGGGAGTTCCACATCTCCCAGAAGAAGCCGGTGAAGAGCGCCGCCAGCATGACGTTCCAGATGGCCGCCCAGTTCCCCTCTCGGGCAAAGGCCGCGATCGACCGGCGCCGGAGCACGTCGTTGAGCGGCTCGATGATGAAGAACACGGAGAGCCAGGCAAACGGGAAGGCGTAGCGCGGCTCGGACACGATGAGCAAGACCATCACCCATCCGAGCACCTCGAGCAGGATCCGGCTTCGCGGACCCACGTCCCATGGCGGCGGCTGGGGCAGACGCCGCCCCACGCCGAAGCTTGCCAGGAGTTCGCCGGCCTCCAGCACCGCCGGCACCACGGTCGAGAAGGCGAGCGACGCCAGCGCGTGGTAGACGAACCACGAGTAGCTCTGCGCGGCCAGGTAATGCCAGTCCTGCAGATAGCCGTTCATCCACTCGAACAGCCACCAGAAGGGCACCGAGACGAAGAAGAGCAGCACGAACCGGCCGTGACTCCGCTGCCAGAGCGACGTGCCGGTGCGGCGCGCGACGATCCCGTCGATCGTCAGGATGTAGCCCAACCACAGCGGGAAAAAGTAGTAGTCTGACAGCGGCCTGAGGTGCAGCCAGGCTACCGGCCACCAGCACGCGATGAGCAGCACTCCGAGGATCAGCTGGCGTGGGAGCCCACTCGGCAACGTGACGGGTGTCGCTGAGGGTTGGCTGGTCGCGAGGGGGGCGTTTCGGGTCAACCTGTGCTCCAGCGGCCGTCGAAGGGTAACTCGCCTCACCGGCGGGGGACCGAGGAGGCGATCCATCTTGAGTATGCCAGACTTGCCCAGACCGACTGCCGGACAGGCTGCGATCGCGCCGTCTATTCTGACCGCCGACCTGGCACGGCTGGCCGACGCCGTCGCCGAGCTCGAAGCGGCCGGCGCCGACTACGCCCACCTCGACGTGATGGACGGTCGCTTCGTGCCGAACATCAGCATCGGCATCCCGGTCGTCGCGGCGGTGTCGCGTGTCACCCGGCTCCCGCTCGACGTCCACCTGATGATCGTGGAGCCGGAGCGCTACGTCGAGCAGTTCGTCCAGGCCGGTGCGGCGGTCGTCACCGTCCAGGTTGAGGCGTGCGTGCACCTCAACCGCGTCGTGCAGCAGATCCACGCGGCGGGTGCCCGGGCCGGCGTGGCGCTGAACCCCGCCACGCCGCTGGTGGCCGTCGAGGAGATCCTGCCCTTCGCCGACCTCGTCCTGGTGATGAGCGTCAACCCCGGCTTCGGCGGCCAGGAGTTCATCCCATCCGCGCTGTCCAGGGTCACGCGTCTGCGGCGTATGATCGACGATTCGGGCGCCTCCGCGCTCATCGAGGTCGACGGCGGGATCAAGGCGTCCAACGTCCGCCGGGTCGTGGAGGCGGGTGCCGACGTCATCGTCGCCGGCTCCGCCGTCTTCGCGCCGGAGCACTCGGTGAGCGAGGGTGTGGCCGCGCTGAGAGCGGCGCTACGTTGAGCGTTCGGCGCGCCGCGAGCCCTCCGTGCGCCGCGTGTAGAGCAGGAGCGCCGGCAGCAGCGCGACCAGGCAGATGACCGCCGCCGCCGCGAACGTGTCGCGGATGACGCCCATCGTCGCCGGGATCGCCAGCTTGGTGGCCTCGGCCTGCTGGCGCAGCAGGTAGGACGACAGCGACTCGCCGGGCTTCTGCGTCACTGGGGGCAGGTGCGTGAGCGCGTCGTTCAGGCGCGCCACGGCCCACGAAGTCAGGGCCGAGAGGCCAAGCGTCATGCCGAGCAGGCGCATCACGATAACCAGGCCGGAGGCGATGCCGAGGTCGCTTCGACGCGCGGCGTCGATGGCCGCCGCCCCGATCGGAGCGATCACCAGGCCAAACCCGAATCCGGTGACGGCCAGGTCGGGCAGCATCCGCGCCCGCTCCAGCTGGTTCGGCCAGCCCGACATCCGCCAGAACCCCGCCGACGCGACGGCGAGCCCCAGCAGCGTGACCATCAGGTAACCCCGGCGCTCGCTCACCCAGCCGCCCAGGAGGGCCGCAACCGCCATGGCCAGCGAGAAGGCGCTCAGAAGCTCGGCGCTGACCGGCGCGACGCGCGCCTCGCTGACCTGGAGCGCGACCAGGAGCGGCACGTTCACCATGGCGACCATCAGCGCCGCGCCCACCAGGAAGTTGGCGCCGTTCGCCGCCGAGAAGTGACGGCTCAAGAAGAGCTGGAGCGGCACCAGCGGGTGCTTGACGTGCCACTCGACCGCCACGAACCCGGCGAGCGCCGCGAGCCCGGCGACGAGCAGCGGTAGGCGGTAGGCGGCCAGCGGGTTCGGTTCGGCGCCAAGTGCGCGCGGCCCGCCGCCGACCTGGGCTCCCGCGACCGAGATGGCCAGATTGAGGCACAGGAGCGCGGCGGCCAGCAGTATCCCGCCAGGCAGGTCGAAGCGTGCCGAGCCCCGGCCGCCGACCGGCGCCCGCCGCCAGGCAACCACGAGCGCCGCTCCCGCCGCCAGCCCGATTGGTACGTTGAGGATGAAGATCCAGCGCCACGTTCCGGCCAACTGCATGATGCCGGCACCCCAGAGGGGACCGAGCACCCAGCCGAGGGTATCCGCGGCGGCGACGATCCCGAGCGCACCGGCACGACGGGCCGGCGGCAGCAGGTCTCCGACGACCGCCATGGCGACCGGCACCATCGCACCGCCGCCGAAACCCTGAACCGCGCGGGCGGCGATGATCCGCGGCAGGCTGTCCGCGGTCGCCGCCAGCACCGATCCGGCCAGGAACACGACGAGCGCCAGCATGAAGGTCGCCCGCCGGCCGATCACGTCGGACAGTCGCCCCATGAGAGGGATCGTGACGGTGTACGCCAGCAGGTAGCCGCTGACGATCCACACGTAGCGATCGGCCTCGGCGGTATTGACCTTCAGGTCGAAGATGATCGACGGCAGCACCGGCGCGATCACGGTGAGGTCGAGCGCCGCGACGAAGACGACGATCAGTGCGGGGATCAGTACCCGTAGCGGCCGTGTGACCTCGGCGACCTCCGCTGCCGGCGCCGCGCCTACAGCGCGGGCGCGGTGATCCTGACCGGTGCGTTGATATTGGTTATCAGGAGAGTCCATGTCGTCGGCGTAGCCCCCTGCTCCGTCCCCGGGTCCTGAAGGACGACCTTGACGATATCTCTGGTGCTCGTGGTGAGCCAGATGTCGAAGTTCAGCGTGTTGGAGTGGAACGCCGAGCCGGTCAACGACTGCACGTCCGACCGCGCCACGGTGCCGCGCAGGTGCTGGGTCGGGGTGCTGCTCACGGTCTCGGTGCCGACCATCGTGACGTTCTGCACCTTGCTCAAGACGGCGGGGATGCCATTCTGGTTGCTGAAAATGACGGCCGGGTTATAGCTCAGCCCCTGCGGCGCGCGCTCCCACTGGCCGGTCAGGAAGTTGGTGATGTACTCGTTTTGCCCGATCGCGATCATGTTGACGGTCAGGGTTGCGCCGGCCAGCGAGACCTGCGCCTTCGCGGTGGCGCTGTCCGGCCGCAGCAGGTCGCCCTGGGCGCCCCGCAGTTGGAGCGTCTTCTGAGGGTCCAGGTAGACACTGCCCTGAATCTGCAGCTGGTAATGAGCGGAGTTGACCTGGGCGAAGCGCTGGGAGGCGCTGTTGAGGATGTCGCGCGGCGTCGGTGTCGGCGTGGGCGTTGGTGGCGGCGTGTTCTGGCGGGCGACCGTCGGGTGTCCGCAAGCGACGAGCAAGACCGTGGCGGCAATGGCAAGAACGACGATTCGCGACAGGCGGAGGCGTTCCATCTACTCGACTCTCCAGGTGTGGCCGGATCAACCGGCGCCAATCGTATCAGACGAGACAGTGCTGCCGGCTTTTGTCGCGCCCGCCGGGGCTATGTTAGGATTCGGCCGCCCTGCGGCCGGAAGGCTTCCGTCCGTGGTCCGCTCATCACCCGGTGGGAATGGTAGTGAGGGCAGCGGCACGTGGATGACATGCGGCTCGCCGTCGGCGCGGCCAGCGAGACGGGCACCGTCCGCGAGCAGAACGAAGACACGATCTACGTCGCTGACCCCGACGCCGGTACGGCGCAGGAGAACGGCGTGCTGCTGGCGGTCGCCGACGGGATGGGCGGCTACCAGCGCGGTGAGGTCGCGTCGCGTCTGGCCATCGACACGTTGCAGGAGCTCTTCTACCAGAGTCCGATTCCGCGTACCGAGACCCCGACGCGCCTGAAGCAGGCGTTCCGTCAGGCCAACGACCGCATCTTCGAGGACGGCTCTGCCAGCGGTGAGGCCAACATGATGGGCACGACCCTCGTGGCGGCCGTCATTCGCGGCCACGACCTCACGATTGCCAACGTCGGCGACAGCCGGGCCTACCTGGTGCGCGCCAACCGGCTCACCCAGATCAGCCAGGACCACTCGCTGGTCGCCGAGCAGGTAGCAGCCGGCACCATGACCGAGCAGGAGGCTCGCGAGAGCCAGCACCGCAACATCATCACGCGCGCGCTCGGGCACCGTCAGCGCGTCGACGTCGACGTGTTCGAGATCCGCCTGCTCCCCGACGATCGCCTGATTCTCTCCAGCGACGGGCTGCACGACTACCTCGACGAGGGCGAGATGGTCGCCGTCTCCATGCAGGTGCCGCCGGAGAAGGCCGCGCAGGAGCTCGTCACCCGCGCACTGCAGCACGAGTCGAACGACAACGTCAGTGCCGTCGTCGCCTGGATGGCGCCGGCGGGCGTGCCGACGACCGCTGCTCCCGAGGAGCTGGCTCCGGCCGGCCGCGGCGCGTTCCTCGTACCGGTCCTGGTGCTGATCGGCCTGCTGGTGTTCGTTGCCATCGTCGGGGTCATCCTGTTCATGGGCCACTGAGCCGAACGCGCCAGGCAGGAAGCGATGCAGCTGGAATGCCGCCCACGCCAGACCCCGGTGATCGACGCGCACGTCCACGTCTTCGACCCCGAGATTTGCCAGGAGCGCCACCGCGTCCTCCCGCGTGATCACTGGTTCGAGCACCTCTATGCCGACCCGCGCGCCGCACTCGTCCCGGTCGAGGATCTCGTCGCCAGCATGGACGCAGCCGGGATCGACCGCGCGGTCGTCTGCGGGTTCCCCTGGGCCGACCCGGACCTCTGCCGCGCTCACAACGACTACCTGGCGGCATGCGCGCGAGCCTACCCGGAGCGCGTCTCGTGGTTGGCAACGGTCGTGCCACATGCTCCGTCGGCGGCCGCGGAGGCGGAGCGCTGCTTCGCCCTGGGCGCCGCCGGGGTTGGCGAGCTCAACGCCGACGCCCAGGGGTTCGACTTTCTGGCGCCGAGCGAGATGTCGGACCTGGTGGTGACCTGTGTCGCGCGCCAACGTCCGATCCTGTTCCACCTGAGTGAGCCGGTCGGCCACCACTATCCCGGCAAGGGCACGGCGACTCCGGAGAAGTTCGTCCACTTCCTGGCCGCGTGCCCGGACCTTCGCGTGGTCGCGGCGCACTGGGGTGGCGGCCTCCCGTTCTACGAGCTGATGCCGGAAGTCGCCGCGCTGGCCCGGAACGTGGTGTACGACAGCGCCGCGTCGAGCTACCTCTACCGGTTCGACGTGTTTCGGACCGTGGTCGATCTGGTGGGACCCGAGCGGGTGCTGATGGCGTCGGACTACCCGGTACTGCGCCAGCGGCGCTTCCTCCGACGCGTGCGGGAGACGGGGTTGACGCCGGAAGAGCTCGGTCCAGTGCTGGGCGGCAACGCCGCGCGGGTCTACCGTCTCGCGGAAGGTGGTGCGGTCGATGATTAGCGGCGTCCGCGGCCGGCTCGTCGCGAAGCTGCCCGGCATCCTGCTCGTCGACCTGCACGGGATGACGCTGCGCGTGCTGACCTCGCAGACCACGATCGGCGACGTGGGTGGGGTGGGGCAGGAGGTCGAGCTGGTAACGCACCTGCGAGTGCGCGAGGACGAGATCTCGCTGTTCGGCTTCGCCGCGCCGGAGGAGCTGCAGCTCTTCGAGGTGCTGTTGACCGTCACCGGCGTCGGTCCCCGCGTCGCGCTCAACATCCTGTCGTCGGGCAGGCCCGAGGACGTGCACCGCGCGATCGCGGCCGAGGATGTGGCGGCGCTGAGCCGGGTCCCCGGCATCGGCAAGAAGACGGCGAGCCGGATCATCCTGGAGCTGCGCGGCAAGCTGCCGGAGGCGACGGCCGGCGCGATGCCGGCCCTTGCGTCGGCGGACGCCGAGGTGCTCGAGGCGCTCCAGGCACTCGGCTACTCGGGCATCGAGGCGCGAGACGCGCTCGCGCGGGTGGAGCGGCGCGAGGGGCAGACCGTCGAGGACCGGGTCTACGCGGTTCTCCAGTCCCTGTCCCGCTGAGGGTCGCTCAGTTCGGGCGGAGCCGCTCGAGCCGTCGCTCGACCGCCGCGGCATGCGCGGTGAGCCCTTCGGCGCGGGCGAGCGCCGCCGCGACAGGGCCCAGCCGGTTGAGCCCGCGACGGTTGACCCCGATCACGCTGATAATCTTGAGGAACTCCTCGACGTTGATCGGCGACGAGAAGCGCGCCGTCTGGCCCGTCGGCATGACGTGGCTCGGGCCGGCGGCGTAGTCGCCGAGCACCTCCGGTGAGGACTCGCCGACGAACACGCCGCCCGCGTGCTTCACCCGGTCGATCTGTTCCCAGGGATTCGCGATGAGCAGGCACAGGTGCTCGGGGGCGTAGGCGTTGGCAAGGTCAAAGGCGTCTTCAAGGCGGTCCACCACCGCGATGGCGCCGTTGGCCGCCAGCGACTCCGCGGCGATGCCGGCGCGCCCGAGCCCCGGTAGCTGGGCGCCCAGTTCCTGTTGCACGCTGGTCGCCAGCCGCGCCGACGTGGTGATCAGGATCGCGCTCGCCAGCGGGTCGTGCTCGGCCTGCGCCAGCAGGTCGGCCGCGCAGAGCGGCGGGTCGGCCGTCTCGTCCGCGATCAGCAGCGTCTCGGTTGGCCCCGGCAGCTGATCGATATCTACCTCGCCATAGACCCGCCGCTTGGCGAGGACGACGAAGAGGTTGCCCGGGCCGACGATCTTGTCCACCCGCGGCACGGACGCGGTGCCGTACGCCAGGGCCGCGATCGCCTGCGCGCCACCGACACGGAAGAAGCGATCCACGCCCGCCACGTCGGCCGCGGCCAGGATGAGCGGCGAGACGCCCCCATCCGGCTCGGGTGGCGCGCACGCGACGATCTCAGAGACGCCGGCCACGCGGGCCGGTACCGCCGACATCAGGAGCGACGACGGGTACGGGTTCCGCCCCGCCGGAGTGTAGACGCCGACCCGCTCCATCGGCCGCAGTAACTGCCCGAGCGCGCCGTCGTCGGTGAAGTTCACCCAGGACGTGCGCAGTTGGTGACGGTGAAAGCGTTCGATCTGGTCGCGCGCTACCATCAGTGCGTCGAAGATCGCCCGGGGAACGCGCTCGCGGGCGGCCGCGATCTCGTGGCGCGGAATCTCCAGGGCGCCGACCTCCGCGTGGTCGAGCGCGCGCGTGTAGTGTCGGAGCGCGTCGTCACCCTCGCGACGCACATCGGCGATGATGCGCTCGACGACCTCCGCGGCGCTCAGGTCGGTCCCAAAAACCTCGCGGATGCCGACGCGCACGCGTTCCGGCAGTTCGGTCTCCTCGAGCCGTCGATGACGGAGGAGGAACTCCCGCGCCGCCGCGGTGCCGTGCAGCACCCGAACCTCGACCTCCGAGCTCAACGTCCCTCCTCGACGGCGCAGCGGAGCCGGTCGAACGCCTGCGAGCGGGCATCGAAGACGTAGTCCGGTGAGGTGACGGTAATCCCGCTGGCGTGCGCCCGGCGCAGGTGGTCCACCGCCGGGAGCAGCCGGTCGATCGGCACGATAATCGTGACGCCGAACCAGCGCTGGTCGTCGGCGTCGGACTTCGGGTAGATGCTGGCGATCGTCGGCCCCTGGTGGCCGGCGGTGTCAACCTGGCTGATGACGTGGCGAGCGACCGACTCCGGCGAGTCGCCCTGGACGTTGGCGGTGATCAGTCGGACCTGGCGCGTGCGCAGGCGCGCTTCCGACAGCTCGATGATGGTGCGGGCCACCTCGAGCTTCGCCGGTCGGTGTCGCAGGCCGCGGCGTGACGCGATCAGGCAGGCCTGAGCGCGCAGGATCACGCCGCCGTCGAGCACGCGCAGCCGGTTGTCGCGCAGCGTCACACCGGTCTCGCTGAGGTCGGCGATGATGTCGGCATAGCCGAGCGTCGGCGCGGCCTCGAGCGCGCCGTGGGCGTCCACCAGCGTGAAGTAGTTGACCCCGTGCTGGTAGAGGAAGTCCCGGGTCAGGTTGGGGAACTTGGTCGCCACGCGCAGCGTGCGCCCGGTGCGCTTGAAGTCGATCGACAGGTCTGCCAGGTCGGCCACGGTCGAGATGTCGAGCCACCCCTCGGGGACGGCCAGCACCAGCTCGCAGCGGCGGAACCCGAGGTCCTCGATCACGACGATGAGGTCCGACCGGTCCTGCGCGTGCTCGGAGACGAGGTCGAACCCGGTGATGCCGAGGTCGACACTCCCGTCGGCGACCTTGTGGACGATGTCCTCCGTGCGCTGGAACAGGACCTCGACGTCGTCGATGCCGCCCAGCCGCCCGACGTATTGCCGGGGATTGGGCCGCCAGACGGACAGGCCCGCACGCTCGAGGAAGCGGATCGTCGCCTCCTCGTAGGCGCCCTTCGAGGTCAGGGCCAGCCGGAGTGGCTCAGCGGTCACCGGACACCTCCACGGGTGGTTGGTCGGACTCGAGCCCGTGCGCCAGCGGCTCCTCGTCGACTGCACCGCCCTCGCCAACGACGACCAGTCGGGCGATGCCGCGCCGCTCGGCGTAGCGCCGGCTTGCCTGGATCGAGCGCCCGCGTACGTCGAGCTCGACCGACTCGCCGCGAGCGCGGCGCTCCTCGGCGACCCGGACGGCGGCGACCGCGGCCTGCTCGTCCCGCGCCACCACGAGCACGTCCGGTGGCGGCACGGATGACGAGAGCGCGGCCGCCTCGACCAGCCGCTCCAGTCCGTAGGAGAAGCCGCAGGCCGGCAGTGGCTGGCGCGCGCCCAGCGTCTGCGCCAGGTCGTCGTAGCGCCCGCCGCCGCAGAGCTGCTGGCCGGAGCGGCCCGGCGCGTGGATCTCGAAGAGAATGCCGGTGTAGTAGTGCAGCCCGCGGCCGAGCCCGAAGTCGAGCTCGATCTGGTCGCTGGGGTGTCCGTAGCCCTCGAGCAGCGCCAGCACCTCCTCGATGCGCCGGAGCGGCGACTCGTCCAGTCCGTGCGCGATCGTCAGTTCGTGGAGGAGCGGCAGCGTCTCGGACGGTGCGCCACGAAGCTGCACCAGCTCGCGCACGAAGCTGAAAGCGCGGCTCACCTCATCGGCGTCGCTCGGCCGGCTCATCTTGGCGATGACCCCCGACACGATCTCCTCGGGTGTCCGGGTGCCACCCTCGGTGCGAACGCCCACCTCGGCCAGGACCGCGAGCACCCAGTGCCGGAGCTGATCGGAGGGGACGTCGCGCAGCGAGTCGCCCATCTCGGTGAGGAGGGTCGACAGGCTATCGCCGGTCACCAACCCGGCCAACTCGGCCTGGACGTCGACCGCCTGCCCCTTGCGCAGGCGCTCCATGCTCCAGACCAACCAGTCACGGGCGCGCTGGCGGAGTGGCAGGCGGTTCAGGAAATCGAGCACGACGCCGATGTGGCCCAGTACCAGCCGGCCGCGTACGCCGAGCGCCTGCAGCCCGGCCAGCGCCAGGTGGATGACCTCCGCGTCGGCCATCGGACCGGCAGCGCCCAGCAGTTCGCAGCCGACCTCGGTGAACTGGCGCGTGCGGCCTGCCTGAGGCTTCTCGTAGCGGAAGACCGGGCCGGCGTAGCTCAGCCGAAGCGGGAGGGGCGCCGACTGGAGGGTGTCGGCGTAGAGGCGCAGCACCGACGCGGTGTGCTCGGGACGAAGGGCAATGTCCCGGTCGTGGTAGTGGAACGCGTACATCTGTGCGACGCGTTCCCCGCCGGACTTGCGCAGGAACAGCTCGGTCGGCTCGACAACTGGCGTCTCGACCGCCGCGTAGCCGTGCGCGCTGAAGGTGTCCTGCAGTCGCCGCAGCGCGTCGCCGCGCGCACGAAGCACGGCGGGGTCGACGTCGACCATACCGCGCAGGCGGTCGATCGCGGCGCGGGCGTCGCGCGGTCGCGGGCTTGGCTTCTCCACGGCGAACACCTCGGCGGGATCTGGAACGACCATCACGGCGCGGTTGCCGGCGGTTCGATCGGGCAGTCTATCACACCCGATTACCGGGTCCGGCGCAGTTGTCGCGCGCATGTTGTGAGCTGTCGCGGCCTGAAACGCCGGTGACATGGTCCCTCTGCTACGGTGGTGCCGGAGCGCGATGCCGGGGCCTGGAAGCGCCCCGACGGCGGTCGGCACCGGGAGATGGGCCGCGCACGCATGACCGGTCCGCGCTTCAACGGCCGACTGGAGCGGAGGTCGCGATGGAGTCCGAGCAGGTCAAGCCCGGCGGCGGCCAGCCCACTGGGACGTCGCCGAGTGGCGAGCACGCCGCGCTGCTGCGCCGAAGCCGAGACGATCGGGTGATCGCCGGGATCTGCGGTGGCCTGGGACGCTACCTGGGGATCGACCCGGTCCTGATCCGGGTTGCCTGGGTCGCGCTGGCGCTCGCCGCGGGCACCGGGGTGTTGCTCTACCTTGTCGCCTGGCTGGTGATCCCGGAGGAGCATGCCGGCGAGGTGGTCGGTTCGGCGCCGCGCACGGACGTCACGACGGTGCGGGTGGTGCTCGGCGGCGTGCTCGTCGCGATCGGCGCGCTGCTGCTGGTCAACCGCTTCACCACGTGGTTCGACTGGGGGCTCATCTGGGCCGTGGTGCTGATCGCGGTCGGCGCGCTGGTGATCTTGAGGGGAGCGTCGCGATGAGCAGCCCCGCGGTCCCGCGCGGCTCAGGTCCGTCCCTCTCCCTTGGGCAGATCGCGTTCGGGGTCTTCCTGGTGCTGCTCGGTGCCGGGTGGCTGCTGGACGCTGCCGGCGTGTGGAGCGTGTCGTGGGGCGCCGCGCTCCCGATCGCGCTCATCGCCGTCGGCGCGCTGCTAATGGTCGGCTCGACCACGCGCGGCCATGGCGGGCTCGTCGTGCTCGGGATTGCCCTGACCGTGGTGCTCGGCGTGATGACCACGTTGAACGTGCCGTTCGAGGGCAATGTCGGGGACACCGCCTATCAACCCGCCACGATCCAGCAGGTGCAGAGCACGTACCGGCTCGCGGTCGGAAACCAGACGGTCGACCTGAGCGGCGTCAGCTTCCCGGCCGGCACGACGCGCGTCACTGCCAGCACCGCGGTCGGCCAGTTGATCGTTGAGGTCCCGGCCGGCGTTGGGGTGCGGGTCCACGTTACCGTCGGCGCCGGTGACGCCTCGATCTTCGGGCGGGACTACTCGGGAGCGAGCGTGGACGAGACCTACACCAGCGACAACTACCAGAGCGCCGCCTCGAAGGTCGACCTCGAGCTGTCAACCGGCCTGGGAACGATCGAGGTGCGCTGATGGACACGAGCCAGATCGACCGAGGAGCCCTGATCGCCGGCGCCCTCTTCGTAGCACTGGGCGTCCTCTTCCTGCTCGACCACTACGCGGTCTTCGACTTTCGCGCCATCTACGTCTGGCCAATCCTCTTGATCGGGCTGGGCGTGGCGGTCATGTTCGGCGGCCGCGCCCGGAACTGATATCGAGTCCTCTCCTCCTCGAGACCGGGCCGGAGCGGGGGTGACGCTCCGGCCCCGTCACACCCGGACCAACTCGGGTCCGTGTGCTCAGGCGCGCAGCGTCCCGCTCACCTGGCGTTTGAGCTGCGCCTCGATGCGACCGCGCACCCGCTCGACTTCGTGCTCGGCCGGCGTGCGGTCGGGCGCGGACAGCGTGACCCGGTAGGCGAGGCTCTTCTTCCCCTCACCGATCGCCGCGCCACGATACACATCGAAGAGGCGGATGTCTGACGCCAGGAAGCCGGCACCCGCCCGGATGGAGGCCGCGACCGCCGCGGCGGGGGTCGACTCGTCGACGACGACGGCAAAGTCCTGCTCGACAGGCTGGAAGCGCGGGACCGGTCGTGCCTCGACCATCGCGAGCCCCACCTCGAATAGGGTCGACAGGTCGACTTCGGCGAGGGCGACGCGCTGCCCCTCCGGGATGCCGAATTGCTCGCACACGGCCGGATGGACCTCTCCCAGGATTCCGACCGGCCGGCCCCGGACCGACACCTCCGCGGCGCGTCCCGGGTGAAGGCTGGGGTGCGCGATCGGGTGGTAGGCGATCTCCTCGGCGCCGAGGCGTGGTAGCAGCGTGTCGACGATGCCCTTGACGTCGAAGTAGTCCACCGGGCGCGGCTCGGCGTAGAGGCCCACGCGGTGGCGCTCACCGGCCAGCCCGCAGCACAGCGTGCGCCGCTCATCCGGTAGCTCGTCGACGCCACGCGGCAGGTAGACGCGGCCGGTCTCGAAGACGGCGACCGCCGGGGAGAACTTGAGGTTCTCCGCGACGTTCTTCAGCCAGGCCGGCAGCAGCGTGAGCCGCATCAGTTCCCAGTCGGTACGGAGCGGGTTCAGCGCGGCGACCGGGGGGAGTTCCGGCCGCGCCTGGAAGCCGAGACGCACGGGCACCTCTTCCGCGCTCGGGTCGAGGTTGCGCAGGTCCGCCTCGTTCAGCATGGGGTAGGTGATGATCTGGCTCAGCCCGCTCGCCGCCAGCAGGTCCTGCACGTCCCGCTCGAGCCGGCGCAGCGGGTCGCGCTCGATTGGCGGCGTCTGGCCGACGGGCAACCGCTCGGGGAGCGAGCCGTAGCCCACGATCCGCGCTACCTCCTCGACGAGGTCGGCTTTGATGGTGACGTCGCCGCGCCAGGTCGGCACCTTGACCACGATGACGTCCGTCCCATTCTCGCGCCGGATCTCCGGCTGAAAGTCGAGGCGGCTCAGTGCGTCGAGCACGACGTCGTCAGAGTAGTCAACGCCCAGCAGGCGCGGGATCTCGGATCGAGGCATGGACAGCGTGCGCGGCATCCGCGGCTCGGGGTAGACGTCGGCGACGGCGGTCACGGTGGCCCCGGGGATCAGTTCCGTGATGAGAGCCACGGCCCGCCTCGCGGCGGTCCAGGCCAGGTTCGGGTCGAGCCCGCGCTCGAAGCGCGCCGACGCCTCGGTGCGCAGCCGCTGCGTCCGCGCGGTGTGGCGCACGTTGAGCATCTCGAAGTTGGCCGACTCGAGCACGATGCTCGCGGTGTCGTCGGCAATCTCCGAATTCACCCCA
>DASSZN010000088.1:0-3689 GCA_035702805.1 Thermomicrobiaceae bacterium | reverse complement strand
ACGAAGCTCGCCGGCGGCAGCACCGGCATCGCCAGCGGCGCCAGCAGCGCGCCGCTCACCGCCAGCGCGGCCCCGTAGACCGGCAGCACCCACCGCCGGCGAATGCCCTCCAGCAGGCAGCCGCCCGCCGCGAACACCATCGGGAACGCCGGCGCGAAGTAGTACGGCTTGCCGTTCAGCACGGTCAGCAGCAGGTAGGTCGCCACGAAGGCCCAGCCGAGCGCCCGGTACGGCTTGCCGGCCGGCGCGCGAAAGTAGAAGAGCAGCCCGGCCACCGTCAGCGGCAGCGTCAGCGGGTTCAGCGCCACGATCTGGTTGGCGAGGAAGCTGACCGGCCCGCCGCCGCCCCGCACCCCCGAGTGGAGCCAGAAGTCGAGCGTCGGCCAGCCGTTCACGGCGTTCCAGACGACGTAGGGCGCGAGGAACGCCGCCGCCAGCACGCCCGCGAGCCAGGGCCAGCGCGTGCCCAGGTCCCGCCGCGGCGGCGTCAGCAGCAGCCCCACCACCAGCCCGAAGCAGAGGAAGAGGACGGTGAGCTTGGTGGCGAGCGCCACGCCGACGACCAGGCCGATCCAGAGCCAGGTGCGCGGCTCGTCGCGCCGGATACGCCGGACCACCAGGTAGGCGGCGAGCGCCCACCAGATCTCGTCGAGGACGTCCATCGAGAAGAGCGAGCCGGTCGCCAGGAAGACCACCGCCACCGCCGTCGCCAGCCCCGCGAGCAGCATCGCCGTCCGGCCTCCGCCGAGCTCGCGCGCGATCAGGCCGGCCACGATCACCAGAGCACCGGCTCCGAGCGCGGGCACGACGTGGATGGCGATCAGGCTGTCGCCGGCCAGGCGACCGAGCAGCGCCGCCAGCAGCGCGATCATCGGCGGGAAGTCGACGTAGCCGAAGGCCAGGTGGTGGCCCGCCGCGATGTAGTACAGCTCGTCGCGGAAGTAGCCGTAGTTCCCGCCGACCAGCAGGTGCCCGGCCACGTCCGCCAGCGCCAGGCCGACCAGCAGCAGCGGCAGCCGCGCCGGCACGCGGCGCGCCGCCGGCGACGGGTTGACCTCGACGCTCACGTCACACGTCCCTCTCCGCGCTCCCCGTGTGGAGCGACGCCCGCGCCTACCCCAGCACCGGCGTCGCCGCGACTCCGGTCCGCGCCGCCTCGACGATGTCCGACAGGATCGCGCTCGCCGTCGGCAGCGGGCCGGCGCCCTGGCCGGTGAGCACCAGCGGGCCGACCCGGTCGCCCACGATCTCGATGGCGTTGAAGTTGGCCCCCACGTGGGCCAGCATCTCGCTTCCGGCCACGAAGGTCGGCGCCACCCGCAGCGTCGCGCGTTCGCCGTCCAGCTCCGCGCTCGCGATCAGCTTGATGGCGCCGCCCCGCGCCCGCGCCTGCTCGACCTCCGCCGCCGTGACGCCGCTGATCCCGGTCCGCTCGACCGAGTCCGGATGCACCTGCCGGCCGGCCATCAGCGAGGCCAGGATCGCCAGCTTGTAGCTGGCGTCGAACCCCTCGACGTCCGCCGTCGGGTCGGGCTCGGCGTAACCCAGCCGCTGCGCCTCCGCCAGCGCCCGCTCGTAGGCCATGCCCTGCTCGGCCATCTGGCTCAGGATGTAGTTGGTCGTGCCGTTGAGGATGCCGCGCACGCGGTTGACCCGGTTCGCGGCCAGCACCTGCCGCAGCGACGCCATCAGCGGGATGCCGCCGCCGACGCTGGCCTCGAAGAGGAGCGCGCGGTCGTTGGCGTGCGCCAGCGCGACCAGCCGCCCGAAGTGCTTCGACAGCGCCTCCTTGTTGGCCGTCACCACGTGCTTGCCCGCCGCGAGCGCCCGGGCCATGTGGTCCGCCGCCGGCTGCTCCCGGCCCAGCACCTCGACCACCACGTCCACGCCGTCGTCGCTCAGGATCGTCGCCAGGTCGGTCGCGACCACGTCGGGCGGCAGGTTGGCGCGCGCCGACCGCTCGGGGCCGCGCTCGAGCACGGCCTGCAGCACCAGGTGGACCCCGGCGCGCTCGACCAGCCGGTCGTGCTGCGCCTCCATCGCCTGCACCACCGCCGTGCCGATCGTCCCCAGGCCGAGCACGGCCACCCCAACCTCGCCCGTTGCCATCCGACCCGCCCTCCCCGCCTTCACCGTCGTCCACCGCACGTCGCGCGTTACGTCGCGCTTGACGGGTGCGCGGCGACCTGCTACTGTCTGCGCAGCGCGCGTCCAGAGCGTACGTGTCCGCACGCATGGTGGCAACTCGTGGGGGATCGACGAGCGTGAACCTGAGCGCCGTCCACGCCAGCCAGGAGATGACTACCGGGCCCGCCGGCTCACGGGCGGGCGCGGGCAGGCAGACGTAGCCGCGCGCAACCAACCCGTGATCGTCCGGCAGAGGCAGGTGCCTCTGCTTTTTTGTTTCCGCCGGACCGACGGAGTGCGAGGGAAGGATGGGGGCCGTGGGAGATCGGATCGACGTCGCCGTGCTGGGGGCAACCGGGAGCGTCGGGCAGCGCTTCATCCAGTTGCTCGAAGGACACCCCTGGTTCCGCGTGGCCGAGGTGGTCGCCAGCGACCGCTCGGCGGGCCGCCGCTACGGGGAGGCGGTGGACTGGCGGGTGAGCCCGCAGCCGCCGGAGGAGGCGGCCGGCCTGCGCGTCCAGCAGTTCGAGGAGCCGGTCCACAGCAGCGTGGTCTTCTCGGCCCTGCCGGGCGGCATCGCCGGCGAGATCGAGACGCGCCTGGCCGGCGAGGGCAAGCGGGTCTTCACCAACGCGCGCGACACGCGCATGGACGACGACGTGCCGCTGATGATCCCGGAGGTCAACCCCGACCACGCCGCTGCCATCCACGGTCAGCGACGCGGGCGTGGCTGGCGGGACGGCTTCGTCGTCGCCAACCCGAACTGCTCGACCATCCACCTGGTGCTGGCCCTCAAGCCGATCTGGGACGCCTTCGGCATCGAGCAGGCGATGGTGACCACCCTGCAGGCAGCCTCCGGCGCCGGCTACCCCGGCGTGCCCTCGATGGACCTGATCGACAACGTCGTCCCCTACATCGGCGGCGAGGAGGAGAAGGTCGAGACCGAGACGCGCAAGCTCCTCGGCGGCTACGGCGCCGACGGCTTCCGCTACGCCGGCCTGACCGTCAGCGCCCAGTGCACCCGCGTGCCGGTGCGCGACGGCCACACCGAGACGGTGTCGCTCAAGCTGGGTCGGAAGGCCGCGCCGGAGGCGGTGGCCGAGGTGCTCGGCGCCTTCCGCGCCCGGCCCCAGGAGCTCGCGCTCCCCTCGGCGCCGGCCCGGCCGATCGTCGTCCGCGAGCAGCCGGACCGGCCGCAGCCGATCCTCGACCGGGACGTCGAGCGGGGCATGGCCTCGGTCGTCGGGCGCGTCCGGTCCTGCCCCATCTTCGACGTGCGCTTCGTCGTGCTCGGCCACAACACGATCCGCGGCGCGGCCGGCGCCTCGATCCTCAACGCCGAGCTCCTGCTGAAGGACGGCTACCTGAACTGAGGCGTGTCGACGGCAAGGGCCTGACGCGTTAGCGTGTAGGGGCGTGATTGACCCGGGCGGGTTTGAAACCCGCCCTACCCATCCAGCACGCCGTCAGTCACCCGCCGCCGGCGTGCCGGCGCGCCGGACCTTGTCGCCCAGCACCTCGTTCAGGCTGCCGCGTCGGTAGCCCTGCAGGTCGAGCGCGAC
>DASSZN010000084.1:0-2842 GCA_035702805.1 Thermomicrobiaceae bacterium | reverse complement strand
AGGGGTCCGTCGTGACCGCGGAACTCATCGTCGGGGGCGGCGGCGAGACACGTCTCCATCCGCTTGAAGTACGGCAGGCAGTGGGCGTAGTCCCAGGTCTGCATGCCCTCGTCGGCGCCCCAGCGCTGGAAGTCCATCGGGTTCCCGCGCTGGAAGATCATGCCGTTGATGGAGGAGGACCCGCCGAGCAGCTTGCCCCGGGCGTGGTAGATGCGGCGGCCGTTCATGAACGGTTCCGGCTCTGACTCGTACTTCCAGTCGTAGCACCGGTTGCCGATCGGCATCGTCAGCGCCGCCGGCATGTGGATCAGCACATCCCAGCGCGAGTCGTTACGGCCGGCTTCCAGCACCACGACCCGGTTCGCCGGATCGGCCGACAGCCGGTTGGCGAGCGCGCAGCCGGCTGATCCACCGCCGACGATGGCGAAGTCGTAGGGCGCGGAGTCCACCGCTGCTCAGCTCTGTCGCCGACGGATCTCGGCGTTGATCGCCGGGACGACCTCGTGCAGATCACCGATGACCGCATAGTGCGCCCGGGTCACCATCGGCGCGTCCGCGTCGGTGTTGATCGCGAGGACGGTCTTCGAGCTCTGGCACCCGGCCCAGTGCTGGATCGCGCCGCTGATGCCGCAGGGTATGTAGAGCTCCGGGGTGATGTGGCTGCCGGTCTGACCGACCTGCTCATGGTGGGGACGCCAGCCGAGGCTGGTCACCACCCGCGACACGCCCAGCGCCCCGCCGAGCAGCTCGGTGAGTTCGAGCAGCTCCGCGAAACCGTCCGGGCCGCCGACGCCACGCCCCGCGCCGACCACGACCCGGGCCTTGGTCAGCGCGCCTGGACTGTCCGTGACGCTGTGCTCGGTCCGCGCCACCTGGGCGCGCAAGTCGGCCGCGACCAGGGTCGGCGCGAACGGCGACACCGCCGGCGTGGTCGGCGTCGCGGCCGACTGGGGATCGCAGGCGTGACCGGCCACCGTGAACACGGCAACCGGGTCCGCCAGCCGGGTTTCCTCCAACGCGGCCCCACCAACGACCTGGCGCGTCACCGTAAGCGGGTCGACCTCGTCCACCGCGATGACGTTCGCGGCCATCGCCACGTCCAGCCGGGTGGCCAGGTGCGCGAGGACCTCGTTGCCGAGCGGGGTGCCCGCCGCCAGCACCACGTCGGGGGAAACCCGCGCCACCACCTGCGCGAGCGCGGCCGCCCAGGCCGCCGCGGCGTAGGCGCGCAACCGCTCGTCCTGTGCCTGGTGGACCTGGGCCACCCCTTGGTCGGCCAGCTGCGCCAGGAGCGAGTCGTCCACCGGACCAACGACGACCGCATGAACCGGGCCACCACCGGATCGCTCGGCGAGGGACCGAGCGAAGGTGAGCGCCTCCAGCGTGACCAGGCTGGCTCCGGCCGGATCGGTTTCGACGAGGACGGCAATCACCGGGCGAGCACCCCCAACTCGGTGAGCAGGTCCACCACGGCCGGGGCGGCGCTCGGGCCCTCCCCCAGGATCTGCACCGCGCTGGGCTGTGCAGGTGGCAGCTTCAGCCGGACCCGGCCGGAACCACGCGGCTCCCGGCTCGGCGTAGCCGTCTCAATCGCCGTGCGCTTGGCTCGCATTCGCCCCGGGATGGACGGGTACCGGGGCGTCACGCCGCCCTCCACGATCGTCACTACTGCTGGGGCGGCAACCTCGAACACCCGGGGGCCGTCCGGCCCTTCGCCGCGCGCAACGAAGGTGTCGCCGCTGCCGTGCACCGTCGACATGCCGGTCACCACCGGGCGGTCCAGCGCGTAGCCGAGGCGCACACCGACCTGGAAGTCGCCTGTGTCGGCGGCGTCGTTGCCCAGCAGCACCAGCTCATATGCCTTTCCCTGCGCCTCATGCGTGCGCACCAGGTCGGCGATGGCGTCGGCCACGTCGGCGGCCCCGTAGCGGTCGGCGTCCGCCTCGATGAGCACGGCCGCGGCGCAGCCGACCGCGATCGCGTCGCGCAGTTGCTCGACCGCCTCGGCCGGGCCGAGCGTCAAGACGGTGGCCTCTCCCCCGGACGCGGCAGCGAGCTGGATGGCGAGCTCGACGGCGCACTCCTCGTGCGGGCTCACGGTGTGCCCCACGTGTCGGGCGTCCACCGCCTGGGCGTCGTCGGTCAGCAGGATCTCGCCCGAGGAGTCGGGCACCCGTTTGATGCAGACCAGCACGTTGGCCACGGCGCTAGCCCCGGATCCGCGCGTTGTCGGGGTCGAACAGGGGGGTCGCGTCAGTGGCGGCCACGGTGACCGGGAACAGCTCCTCCATGTAGCTGACCGCAAGTTTCGTGCCGAGCCGCGCCTGATCCGGCGGGAGGAAGGCCATCAGCACGTGCGCGCCGAGCGAGGGCGCCGACCCGGCGCTGGTCACGTACGGGTGCCGGCCGTGCCCGTCGGTGAGCCTGCTCCCGTCCGGCGCGAGGATCGGCTCGCCACCGAGCGGGTAGCGCTTCATCCCGCTACGGCTGGTGTGGTCATCGACGGTAAGCGAGCACAGCACGGTTTGGAGCTGCGCCTTCGCCTGGTCCTCGTACGCGGCGCGGCCGATGAAGTCGGCGTCCTTGAGCTTCTTGCGCTGCATGCCGACCTCGAACAGGGTGCGCTCGCTGTCGAGTTCGGCGCCGTAGGCGCGGTAGCCCTTCTCGATCCGGCCGGTCGTGCCGTAGACGCCGATGCCGGCGGGGACCAGCCCGTGCGGTTGGCCCGCGTCGTACAGTCGCTTCCATAGGGCCGCGCCGTATTCGGTAGGCACGTAGAGTTCCCAGCCGAACTCGCCGACGTAGGAGATCCGCGACGCGAGGACGGTGAGGTTGCCGACTT
>DASSZN010000054.1:0-30692 GCA_035702805.1 Thermomicrobiaceae bacterium | reverse complement strand
GTGGTACTCGAACACCGCCCGCTCGAAGTACTGCGTGACGTAGCCGGTCGTGGGGTCGGTGAACGGCTCGGAGAGCGGGTAGCCGAACAGCGCGAGCGACTCCCGGTAGGTGATCGTCGGGTCACCGAACTGCAGCCCGTGGCTCTGCCAGTAGGCGAGGAAGGCGCCGCAGACCTGGTGCCCGGTGGTCGGGAAGAACTGGCAGCCGGGCGTGCTCGGGGGTGGTGACGCCAGCGCCCGGAACGGCGGCGTGCTGAGGAGGTGCTGCGCCGCAGCCTCTTCGGCGCCCAGCCGGCCGAGCTCGACCGCGTACGGCGTGCCCGCGAAGTCGGGATGGTACTCGAAGCGCTGCCGCTCGAAGTACTGCACGGTGTAGGTCTGGCCGGTGTCGAGGCTCGCCTCGCTGAACTCCTCGGTCTGCGGGTAGCCGAAGACCGAGAGGCCCCCGTTCTGCTGCCAGAACGTCTGGAACCCGTACGACAGCGAGTGGCCGGTGACGGCGAAGTACGTGTGATCCGGCGTGCTCGTGAAGGGCGGAATTCGGGTAGCCGGGGTAGCGATCGAGGCGATCTCTGCCCAGTCTTTCGGGTCCTCCAGTCCCAGCCGCCAGAGCGCGAACCCGCCGACATCCTCGCTCTGCATCAGTCCGAGCTCGGCATTGAGCGACTGGGCGTTGCTGTACCACACCGCGTGCGGATGCCCGGAGCTGTCCGTGTACTGGATCCAGGGGGCCTGGGAGGTCGTATCGTAGCCGCTGGTAGCGCCGGGCTGTGTGAGGAGCGACGTGGCCCCGGCATAGCCGAACGCCGCCGCCGGCGGCCCGGCCTTCAGATCCCAGTCGTACCCGTAGAGCGGCATGCCGACCAGGATGTCTGGCGCCGGAATCTGCGTCTTGGCATAGTCGATCACGCTCTTCACCCACGGCAGCGGCGCGATCGGGCCGGGCGTCGGATCTCCCTGCCAGTGGAAGTCGTAGGTCATGATGTCGACGTAGTCGTCGATCGTACCGAGCGTGGCGTAGTCGTAGGCGCCGGCCCAGTTGCTGGGCGCGTCGGACGTGCGCGCCGGGAGCGCCTGCGTCACTAGCTTGCCGATCGGGTGTAATAGCGCCGCGAGCCGCTGCATGAAGTCATCCAGGATCGGGCCGTCGCTCGGGTTCACGCCCTCGAAGTCGATGTTGATGCCCGCGTAGCCGTTGCTGGTGACCAGGTTGGCAATCTCCTGGGCGATGGCCTGGCGCTGCGCCGTGGTGGCCATTGTGTTGTGGAAGTCATTGCCCGACACCTGGCTCGAGATCATCGGGATGATCATGACGCCGGCCTCGCGCATCACGGCGAGCGCGCCGGGTTGGGAGCTGTCCTTGATCGTCCCGTCGCTCTTCAACTGGTAAAAGTCCGGGGAGACGACGTCGAGCTGGCCGATATTCGCCTCGAGCGAGGTCAGCGACGTGGCGTCGTAGGGCACGTAGTAGGCCCAACGGAGGTTGGCGGTGCGCGCTGCCGCTGGGGCCGGCCGCAGTGCCGGTAGGAGCGAGACCAGGAGCGCGGCAAGGATCGTCAGGACCAGCGGCCGGGCGCGGCGTGTCGTCACGGTGTCCCCCAGAGCTAGTGCGGTCGACAGCGAGGCACGCGGCGCTCAAGGGTGACACCGTCCGGGGTGGACCGACGCGCTCCTCCAAACGAAGGCAACGAGTGACGGGCGGCGCGGTTGCGGGTTTACCCCCGCGGCGCCGACTGCGCGCCGGCCGCCGCGACGTAGACCTTCACCGGCACCGGCTGGGATGCCCCGCTGATGTTCGACGTGCCGCTGAACACGACCAGCGGCACCAGGTACTGGTTTCCGTTCGGACTCGAGGCGGTCGTATAGGCCAGTCCGGCGGACGTCAACGTCACGGTCCCCTGCACCGCGCCGCTGGGCAGCAGCGAGGGGTCGACCTCCACGTAGCCGCGGCCCGACTGCACGTCGCTCCAGAGCGCGCTGGCGCCGCGTAGCCCGTAGGTGGACTGCGTCATGGCGGCGGGCCACTGCACGTTGGCCTCGAGCACGTCGCCCGCGGCGTCGAGCGTGATCGACGCGGAGGGTATCTGCGACAGGATTGGGGCTGGCTGAACTGGCTTGATCAGCACGGTCGCGCGGCCGAGCGTCGCGTTCGAGCTGGCTACCGTCCCCGGTCCGGCTTCAGCACCGACGATCGCGTGGCTGAGCAGCCAGGACCGCGCCTCCTGGACCAGGATGTCACTTGTCGGCAGCGGACCAGGGACCGGCGTCGCGGTGGTGGCTGCCGCGTACTGGATCAGGTCGTTCGCGACGTAGAGGCTTCCCTTGCCGGAAACCTGGAAGCTCCCGTTGCCCTGGTCGGTCGGGGTGCCGCCAATGCCGAGGGAGTCGGCGAGGGCTCCCGCCTGCGCCGCGGTCCAGGTCCGATGCTGAAACTTGAAGACCGGCGCCTGCGACGGAACGTCTTGCAGGCTCATGTCGAGACGGAACTGAAAGTCGAGCGACCGACCGGCGGAGTTGCCGCTCGGCATATCCGCGGGCGGCAGGGCGCCGAATGTGCCCACGATCGGCGTGGGCGTCGGGGGAATTGGCGTGGGCGTCGGAGGAGCCTTCGTCGCTGTCGGCGCGACGGTGGCGACCCGGGTCGCCGCGGCAACTGCCAACGGTGTCGCCTTCGCCGGCGTGGCCGGCGTGGCGGCTGCCGCTACCCGCACGGTCGGCGTCGCCGCTCCCACGGTGGGTGTCGCCGTGCTGGCCGCGGGCTTCTTGCTCGTGCTCAAGACGAGGGCGCCGACCACCGCCGCCACAACTACGAGCAACGCGGTGGCCAGGACGATGCCGAGCCGTGAGCCACGCCCGGGTGGTGGCGGAGGTGCCGGTCGGGTCCGTCGCTGTGCCAAGCGGTCCTGCTCCCTCACTGTCGCTCCGCAGGCGGCGCGCGCCTGCCGGATGGCCGGGCAGACTGGTCATGCCGGGATACCGGGAGCAGGGAGAGTGGACGTCCCCGGCAGGGCAGCCTGGAACTAGACGACCTCCTGGATGCGGCGCAGCTCGACGATCTGGTCCCGCAGCAGCGCGGCCTTCTCGAACTCGAGCATCTTGGCCGCGTCCTTCATCTGCTTCTCCAGGTCGCGGATCATGCGCGCAAGCTCGTCGGGCGGGATCTCCGCGATCACGCCCGGTTTACGCTCCGCGCGGTACGGACTGCTCTCTTCCGCGACCGCCCGCACGCGGTCCGTGAGATCCTTGACCTCCTTGACGATGCCCCGCGGGATGATGCCGTTGGCCTCGTTGTGGGCGAGCTGGATGGCCCGCCTCCGGTAGGTCTCGTCGATGGCCACCTGCATCGAGCGGGTCATGGTGTCCGCGTACATCACGACCAGTCCCTCGACGTGTCGCGCGGCTCTTCCTATCGTCTGTATCAACGCGCTACTGGACCGGAGGTAACCCTCCTTGTCGGCGTCCAGGATCGCGACCAGCGATACCTCGGGCAGGTCCAGCCCCTCACGCAGCAGGTTGATGCCGACGACCACGTCGTAGATGCCGAGACGCAGGTCGCGCAGGATCTCCACCCGCCCCAGCGTGTCGATCTCACTGTGCAGGTAGTGGGTGCGGACGCCGATCTCCTTCAGGTAGTCGGCCAGGTCCTCGGCCATCTTCTTGGTCAGCGTCGTGACCAGCGCGCGCTCGCCGCGCGCCACACGACGGTGGATCTCCTCGAGCAGGTCGTCGATCTGGCCCCGGGTGGGCCGCACGCTGACCTCCGGGTCGAGCAGCCCGGTTGGCCGGATGACCTGCTCCACCACCTGAGCGCTGTGCTCCATCTCGTACGGTCCGGGCGTGGCCGACACGAACACGGCCTGGTGGAGGTGACGCTCGAACTCGTCGAACTTGAGTGGGCGGTTGTCGCGTGCCGACGGCAGCCGGAACCCGAAGTCGACCAGGATGTCCTTGCGCGAGCGGTCACCCGCGTACATCCCACGTACCTGGGGGACCGACATGTGCGACTCGTCGATGAACATCAGGAAGTCGTCGGGGAAGTAGTCCAGCAGCGTCCAGGGCGGCTCGCCCTCGTCGCGGCCGGAGATGTGACGCGAGTAGTTCTCGATGCCCGAGCAGTAGCCCGCTTCCTGGAGCATCTCCAGGTCGTACAGGGTGCGCTGCTTGAGCCGCGCCGCCTCCAGGATCTTCCCCTCGGCATCGAGTTGACGGAGACGCTCCTCGAGCTCGGCCTCGATGCGCTTGACCGCGACCTGGAGCTTCTCCTGGCTCGTCACGAAGTGTTTCGCCGGGTAGATGTCGACCTGGGCCCGCTCCACCAGGATCTCGCCGGTGAGGGGGTCGATCTCGACGATCCGCTCGATCTCGTCACCCCAGAACTCGATCCGGATCGCGATGTCCTCGTAGGCCGGATAGACGTCGAGCGTGTCGCCGCGCACTCGAAACGAGCCGCGCACGAGGGTCAGGTCGTTGCGCTCGTACTGGATGTCGATGAGGTGGCGCAGGATGCGGTCGCGCCGCGCGGTCCCGCCGCGGCGCAACGACACCACCGTCTTGCCGTACTCCTCCGGCGATCCGATGCCGTAGATGCACGACACGCTGGCGACGATGACCACGTCCTGGCGGCTGAGGAGCGAGCGCGTCGCGGCATGGCGCAGCTTGTCGATCTCTTCGTTGATGTCGGCATCTTTCTCGATGTAGGTGTCGGTGCGGGGGATATACGCCTCGGGCTGGTAATAATCGTAGTAGCTCACGAAAAACTCGACCGCGTTGTTCGGGAAGAACTCCTTGAACTCGCTGTAGAGCTGCGCGGCCAGCGTCTTGTTCGGTGCGAGGACGAGGGTCGGCCGGCCGACGCGCGCGATGACGTTGGCCATGGTGAAGGTCTTGCCGGAGCCGGTCACACCGAGCAGCGTCTGCATGCGCAGTCCCTGCTCGAGCCCGTCGACGAGCTGGTCGATCGCCTTCGGCTGGTCGCCGGTTGGCGTGAGGTCGGCGGACAGTTGAAATGCAGACATGGCCACCTTCGGATCTCTGACGAGCCACCGGCCTCTCGGAGTAGCGGTCAATTATACCGGACGGGGACACGTGGATTCCGCGGCAGGATCAGGAAATGCGCCACCAGAGGTCGCGGTCTCCGACCACGTCGACGAGGGTCGGATGGCCGGCGGTAAGGGCAGCCGCCAGCGCGCTCGTCAGGTCGTCGGTGGAGCGCACGCGCGTGTAGTCCAGCGAGTAGGTACCGGCGAGCGCCTCGAAGTTGGGGCTCGCGTAGTCGCTGGCGACACGGGGATAGCCGGCCGACTCCTGGGCCTCAACCAGGGCGACGCAAAGGCTCTGGTCGATGACCACCAGCGGCACGCTTGCCTCGATCCCGCGCAGGTGGTCCAGCAGATGGGATCGGGCAAGAATCGACGCGTCGAGCCCGATCCAGCAGGTAGCGGCCCCCGGCCGCAGCCGTGCTGCCGCGACCGCCAGCGCGAGGCCGGCGCCGGGAAGCCCCAGCCCGTTGCTGATGTGAAACGTACCGGGGGCCGTGACGCTCCACAGCTGGGCGGCGAGCAGGCCAGCCGCGTCGGTCTCGACGGCAAGCGGCACGTCCGAGCTGGCCAACCGGCGCATCTCGGCGACGACCTTCTGAGGCGTCACCGCCGAGGGCTCGCCGCTGGATCGCTCTGCCCAGTCCTGAATGCGGCGCCGCGTCTGGGCTGCCAGCGCCTCGCCGCCGGAGGGACTTCCGCTCTGCCGCGGTAGGTCGTTGGCCAGCGCGTTGAGCGGTCCGACCAGCGCGACCTCGGCCGCAAACCCGGGGTCGGCTCCCGCCGACTGAGAGAGGTGCATCGTCGGCACCGACGTCCGCCAGGGGCGAACGAAGTCGGCGCTGGACACGCCAAACCCGACCACGAGGTCGCTCTGCTCGATCAGTTCGACCACCGCGTGGTCGCCGAGCCCGCCGAGCACGCCGGCGAATGCCGGGTCGGTCTCCGGGACGGCACCTTTGGCCATCGGCGTCACCACCACCGGTGCGTCCCACTGCTGGGCGAGCAGCCGGGCCGCCGTCTCGGCGCGCGCCTCGATGGCCTCCGGACCCACCAGCACGAGGATATGGTGTGCGCCCGCGATAAGCGCGGATGCGCGCTGCAGTTGCGATCCCTGGTCGTCCGGCGCGACGGGAGGGCCGGATAGCGTCTGGGCGCGCGCCGGTGGCGCCGGCCTGGTGAACTCGTCCGCCTGGACGCGGAGATGGACCGCGCCGCGCGGATGCGTCGTCGCCAGCCGCCAGGCCAGCGGGACCAGCTCGCGCGCGTTTTCGGACGTAAGCCGGTACGAGCCCTTGCTGACGCTGGCGAAGAGCCCGCGGAGGTCGAGGGTGCGCCGGGCCGAGGTGCGGGCTTGGGTCCCGTTTGGCTCGATCGTCACCACGATCAGGGCGCGCCGCTCGAGCTGCGCCTGCGCCGCGGCCGGCGCGATCGCCGCCGCGCTCGGTCCCGCGCCGCTGACGACCACCCCGGTCCCCGATCCGACCGCGCTCTCGGCCGCGGCGAGCATCGCGGCGGCGCATGGATCCAGAGCGGGCTCGATCGTCACGCCGCGAAGCCGAAGCGCGTTGAGGACGGGCGCGATCTCAGGGTCGGGCACGACGTGGACCCGGTGGACGCCGCTGTGTTCAAGGTGGTCGGCCAGATACAGAGCGGTGTCGATGGTGGTTCCCCCTAACGGGAGATCGGGGCGGTGAAGGTCGACCGCGAGTCGGCCGTGCCGCCGCGTCGCAGAATGCGTTCCCGAGTGCCGGGTCGCGACGGGCGCCGGCACAATGGACATTCCTGGATTACGGACAGGATCTCATCGAGTGGAGATGGTGGTGGACGCATGAGGCCGTCTCATTCCAGCGCGTAGAACTCCGCCTCCGCGCCGCCCATGGCGATCACGTCGTGGATGTGCCGAACGGCCCATCGCTGCCCGGACCAGGGGAGACGGGCGACGGTCTCCTCGAGGTCACACCAGGCATAGTCGCTGTGCTCGTTGGAGAGTCGCGGCTGCTCGCTCGGCCCGACCAGCGCGGCGAAGGCCGGAGCCAGCACGATGATGTCACCGCGGTGGTCGTAGAACTGGTTGATGTAGTCGGCGGAGTAGAGCTTCTTCGGGTCGAGGCCGGTGTGCGCTCGCACCTCGCGCAGCGCGGCCTCCACGGCGCGCTCGCCCGGTTCGATTTTTCCATGCACCGACTGCCAGGTGTCGCCAAGCACCACGTCGGGCCGGCGGCGCAGCACGAGGAACTGCACGTGCGTCTTCACGCGGCGGAAGACGTAGACGTCCACGATGTCGCTGACAATTCGTGGCATGCCTGTCCTCGTTACGATGAAGCGATACCCGCCGAGAGACGCGTGGCGCTGGAGCCGGGGGCGTCAAGTGACCGGCAGAATAGCATAGCCCGCAGATGCGCGCCACCAGGCGCCGGGGTTGAGTTGCCGTGGCACGGCGTGGTCGGCCGCGCCGCTATGGCCGGTTGCGCAGCCGCCACAGCCGATAGCGGATCTCGCCGATGAACCCGCCACGGCTGGGCGGTAGCTCGATATCCCGACCGCGCCAGCGATGGACCGAGGGGGTCATGGCAGACTGGCCACGGCGCGACACGAATGGGCTGAGGAAGACGAGGATGCTCGCGATCGCGAGCACCCCGGCGACGGTGTGAGACGAGCCGGCCACAAAGATCGCCGCCAACGCCAGGGCGAAGCTCAGCACGAACGGAACGAGCGCTTCGATCCGGAGCGTGCGCCGGGGAGTCGGGGGTCGCCGGCGACGGCGACCGCCGCGGGACAGCCAGCTGCGCGCCCGCCGCCAGGCCGGCTCGTGGTCGGCCTCGTTCAGGATCTGCAAGATTTCCTCTTCGACCCGCGTGTAGCGTTTCTTCGCCATGGGTCCAACCCATCACACCGCGTGCAGCGTCGCCTTGGCGAGCTCGCGGACGGCCGCGACCGCGTCGTCGATCTCGGCTGCCGTCGTGAAAAACCCGGGACTGAAGCGCACCGTGCCGTACGGCAGCGCGCCCAGCGCGGCGCAGGCCTCGGGCGCGCAGTGGAGCCCGGTTCGACAGGCGATGCCGAACGCATCGTCAAGTGCCGCGCCCAGATCCGCCGGCTCCCAGCCGTCGACCGTGAAGGAGATCACCGCGGCCCGCGCTCGGTCGTCGTCCGGCGCCAGCACGCGCGTGCCGGGGATCGCCCGCAAGCCGTCGACCAGCCGACTCGTCATGTCGCGCTCGTGACTGCCGATCGCCGCCACGCCCGTCTCCAGTACGAAGTCGAGCGCGCTCCCCAGCGCGGCGATGCCGACCGTGTTGACCGTGCCGGCCTCGTACCGTGCCGGCAGCTCGCGCGGCTGGACATCCTCCTCGGAGTTGCCGCCGGTACCGCCTTCGCGCACCGGCTCGAGGTCGTCGACGCCCACGCGAGCCCCGATGACCAGGCCGCCGGTGCCCGGTGGACCCATCAGCGCCTTGTGTCCCGGAAAGGCCAGGAGGTCGACGCCGAGTTGCTCCATGGCGATCGGCAGCGTGCCGGCGGACTGAGCCGCGTCCAGCAACAGGAAGGCGCCATGCCGGCGGACGATCTCCGCGATGTCGGCGATCGGCTGGACCGCGCCGTTGACGTTGGAGGCGTGGATGATCGCCACCAGCCGGGTGTTCGGCCGCAGCGCGTCGCGCACGAATGCCGGGTCGACGATCCCCTGTGCGTCGGCAGGGACCTTGGTGGTGGACACCCCAAGCACCTCGAGCGCGCGGAGCGGGCGGCGCACCGAGTTGTGCTCCATCACCGTCGTCAGCGCGTGGTCGCCCGGCGACAGGATGCCCTTGATCGCCAGGTTGAGGGCGTCGGTGGCGTTGGCGGCGAACACGACCCGTCGCGGGTCGCCGACGTCGAAGAGGCGGGCGAGCTTGCGACGCGTGTCATCTACCGTGGCCGCGGCCAGCGCGGCCATTCGGTGGCCCGATCGTCCCGGGTTGGCGCCCGCCGTCTGCAGGAAGGTGCCGAGCGCGGCATACACCCCGGGTGGTTTCGGCCAGCTGGTCGCGGCGTTGTCGAGGTAGATCATGCGGGGCCTCACATGCCGATGTACCGGGCATAGACGGCGCGCGCCTCGCTGTCGTCCGTCGTCCCCTTGATGATAGCGCGGCCGTCGGGAAACACGGTCAGGTCGTAGCGATCGACCGCGCAGCGAAGGAGGAACTGATTGACGCGCACCTGCCCGAGCGTTCGCAGGCGCGCGGCAAGCGCGTCGAGCGCGAGGTGGGCCGGGGGATGCACCAGCACCTGAACCGCGTCCCGCCCGCACAGCTGCGTCGTCTGGGACGGCGCCGACCGGTCGAGGAAATCATAGTGGTGTTCGCCGCAGGCGACGCAGTCCTCGCGTCGCTCACCGATGGCGATGCGGTTGAAGGAGAGATCCCAGAGGTCGAGGGCCACGAGGTCACGGTTGCGCGCCCCGTCCGCCCCCAGCGCCAGCTTGAGCGTCTCGGTGGCCTGAATGCCGGCGACGACGGCCACGGCCGGGCCGAGCACGCCCGCCGTGTCGCACGTCGGAGCCTCGCCGGGCGCGGGGGGATCCGGGAAGACGCAGCGCAGGCAGGGGGTCTGGCCCGGAACGATCGTCATCGTCATGCCGTAGCTGCCGATCACTCCCGCGTAGACCCAGGGCTTGCCGAGCTTCAGGCAGGCGTCGTTGAGGAGGTAGCGGAGCTCAAAGTTGTCGCTGCCGTCGACGATCAGGTCGAGGTCGGCGATGAGCCCCTCGATGTTGCCCTGGTTGACGTCCACCACGCGTGGGTCGAGGGTGACCTCGCCGTTCGCCTGGGCGAGACGCCGCGCCGCGACGGCGGCTTTCGGCAGGCCGCTCTCCAGGTCATCCTCGGTATAGAGCGACTGACGCTGCAGGTTGCTCAGCTCCGGCACGTCGCGGTCGACGAGGCGCAGGTAGCCGACGCCGGCCCGCACCAGCAGGTCTGCCACGTGCGAGCCGAGCGCGCCCACGCCGATCACCCCGATGCGAATCCGACCGAGTCGCTCCTGGCCCTCGGGCCCCACTGACGGCAAAATGACCTGGCGTGCGTAGCGCCCCTGAACGACGCGCATCGAATCGGTCGCCGTCGCGCTCATGGCCGCACGCTCCTATCGACCGTCGTCCGGCCCGTTGTGGCCGTGCCGGTGTGGTAGAGTCCCAGTCGCGCGGGCAACGCGCGCGGCATCACCGCCTGACTGCATCCCGCCCCGCCTACGACGACAACCGCCGGCTCTGACCAGGACTGGAGAACCAGAACGCCTCGGCCTCGCCCGAAGCGCTCGACGTGTGCTGAAGGGTAATCAGGCGTGAGTGTCATCCGGTTCACCATTATCGACCGAGGTGGAGCGACCAGCTTCGTCGGACCGTGCCACGTCATCAAGATGCTCGTAGCCGCCTGTAGCCGCCGTCCCGCGACCACCGCGGAGCTCCTGGAGTTGACCCGCCCGTTCGACCCGGACTTCGTCGGCAGTGTGCGCGCCGGACTGGCGGTGTTCGACGAGCACAACGTTCGGGATAACCCGGCCGCCTTCCACTCCACACTCGCGGAGACCGCTCAACGCGCTCTGCCACCGTTCCGCGTTCTCGATGAGCGACTGCGCCGGGCCAGCCTCGAGCCGGTCGAAACCGGCCTCATCGTCATCAACCTCGTCGCGCGCCGCATTATTCAAATCCAGAATAGCTACGCCGAGGTGCTGCGGGCCGACCGGGGCCGAGTCCGTCGCAACGGCAAGCCAACGCGGATGCTCTACCACTACGAGCTCCCCGCCGAATGGCACATCGTCCCCTGATCGTCCGCTTGCCGGTCCCCGTCGCCGAGGGCCGATGTCTAGGTGCGGTCCGCCCGCGGCTTGGGGGCCGGCTTCTTGTCGCGCTCCAGGCCCGTCCGCGGCTTGCGGCGGAGCAGCCCGCCGAACAGCATCTGCTGCATCTGATCGCCCATGGAGAACGAGGTTAGCTCGTTGCCGGTATCCTGGACCATCCCTCCGGACCGGCGCTCGGCGGTCGCCCAGTCGGCGCGGGCGTCACGCGCCTGCTCGAACTCCTTCTCCAGCGTGTCCAGCGTCTCGTCCGAACCCGTGGCCACCAGGTCACGGAGGTGCTGGAGCTCGGAGATGGACGTGTCCATCCAGCGGACGATGTTGTCGCGGTTGGTCTGGCAGATGTCCCGGTACATCACCGGGCTGCCGGCGGCCAGCCGCGACACGTCGCGGAATCCGCTGGCCGTCAGCTGGCGCACGTCGCGCCACGACGGGTCGGCGCTGACGGAGCGCATCAGCGCGACGGAGAGCATGAATGGCAGGTGGCTGATGCCGGCGACGAAGCCGTCGTGCTCGTGCGGGTCGAGGAAGAGCGGCTCGGCGCCGAGCGCGGCGATCAACCCGAGGACGGTCTGGACGGCCTCCTCGCTCGCGTTGACCAGCGGAGAGACGCACCAGGTCGCATCCTTGAAGAGGTCCGCCTCGGCAGCTTCGGTCGACTGCGCCTTACCCGCCATCGGGTGCCCGCCCACGAAGTTCACCGTCTTGGGCAGCATCTCGCGCGCCCACTCGAGCACCGCCACCTTGGTGCTGGCGGTGTCGGTGACGACGACGCCGTCCTTGCCGTGCTCGGCGATAACCTCGAACACCTCGCGGACCGCGCTGACCGGCGTGGCGACGATGATGAGGTCTGCGCGCTCGACCGTCTTGGTCAGGTTCCAGTCCGTGCGGTCGACGGCGCCCAGTTTCTTGGCGTAGTTCTGCACGTCGAGGCTCGAGTCGAACCCAGACACCTCAAGGGTCGACTCGCGCTTGCCGCTCTTGGTCGCCCACCGTCGCAGCCCGAGCCCGATCGATGATCCGATCAACCCCAACCCGACGATCGAGACTCTCTGCATGTCGTGTCCTTCGCGTGGCACCAGGAGGGTGAACCAACCCGTGATGGCGTCAAGTATAGCAGAGCCTCTCCGAGCCGGGGCACAGGTGAACGGCCCGCGGCCAGGCGCGAGCCGTCGGCGCAGGGGTTCCGGTCAGGGCTTGATGGCGACCACGTCCACGTTGCGGATCCAGCCGGTCGACCCGTCCTGTCGCTCGAACTGCATCCAGGTGACGTTGCCGTCCGGCTGCGTCTTGCCCAGGAACTTGAGCTCCGTGCCCGGCGCGAGGGCGGTCACCGGCGCCGACGACGTGGACGGGCCCGAGCGGAAGTAGACGTTGGGCCCGCTCGACGATCCGCCCGGTGCGACGCGATGGGTCGCCTGCCAGACGGCGGCCGGGGTGGGCGACGGGGTTGCCAACAACTCGGCGGCGGCGACCGGGGTTCCCGCACCGGGTGTCGCGGCCGTGACTACCTGGCTGACGGGTGTGGCGGCCGCGGCCGCCGATTGACTCGGGATAAAGTCGCTGAGGAGGGGACCCATCCGCACGTAGATCCAGATGAACGTGGCGACCAGGATAATTATCGTCACGAGCATGCTGAACCCGACCAGCATCCCAGAGCGGCGCGAGTGCTGCCGCAGGCGCGTCGTTAGACCCGGCTCTACCATCGTACCTCGGTATACTCCGGGATCGCCCAGAGGCGATTCACTGCCAATCCCACGGGGATTATACAACGCAAGACTCTGGCCACTGGCGCCGCAGAGGAATCGAGCCGACCCGGAGGGCCGGCTCGACGTTCGGGGCGGGAAGGCCGGGATTCGAACCCGGGGAGCCCGTTTAAGGGGCTCAACCGCTTAGCAGGCGGCCCCATTCGACCACTCTGGCACCTTCCCCAGCGGATCGCGTCGGGCGGAGAGGGAGGGATTCGAACCCCCGGGGCTCAACACCCTGCTGTTTTCAAGACAGCCGCCTTAAGCCGCTCGGCCACCTCTCCGCGTGATGGCCAGGTCAGCCGACGCCCCGAGGCACGTACGCCCTCGGTCGCGGGTCTGCCGCGGTCCAGAGTGTAACCGCTGCACCCCCGCGCTTCAACCTGGCGGCGCCTCCGGAGTTGGGGTGCTGTTGCACTCCTGGTACGACCGGTCGCCGGCTGTTATGCCTCTCCCACGCGCGTCGGCGTACATGTAGACCGGGGGTGGCGGCCGGTACGTCGGGCTGCCGACCGACCGCACCACGATGCTGAGCGGAGGTGTGATGGTGACCGACTGGGTGCGTATCGGCTCTCGATTCATCAACCTGTCCAACGTCATCGAGGTTCGCGCCAGCGAGCGCCCCGCCATCGTGCAGATCGTCTTCATCGGCGGCGGCTCGATCGAGCTGCGGGACGATGAAGCCCAGCAACTGCACAGCCTGCTCGACGGTCAGGCACTGCGCCTCGAGTCGGCGCACCGGCGAGTCATCGGACCCGCAGCCTGAGCGCCGGACGCCTCGACCAACGCGCGGTTCGACGAGGACCTACGCGCTCGGCTGGCGACCGATGACCTCCTGTCCACCGAGGTACGGCCGCAGTACCTCGGGCACTTCGAAGCTCCCATCCGGGCGCTGGTAGTTCTCCATGATCGCGATCAGGGTGCGCGGCAGCGCGAGCCCCGAGCCGTTCAGCGTGTGCGCGTACTGCGGGCGCTCTCCCTCCGCGGGACGGTAGCGAATGCCCGCCCGGCGCGCCTGGAAGTCCCGGAAGTTCGAGCAGGACGACACCTCGAGCCAGTCCTGGCTGCCCGGCGCCCACGTCTCGAGGTCGAACTTCTTTGACGAGGTGAATGACAGGTCGCCGGTACACATCTGCACCACGCGGTAGGGCAGGTGGAGGCGCTGCAGGACGTCCTCAGCGTTGGCCAGCAGCGAGTGGAGCTCGGCGTCCGACGTGTCCGGCTCCACGATCTTGACCATTTCGACCTTCTCGAACTGGTGGACGCGCTTGATGCCGCGCACGTCACGTCCGGCCGAGAGCTGCTCGCGGCGGAAGCAGGTCGACTGGGCGACGTAGTAGCGGGGCAGCGTACCGGCCTCGAGGATCTCCTCGCGATGCAGGTTGGTCACCGGCACCTCGGCGGTCGGGATCAGCCAGAGATCCGACTGGCTGTCGGTGTAGAGGGCGTCGCCGAACTTGGGCAGGTTGCCGGTGCCGACCAGCGCGTCAGACCGGACCAGCATCGGCGGGTAGACCTCGAAGTAGCCGTGCTCACGCACGTGGAGCTCGAGCATCCAGGTCGCGAGCGCCCGCTGCAGCCGAGCTAGATCGCCGCGGAGAAAGTAGAAGCGCGAGCCCGCTACCTTGACGCCGCGCGCGAAGTCGATCAGGCCGAGCTCCTCGGCGACCTCCCAGTGCGGGCGGACGGTGAACTCGAACTCACGCGGCTCGCCCCAGTGCCGCACGATGACGTTGGCCGACTCGTCGGGACCGACCGGCACGTCCGGATCGGGCAGATTCGGCACCTGGAGCAGCAGCGCGGAGAGCGCGGCGTCGGTGTCGGCCAGCACCGCGTCGAGCGCTTTGATCCGATCCCCCAGCGTCCGCATCTCGGTGATGCGCGTCACCTTCTCCGGCCCGGCGGGCAGCCGGCTGATCTCCTTCGAGCCGGCATTGCGCTTCGCTTTCAGCTCCTCGACCTCGGCCAGCCCCGCACGGCGCTGCTCGTCGAGCCCAAGGATCTCGTCGATCGGGGCCGGCGTGTTGAGCGTCGCGATCGCGGCCCGCACCTCGTCGGGGTGCTCTCGGATCATGCGCAGGTCGATCATGGTCTGCCCTCCGGTAGTCTGACCGCCGCAAACAAAACGGCCCTACGCGGGTAGGGCCGGAGCGGGCGTCGTCGGCGGCCGGTCGGCCGCGCCCGCTCAGTTGCCGGAACTGCTCGCTGCCGCCGGAAGCTCGATGCCCGGCACGAACTTCAGCCAGCCGTCGCTGACGCGCGCGTTGAGCGCGCGCTGAATCGTGTAGTAGCGACCGGGGCGCGGCTCGAACGGCTCCCGCCGCAGAGTCAGACGGGCTTCCGCCAGAGTCTTGCCGCCCTTGCGATGGTTACAGGTGCGGCAGGCGCTGACCAGGTTCTCCCACGTCTGCTGTCCGCCGCGCGAGCGCGGGATGACGTGGTCGATCGTCAGGTCAACTGTCCGGCTGCCACAGTACTGACAGGTGTACTCGTCTCGGATGAAGATCTCCCGCCGGCAGAGCTTGACGCGCGGGCGGGGCCGGCGGATGAGGTACGCCAGCCGGATCACCGATGGGGCGTCGAAGCGCCGGCTCGGCGAGGTGACGGCAACGTTGTACTCCTCGAGGATCTCCGCTTTGCCGCTCAGCACGAGCACGATCGCGCGGCGGATGTTGCAGACGTTCAGGGGTTCGTAGTTGAAGTTCAGGACGAGGACCGGGTGATGCCCGTTGAGGTGCACGGTATGGTTGGTCTGTTCATGTAGATGGTCGTCCAAGGTGCTCTGCCCCTGCCTGCCCGTTCGCGTCGTGAGGGATGCTAACGGCGTTCCAATGATAGCAAGGGGGCAAGCAGCGCACCAAGGCACCGCCCGGCGAGGGTTGCTCCGCCGGGCGGGAGCTCAGTCGGCCGCGACCGCCTCCGCGGCGAGAACCGCCCGCAGCGCCTGGCCGGTGTACGAGCGCTCCGCCTCCATGACCTGCTCGGGTGTGCCGGAGGCGACAATCTCGCCCCCGGCGTGACCGCCGTCGGGGCCGAGGTCGATGATCCAGTCCGCCGACTTGACGACATCGAGGTTGTGCTCGATCACGACGACCGTGTTGCCGGCGTCGGTGAGCCGCTGGAGCACGCTCAGCAGCCGCTCGATGTCCGCGAAGTGCAGCCCGGTGGTGGGCTCGTCCAGAATGTAGAGCGTCCGGCCGGTCGCGCGTCGGCTCAGTTCGGCGCTCAGCTTGATGCGCTGGGCCTCGCCGCCCGAGAGCGTGGTCGCCGGCTGACCCAGGTGGATGTAGCCAAGCCCCACGTCGTAGAGGGTCTGGAGCTTGTTGCGGATCGCCGGGATGTTCTCGAAGAACTCCAGCGCCTCCTCGACCGTCATGTCGAGCACGTCGGCGATGCTCTTCCCGCGGTAGCGGACCTCCAGCGCCTCCTGGTTGTAGCGCTGTCCGTGGCACACCTCGCACGGCACGTAGACGTCGGGCAGGAACTGCATCTCGATAGCGATGATGCCCTCGCCCTGGCAGGCCTCGCACCGCCCGCCCTTGACGTTGAAGGAGAAGCGGCCCGGTTTGTAGCCGCGGGTACGAGCCTCCGGCATCGACGCGAACAACTCCCGGATCGGCGTGAAGGCGCCGGTGTAGGTCGCGGGGTTGGAGCGCGGGGTGCGTCCGATCGGGCTCTGGTCGATATCGATCACCTTGTCCAGGTACTCGATGCCGACGATCTCGTCGTGCTTGCCGGCGCGGTCCTTGGCTCGGTGCAGCACCTGGGCGAGGCGCTTGTAGAGCGTGTCGATAATCAGGGAGCTCTTTCCCGAGCCCGACACGCCGGTCACGCAGACGAACGTGCCGAGCGGGAGGTCGACGTCCACGTCTTTGAGGTTGTTCTCGGTGGCTCCCCGGACACCCAGCCGCTTGCCGTTGCCGGGACGGCGCTGGCGCGGGACCTCGATGCGCCGCTCGCCGCTCAGAAACTGGCCGGTCAGCGAGCCCGGCGTGCGCACGATGTCGTCGAACGTGCCCTCGGCGATCACGTGGCCGCCGTGTTCGCCCGCGCCGGGGCCGATGTCGATGATCCAGTCGGCCGCGCGCATGGTTTCCTCGTCGTGCTCGACGACGATCAGCGTGTTGCCCAGGTCGCGCAGGCGCAGCAGCGTACGGATGAGCCGCTCGTTGTCGCGGTGGTGGAGGCCGATGCTCGGTTCGTCCAGGATGTAGAGCACGCCCATCAGCCGGCTGCCGATCTGCGTCGCCAGGCGGATGCGCTGCGCCTCCCCGCCCGAGAGGGTCGCCGCCCCACGGTCGAGCGTGAGGTAGTCGAGCCCGACATCGACGAGGAAGCTCAGCCGCTCGCGAATCTCCTTGAGGACCTGGCGCGCGATCAGCCGCTCGCGGGCGCTCAGCAGCGACTCCGGCCGGCTCTCGTCTGCAAGCGCCTGGAAGTAGTCTAGCGCGGTGGTCACGGCCATTGACGAGACGTCCACGATGGAGCGGTCGGCGATCGTGACCGCGCGACTCTCCGGCTTGAGCCGCGCGCCGCCGCAGGTCGGACAGGGGCGGGCCGACATGTACTGCTCGATCTCGGCTCGCACGTAGTCCGACGACGTGCTCTGGTGGCGGCGCCGCAGGTTCGGGATGACGCCCTCGTAGTCGACCTGATAGGCCCGGGTCCGGCCGCTGCGCGAGCGATACTCGACGGTGACGCGCTCTCCGTCCCGGCCGTTGATGACCAGGTCGCGGACGTCCGGTGGGAGGTCCCGCAGCGGGCGGTCGATCGCGAAGCCGTGCTTGGCCGCGAGCGCCGTGAGCAGCGCCGCGTACCAGGCAGTCCCGTCGCGTCCCGCCTTCGACCACGGCGCGATGGCCCCGCCGGCCAGCGTGCGGTCCAGGTCGGGCGCGATCAGTTCCGGGTCGAACTCCATGCGCACCCCGAGGCCGTCGCAGTCGGGGCAGGCGCCGTGGGGGCTGTTGAAGGAGAAACTCCGCGGTTCGAGCTCGCTGAAGCTGATGCCGCAGTGGGCACAGGCGAACCGCTCGGAGAAAAGGATCTCCTCGCCGTCGACGATGGCCGCGGTGGCGACGCCGCCGCCGAGCTTCAGGGCCGTCTCGAGCGAGTCGATCAGCCGAATGCGCGCGGCATGGTCGTCGTCCTCGCTCTCGTGGCGCACGACGAAGCGGTCGACCACGACCTCTATCGTATGCCGCTTGTAGCGCGCCAGCGCGATCGTGTCCTCGACCTCGCGCACCTCGCCGTCGACGCGCACGCGGGCAAAGCCGCCCCGCCGCACCTCCTCGAGCACCCCCTGGTGCTCGCCCTTGCGGTCCTTGATCAGCGCCGCCAGAATCAGCAGACGTGTGCCCTCCGGCAGCGCCTGGATCTGCTCGGCCATCTGCTGCACGGACTGCTGGGTGATGGGTCGGCCGCACTGTGGACAGTGCGGGTGCCCGATGCGGGCGAAGAGCAGGCGCAGGTGGTCGTAGATCTCCGTCACTGTGCCGACCGTCGAGCGCGGGTTGCGGCTGGCGCTCTTCTGATCGATAGAGATGGCCGGCGACAGCCCCTCGATCAGGTCGACGTCGGGCTTCTCCATCAGGCCGAGGAACTGGCGAGCGTAGGCCGAGAGGGACTCGACGTAACGACGCTGGCCCTCGGCGTAGATCGTGTCGAAGGCCAGGCTCGACTTGCCGGAACCGGACAGGCCCGTGATGACCACCATCCGGTCGCGCGGGATCTCGACGTCGATGTTCTTGAGGTTGTGCTCGCGAGCCCCGCGGACGATGATCTTCTCGATGGTCATAGCGACTCCGTGCGGCGCTGGTGGTGCGAACGTTCGGCCCAGGACCACTATTCTACCAGGGTCGAACACCTGTTTGGAACCTGTCCTCCGGGGCAGGCTAACGACGGCTCGTAGAGGTTCAAGCGGTCCACGGATTCCGCGGCGGACCGACGAAAACTGGGACCGACGTCGGTCCGGCCCGGTGATCGGACTTGATACAATCACGCTGGGAGGAAGCGGGTCCGTAGGTTCATGGAGCCACTCGACCAGGCGAACCCAGAGCGGGCCATCAACTCCGGTCGCGGCGTGGACACGCCGGATCGGTCGCTCCCCCCTGCGCTGTCGGTGGTCATCCCGGCCTACAACGAGGCCGACCGGCTGCCGGCGACGCTCGACGCGGTCCTGGCGTTCCTCGAGAGCCGGGACTACTCGTGGGAGATCATCGTGGCCGACGACGGTAGCGACGACGCCACGCCCACGATCGCCGCGGCTGTATCGCGGACACCGACGGTGCACCACCTGCGCCTGCCGCACCGCGGCAAGGCGGCCGCGGTCCGCGACGGGGTCCTGGCCGCGTCGGGCGAGGTGGTCGTCTTCACCGACGCCGACCTCTCGACCCCTATCGACTACGTCGATCGTGTGCGCGAGTTGATGGCCGCAGGCGCGGACCTCGTGATCGGTACCCGCGAGGGCTCGGGAGCGCGGCGCCTGGGCGAGCCGGCCTACCGGCACCTGATGGGCCGCGTCTATAACTACGTGGTCCAGCTGCTGGCCGTGCGCGGGATCAGTGACACGCAGTGCGGCTTCAAGGGCTTTCGCCGCCAGGTCGCGCGCGACCTGTTCACGAGCTCGCGGCTCTATCGCGAGGCGGACGGTCCGGTCCGCGGCCCGCTCGTGACGGGCTTCGACGTCGAACTCCTGTTCCTAGCGCAGAAGCGGCGGTACCGCCTGGTCGAGTTGCCGGTGACCTGGCACCACGTGCCGGGGAGCAAGGTGCGCCCGGGCCTCGATGCGCTGCTCATGCTGCGTGACGCGCTGCGCGTGCGCGTCAACGATCTGCTGGGTCGCTATCCCGCCGAGGCGCGGGCCGACACCAGCTGCGTGCGGAGAGGCATCTGATGCGCGGCAACCTGCGCGAGTTCTCTGTCGCCGACCTCATGCAGCTGTATCAGATCGCGGTCAAGAGCGGCACGATCACGGTCCACGGAGAGGCCGGCAGCCACCTCGTCTACTTCGATCGCGGCCACGTCAGCGGGCTGGGAGCGGACGGCTGGAGCCTGGTGGCCGAGTTGCGCCGCATCGAGTGGTTGAGCTCCGATGTACGGCGCCAGGTCGAGTTGATGGACACCACCGACACCTACGTGGGCCTGAGCCTGATCGCCCGTGCCCTGCTGACACCCCTCGCCTGGGACCGGTTCGTCGAGCGCCAGATCGAAGAGATCATCTACCCGATGCTCCTGTGGCGCGAGGGAGCCTTCATCGCCGAGGTCGACGTCATCCCCAAGGTCGCGCCGCTGCGCTTCAACCAGTCTCCCCAGCAGTTGATCCTCAATGGTGCGCGGTGGGAGGAAGAGGTCTACCGCGCCGGGCGGGCCGGCTTTGGCCGGGACACCGTCTGGCGCCGGACGTCCGACGTGCACGTCGACGCCGAGGAGGACGCGCTGCTGCTCGATCTGCTGACACGACCACGCTCGATCGCCGACCTGGCCGCCGCGGCCGGCATCGGCGTCCTGATGACGACCGCGTGCGTCCAGCGTCTCGAGGAGAGCGGGCTGGTGGAGTCCGCGCACGAGTCGAACGTCAGCTGGGCACTCGCGGCGCGGGTCGGCGATTAGCTCTCCGCGATCTCCTCGACGACGCGTCCGACCATGCGGTTGGCCAGGAGCGTCGGCAGCCCGCTCGCGGCGGCGACGGCTCCCTTCATTGCCCGGTCGTACCCCATGCAGTCCATCACGATCAGTCCGGCGCCCGCGCGCGCCAACTCCCGTGCGCGGGACTCAAGCTCCGCTCGAGCCGTGTAGGGCGACGACGTCGCGCAGACGACATGTCGCGCCGGGGTCGTCCACTTTCGCGCCATGAGCGGGCCCTGGCCCGAGTGGGGCATCAGAACGCCGAGCGTGCCGGACGGCAGCACGGCGTCGACCACTCCGCGTAGCACCCGATCGGGGAAGATGATCGGGACGGGGCTCGTCAGGTCGGGGAACTCGCCGGTACACAGCACCACGACGATGCCGGCGCCGCCAGCCACGACGCGGTCGAGCGCCCCCTGCAGGTGGGTGACGATCCGCTCCTCGGACACCACGACCTCTCGACGGTCGCGCAGTCGCGTGACCAGCGGCAGCTCGCCGGCACGCGCGGCAAGCCGCGCGATGTCGTCGTCGTCCAGCTGGTCCAGCGCGCCTGCCTGGGTCAGCGCCGCGGGACGCCACTGGCCAAACATGGACATCACGACATCCCCGCGAGGGGCCTGGCCAATGGTGATGAGCCCGATGCTGGTCAATGGGCACCTCCATCCTAGGTGTCCGTACGCGCGTACGTACGGCAAAACCTCTTGACCATTCAGGTCCAGGTGCTATACTGGACACAGGCCCACGCGGTGAGACCTCGCCGTGCGTTGTTACGCAGACCCCGCGGGCCGGCGGAGCGCCGACGGTCGTAGGGATGAGGCAGCGGGTGTCAGGTAGCCTCCCGGACGTGTTCAGCCACGTCAAACAGATCATCGACGACGGGATCGAGTACACCGCGGTGCGATTGGCGGACTCCGCCGATGAGCTGCGCACGCTCTTGGCCGAGCTCGAGTCCGAGCGCTCGCAGGTGCAGAACACGCTCGAGGAGCGCGCGCTCGACCACCTGATCGCCGGTGACCATTCCCGGGCGCGTGGCCACGGCACCGGTGAGCTCCACCGACGCGAGGACCACCTGGCGCAGGAGTATACCGAGGTCTCCACGCTCTACCGCCAGATCACGGATTTCGCCAGCTTCCTCACCGCCAGTCGCCAGCAGTTTCGCGTCGAAGGGCAGCTGCTCGGCGTGGACGAGGCACAGCGACTGGGCATCCGGCAGGCGATGATCCGCGCCCAGGAGGATGAGCGTCGGCGGCTCGCCCGCGAGATTCACGACGGCCCGGCCCAGGTCCTCGCCAATGCCATCATTGGCCTCGAGTTCATCGAGCGTTCGCTGCGCCAGACCGCCCCGGCCGGCGCCGAGCGCGCCGTCGGCGAGATCGAGCGCGTCAAGACCGCCATGCGCGAGGGGCTGACCGAGCTCCGCCGCTTCATCTTCGACCTTCGACCGACGATGCTCAACCAGCGCGGCCTGGTCGGCACCGTCGAGCACTACGTGGAGACCTACCGGAGCTTTTTCTCCTCCGAGGTGGAGCTCAAAGTCCCGCCCTCCGTGCCGCGGCTGACGCCCGAGCAGGAGTTGACGGCGTTTCGGGTCATCCAGGAGTCGCTCCAGAACGTTCACCGCCACGCCCGAGCCAGCCGCGTTGCCGTCTCGATCACGTCTCGCACCGACGTGCTGATCGTGCGGGTCCGTGACGACGGCGACGGATTCCGAGCAGCCAGTGTGCACCCGACCGCGTCGGGCGGGCTCGGGCTGGCCGGGATGCGCGAGCGCGCCGAGGTGATTGGCGGTAAGCTGAGGGTGCGCAGCGCCCCGGGAAAGGGGACTGAAGTCACTCTTGAGATCCCGCTGGTGTCGGCGACAATTGACGCGCGTTCGCACGGCGCGTCGGGTGCCGCCGTACCGAACTGAGGGGACGGCCGACTGTGAATCTCGTGGGGATCCTGATCGTCGACGATCACCCGCTCTTCCGCCGGGGCATCCGCTGGAGCCTCGAAGATGAGCGCGACTTCCAGGTCGTTGGTGAGGCATCGGACGCGCAGGAGGCCATTCGCATGTCGGATGCTGTGGCGGCCGACGTGGTCCTGCTCGATCTCAACCTGCCGGGCATGAGTGGTCTCGAGCTCTGCCGCGTGCTCAAGCGACGTCACCCCCAGGCGGCAATCGTGGTGCTGACCATGCACGAGGACGATGAGCAGCTCTTCAACGCCATCCGGGTCGGCGCCTCCGCGTACTGCACCAAGGACATCGACCCGACCGACCTGGTGACGATCATTCGCCGAGTGTCACGCGGTGAGTACCTGATCAACGAGAACGTCCTGTCGCGCCCGTTCGTGGCCTCGCGAGTTCTCGATCAGTTCCGCGAATTGGCGCAGATCGATGAGGTGTCCAGCAGCGTCTTCTCGCCGCTCACACCACGCGAGGTCGAGATCCTCGACTGCGTGGCGCACGGTAACAGCAACAAGGAGATCGCGCGGCTGCTCAGCATCAGCGACCAGACGGTTAAGAACCACATCACCTCGATCCTGCGCAAGCTTGCGGTCAACGACCGTACGCAAGCGGTGATCTACGCGCTGCGGCACGGCTGGATCAAGCTGAACGACGAGGTTGAGCCCTCCCGCAACGACTGAGGCTCACCTGCTACCGTGATCTCCTCGTCTCCGTTCTAATTGGCATCTAATCTCCTGACGGCACTGTAGCGAGGGCCGCCGGGCCGGGACGATGTGACTCCGATCGATCCGCTCGACCGCGGCAGGCCGCACCGTGGCACTTCCCCTCCACACCCCCTACTCCTCTGGGGCCCCCGACGCGGGGGCTCCAGTGGGGTGTGCCAGTTCCACCACTGACAGCGCATCGTCGGCCGGACCGATTTGTCACCGCTTTCCGCTCTAATCGATCTCAAACGGCTACCGGGTAGATTCCACGATCGTGGCCGGCTCGATTGTGCAGGGCCTGGACCAGGAGCGGGCACATGTCCCGAATTGCCGCGACGATCGCCGGAACGGTATTGGTCGTGATCTTCGTAGCGATCGCCGCGATCGTGACGGCACAGTCGGTCACGACGCTCCCGGCTCCGGGAGCGGCACCGCAGGTCGCGGCGGTCACCCGGGCCACGACCGCGGGCGGCATCGTGCCGACGTCGCCGACAGGACAACCTGCCGCGGCCACGATCACCGAGCCGTCGCCGGTAGTGGTCGGCGACGACGGCGCGCAGGTGGCTTCACACGTTACTCGGCGATCCGGGGAGCGAGAACGTCATGAGGACTAGATTCGATCGGACGGCAGATCTGCGGTCGCTCGAGAACCCCGGAGCGGCCTGGAAGCCACGCGGCGACCTGGCACGCGCGGAGCGCGAGGCGCGAACGCACCGGGTGCTGGTAATCGGCGCGCTGGCGAGCTTCGTCGGCTTCTTCGGACTCGCCGCGGCCGGCAACATTGCCCAGTCCGTGGCGCCTCGTTCGACGGTGGTCGGACATCCACCGGCCGTGGTCGCCGCCGCGCCGACGCCTACGCTCGCCGCGACCGCGCCGCCGGGGTCGGTACCGAGCGTCATGCACCCGGCGGCCAGTTCGACCTCGGTGGCATTGCCCACGCCGGTATCGCCGCCCGCGGTCATCGCACCGGCGCCCCAGCAACCCACCCAGGTCACCACGGCGACATCATGAGCGCCGCGTGGTGGCCCGGCGAGCCGGGGGGTGACCGAAGTCGCGAGACGACGGAACTGGGCGACCCGGCCGCTGCCGATGAGTCGCCGGGAGCGGTGATGCAAGCGGCGGATTGCCATGGCGCGTGAGACGTTGGTCGCACGCGACGAGGAAGTGGCGCCGCGCTCACCCGCGCCGTTGGGGATGGTGATCGTGGCGGCGGGCCTGCTCGGCCTGGTCGCCGGCTCGGCCGTCACCGGCGTGTCGGTGAGCCCCTTCACCTGGTACCTGGCGCGCGCCTCCGGGTTCACGCTCTACCTGCTACTCTGGCTGTCAGTCGTCGCCGGCGTGGGTCTGACGACCCGCCTGCTCGACTCGATTGCCGGTCGGGGAAGCCTGTGGCAGGTGCACCGGGCGTCGACCGAGCTCGCGTTCGTTATGCTCGCGCTCCACATGACATCCCTGGCGATCGATCCGTCGGTGCGGATGGGGCTCGCCGGCGTGCTGGTGCGCTTCGCGACGCACGTGCGCGAGCTGTGGACCGGGCTCGGTATTCTCGCCGCAATGGGGATGATCGGCATCGGGCTCAGCTTCTGGATTCGCCGGCTGCTCAGGCACCGCGGCTGGCGGCTGCTCCACTACGGTGCCTTCCCGCTCTGGCTGCTCGCGCTGGCCCACGGCATCGGAGTCGGGAGTGATACGATCAGGCCATGGGCCGCGCTGCCGTACCTCGGCACGGCCGGTGTGGTGGTGTACCTGACCGGCTGCCGGGCTCTCCGTGCGGGCCGCCGAGCGGACCTGCCGGTGCCACCGCGCGGCCCGGGCGTGGGGCGTGTCAAGGTCAGCCAGTGAGGCGGGGTGAGGCGTTCCCGATGCGGGTGCTGGTGGTCGAGGATGAAGAGAAGCTCGCCGACCTGATCGCGCGCATGCTGAATGCCGAGCGCATCGATGTCGACGTCGCCCTCGACGGGCCGGGCGGCCTGGAGCGGGCGTCGACCGGAGCGTTCGACGCCATCGTCCTCGATCGGATGCTCCCAGGCATGGACGGCCTTGAGGTCTGCCGGCGGCTGCGCGCGTCGCAGGTCATGACTCCGGTGCTCGTCCTGACGGCGCGCCGCGAGCTCAACGAACGCGTCCAGGGTCTCGATGCCGGAGCGGACGACTACCTGGGCAAGCCATTTGCCTTCAGCGAGCTGCTCGCGCGCCTGCGCGCCCTGACGCGCCGCGCCGAGCGTCCGCTGTTGCCGGCGGTGCTCCGCGTCGGCGACGTGGCCCTTGATCAGCAGACGCACCGTGTCGAGCGCGCGGGGCGTGAGGTCGACCTGAGCCCCCGGGAGTTCGCGCTCCTGGAGTACCTGATGCGCAACGCCGGCCAGGTGCTCACGCGGGACCAGATCCTCCAGCGGGTCTGGGGCTACGAGTCGGAGCCCGAGGGAAACGTCGTCGACCTCTACGTCCACTACCTGCGGAAGAAGCTCAACGACGGTGGCCGCGGCGCGGTGATCCGAACCGTGCGCGGCGTCGGCTACGTGGCGCGGGCGTAACGGCAGGCCGGGAGGTGCCGCCGTGTTCCGGGGCGTCGGGCGCAAACTCGGCATCCTGAACGCTCTGGTGGTGATCGCGGTCATCGCGCTCGCCGGCGGGGTAATCTACCTCGTGCTCCTGCAGAGCCTCAACGCCGAGGTCGACCGATCGCTGAACGCGCGCATCGCCGATATCAGCGACCTCGCGCTCGGGTCCACCACCGCAATCCTGCCGGGAGGTTCGGAGCGCGACGGTCCCGGTGAGCCCGGCGACCGCCAGGTGTTGCGGTCCGGCGACACGATCCTGATCGCGGTCAGCCCGGACCACAAGGTGCTGTACGACCCCCGGGGCATCGTCCTCAACGGCGTGCCGGTCGCCGCCGGGATCGACCGCGCGCTGGCCGGCCAGTCGGACGCGCGCTCCGTCACCATCGCCGGCATCGGTCGAATGCGGGTGGTCACTCAGCCGCTGCGCCGCGATGGCAAGATCATCGGTGCGGCGCAGGCGTTGCAGAGCCTGGATCAGCACCAGGCGGAACTGGCGACGGTCGGCTGGGTGACGCTCCTCGGCATCGGACTGGGCGCACTCATCGCGGTGCCGGCCGGGCTCTTCCTGGCCAGCCGCGCGATGCGGCCGATCGACGAGGCGTTCGCCCGGCAGCGGACCTTCGTGGCCGACGCCTCCCATGAGTTCCGCACCCCGCTGACCCTTATCCGCGCCAACGCGGAGATGGCCGCACACGACCCGCGCGTGCCTGTCTCCGCGATAGAGGGTGAGCTATCGAGCATCCTCGAGGAGGTCGACCGCTCGGACCGGCTGGTCGAGGACCTGCTGATGCTGGCGCGCGCCGACGCCGGCCGCCTGACGCTCGATCGCGAGCCGCTGGAGGTGGCGGCACTAGTCGGCGACGCGGTGCGAACCATGCGACCGCTCGCGACCGAGCGCGGCCTGACGCTGACGGCCCGGCTCAATGACCGCTGTGAGGCGATGGTCGATCCGGAGCGGCTGCGCCAGGTCGTGCGCATTCTGATCGACAACGCGATCAAGCACACCCCGGACGGCGGCGCGATCACCGTCTCGGTTACCCGTCGCGGGCGTGACGCGGCCGTCGCCGTGAGCGACACCGGCACCGGCATCCACACGCACGACCTGCCCCACGTCTTCGACCGCTTCTACCGCTCGGATCGCGCCCGCGCGCGCAAGACGGGCGGCACCGGGCTCGGCCTGCCGATCGCCAAGGCGCTCGTCGAGGCGCACGGTGGGCGGATCGCGGTGACGAGTGAGGCGGGGCAGGGGACAACCGTGACCTTCACCCTGCCGGTGATTGCGGTGACGCGACAGCCCGCCGGCGGCCGCGAGGAGCGCGTGCCGGGCTGACCCGCGGGGAGCGTGTCCGGCTTGGCTCAGGCCGCGCCGGAGACGTCCCGTACCTGGAAGATGTAGAACGTCGCCCCGCCGAGGACGAGCGTGTACGCGATCAACACGAGCAGCGCGTGCACCTCGCTCACGGATATCTGCCCCTGGCCGAAGAGCGTGACGCCCGACCAGGCCGTGATGTTCTGCCCAAGCAGGTACTTCGAGATCGTGCCGAACCAGCTGAACAGGCCCGACAGGATCGCCACGATGATCTGCTCGGCGAGGTAGTAGCCGATGCCGATCGCCATGCCCGTCGCCGAGGAGCGCGACAGGATGGTGATGAACATGGCGAACACGACATAGGGAATGATCCCGACCCACATCTTGCCGAGGTCTCGCGCCGCGACGCCCCAGGTCGTCGGGTTCGTGATCGGAGGCGCACCGGCCAGGCCGCGGGCGAACAAGCTGCTGACCGCGGTCGCCGCGACCACCACGACCAGCGCGGCGGCCACGAGCAGGACCAGCAGCAGCAGCTTGGCCGCAAGGTAGGGCCAGCGGCCTGTCCCGCGGACAAGCGTCGGCCGGACCGTGCCCCAGCCGTACTCCGCGCCGAACACCGACGCGGTGAGGACCGCGAACAGGATGAGCCCGATGCCCAGGCTGACGTTGAGCGCGCTGGGGAGGCTCCCCGGGAGGCTGAAGCTGTCGGCGAGCCGGTTGAGGGTCTGCTGGGTCTGCGCCGCCGCCTGCTGGCATTCGCTCTTGAGCAACTGCACGACCGTCGGTGAGGTGCCGCTGGGCACGGCCCCGGGCTTCCCGGCCAGCAGGTCGACACAACGCACCTCAACGCGGCTGCCGATCGCGCCGGTCGTGATCACCCCGCCCGAACCCTTCAGGTTCTGGTAGCGGAAGTAGTTACCCCAGACCGCAAGCTGCGACATGAGCAGCAGCACCGCCAGCAGGATCCACGGCATCCAGCGGCGTGCCAGCTTGAACCAGTCCCAGCGGATCAACGTCGGTAGGTTGCTCACTTGCCGACCTCCGCCGGCTCGACCGCGTTGTCGGGAGTCACCCGCTCGCCGGTGACCTCCAGGAAGTAGCGCTCGAGCGACGTCTGCAGCGGCGCCATCTCGGCCACGTAGACCTGCTCGGCCGCCAGCGCGCGGCTCACCTCCCAGGCGTGTTCGAGCGGCATGGTCACGAGCAACCCGTCCTCCTGACGGCTCACGTCCATCACGAACGGCAATGCCGCCGTGACCGTCGCGGCATGCGCGTCGTCGGTCGTGTGCAGGCGCAGGGACTCCCGGCTGCGCAGCAATTCAGCGACCGTGCCCTGGGCGATCAGGTGCCCCTTCGAGAGGATGGCGACACGGTCGGCCACCTGTTGCACCTCGTTCAACAGGTGGCTGGACAGGATGACGGTGCGCCCCGCGGAGCCCAGCCTCCGGATCAGCTCGCGCACCTCGGCGACGCCCGCGGGGTCGAGGCCATTCGTCGGCTCGTCGAGGTAGACGAGTTCCGGGTCCCCCAGCAGCGCGTAGGCGATCCCGAGCCGCTGCTTCATGCCCAGCGAGTAGGTCTGAAACCGGCGATCCGCCGCCTCGGTGAGACCGACCAGATCGATGAGGCGCCCGATCTCGTCCTGCCCGCCGTTGCGGCCGATACCGGCGAAGTAGCGCAGGTTCGCGTGCCCCGAGAGGTAGGGGTAGAAAGCCGGCGACTCGACGATGGCGCCGACCCGTCGCAGGTCTGCCTGGTTCACTCCCGGTGTCGTGTTGTCGAAGAGCCGGATCGTGCCGGCGGTCGGCACGACCAGGCCAAGCAGCATGCCAATCGTGGTCGTCTTGCCGGACCCGTTCGGTCCGAGCAGCCCGAACACCCCACCGCGCGGGACCTCCAGCGACAGGTGGTCGACGGCGACGGTAGTGCCGAACCGCTTCGTCAGGTCGTGCGTCTCGATGACCAGCGCCATGCGGGGTTCCTCCCGAACCAAGATGCGTCGGTGTGCTCGTGCCGGCGTCGAGTGCCGGTGGCGTGGCGCCGTTGACGACCCGCCGTCCCTCACCGGCGCGAGAACTGCCGCTCCAGTTCCTGCTGGCTGAGGTGGAGCATGGTCGGCCGCCCGTGCCCGCAGGCACGCGGCGCGGTGCAGCCTTCCAGCTGCGCGATCAGCTCGCGCATCTCGAGCAGCGAGAGCGCCTGACCCGCCCGGATGGCGGAGTGGCAGGCGGTGCTGATGATGAGGGACTCGAGCCGGGTCGTGCCCCGTCCGCCCTGACTGAGCTCGTCGAGAATGCCAGCCAGGACCGTCTTCGGGTCGCGCCGGGTCGCCAGCGCCGGCACCGCGCGCACCGCGACCGCGCTCCCGCCGAACGGCTCCAGTTCGAAGCCGATGCCCGCCAGATCATCGCGGTCCCGTTCGACCACTTCCCGCTGCGCCGTCGTCAGCTCGATGACCAGTGGCTCGAGCAGGCGCTGCACGTCCGGCATCGCCGACTCGTGGCGCTCCCAGAGGCGCTCGAAGAGGACGCGCTCGTGGGCGGCGTGCTGGTCGATCAGGTACATACCGTCTGGCCCCTCGGCAATGATGTAGGTCGCGCCGACCTGGCCGAGCACGCGCAGGATCGGCACGTCGCCGTGGCTCGCCACCGGATCAGTCGAGGAGTGCGCGGAGTCCGTGTCCGCGTGGGGTGCCGGTACGGCGCCGGGGACACGCACCTGGTCGGGATGGGCCAGGGCGAGCCGGCGCTGGAGCGTCGGGGCGCTCAGCGGCACGTCGACCATCGGCGGCACTACCTGCTCCGGCGTGTGGACCACCAGCGTCTGGCGCACGGCCCGCTGGAGGGTCGAGAAGACCTGTCGCTCGTCGGACAGGCGCACCTCGCGTTTGGTCGGGTGGACGTTGACGTCGAGCCGGTCGGGCGGGACCTCGACCCGCACGACCGCGACCGGGTAGCGCCCGACCATGATCAGGCTGTGGTAGGCCTGTTCGAGCGCGAATGCCAGCGAGCGGTGCTCGACCCAGCGGTGGTTAACCAGGATCACGAGCTGCTGGCGGCTGCCGCGCGTCAACGTCGGCAGACTGACGTACCCGTCGACGTGCACGGTGACGTCATCTCCATGCACCGACGTCTCCGCGAGCGTGGGCTGGACTGGCACCATCTCGGCCGCGACCTCCACCCCGAAGACCCCGACTACCGCGTTGCCGAGATCGCCGGACCCGTCGGTCGCCAGCGCGACACGGCCGTCGATCGTCAGTTCGAAGCGCACCTCAGGGAAGGCGAGGGCGCAGGCGCCGACGGCGCGCTGGATGTAGGCCGCTTCCGTCTGGTCCTGGCGGAGGAACTTGCGCCGGGCCGGCACGTTGGCGAAGAGGTCGCGCACGGTGACGGTAGTCCCCGGAGCGGACGCACCGTGGCTCAGCGGCTCGACCTGTCCGAAGTGAGACTCGATCGTCGCGGCGTGGGGCTGCCCGTCGGGGCGGCTGGTGATGCGCAGCTCGCTCACCGCCGCGATGCTGGCGAGAGCCTCGCCGCGGAAGCCGTACGAGTGTAGCGCCGAGAGGTCGTCGAACGCCCGGAGCTTGGAGGTGGCATGGCGCTGGAGCGCGTGCGGCAGGTCGTCCGCGGCGATCCCGGCGCCGTCGTCGTGGACGCGGATCAATTCGCGCCCGCCCGCCACGATCTCGACGCGCACCGAGCGGGGTCCCGCGTCCAGGGCGTTCTCGACGAGTTCCTTGACCGCCGACGCCGGACGCTCGACGACCTCGCCGGCCGCGATCTTCCCGATGGTGGCGTCGTCCAGCGCGCGAATCGACATGGTCAACCCCTCGACGCGAGTATATCAACGCGCAGTCGCCGACCCGCCCTGGCCGCGGCATGATCAGGCGGACTATATTAGGTAGAACAGGCGGCCCCGTACGGTG
>DASSZN010000336.1:0-3335 GCA_035702805.1 Thermomicrobiaceae bacterium | reverse complement strand
GATGGTGTTCGCGGCGGGCGGCTGCCTGCTGGAGGGCATTCGCCGGCGGTGGGTGCTGCCGGTCTACGGGGCCGCGCTGGCGGTGAGCGGCGCGCTGCTGGCGCCGCTGGCGATGCCGGTGCTGCCGCCGGCGAGCTTCGTCCAGCACTACGGCTTTTTGACCGGCGCCGGCAACGGCGGGGCCGGCCAGTCGACCAGCGGGGCACTGCCGCAGTACCTCGGCGACCGGTTCGGCTGGCGGGGGATGGCGGCGACGGTGTCGCGCGTCTACACGGCGCTGCCGGCGGCCGACCGCGCCCGAGCCTGCGTCTTCACGGAGAACTACGGGGAGGCGGGCGCGCTCGACCTGTACCGCGCCAGCGAGCCCCTGCCGCCGGCCATCAGCGGCCACAACAGCTACTACCTGTGGGGCCCGGGTGCGTGTAGCGGCCGGGTGCTGATCACGGTCGGCATCCCGCGGGCCGACCTCGCGCGCGGCTACCGCAGCGTCGCGCGGGCCGCGACGATCCGCTGCGACTACTGCATGCCGGAGGAGAACGACGTGCCGGTGTACGTCGCCCGTGACCCGGTCGAGTCGGTGGCCGCGCTCTGGCCGACGACGCGCCACTACAACTGACGGGATCGCCCGGCTACGGCGTCAGCTCGACGGTGATGCCGTTGGGACTCGGCGGCGAGCCGCTCGGCTGAAGGACCGTGCCGTTCCAGCTGTAGGTGACGGTCACCGGCGCCAGCGAGGGGCAGCAGAGCGGGTCGCTCGGCGCGTAGTGCACGTAGGTCACGGCAATCACGCCCGGCGCGGGCGAGGTCAGCTTCGCGATGGCGACCGACTCCGTCGAGCTGTCCCAGCCGAGGAAGCTCTGGTTGTGCCAGAAGAAGACGAGCTGACCGTAACCGTCGGCCGTGGGGTAGCGCGTGCCGACCACGGCCGTCAGGACGCCGCCCTGCCCGTCGTCGACCGCGAGCGGCGCGACCGGGGTGAAGTGCTCGGTCGGGTCGTTCGACTCGACGGTGCGGGCCATGACGCTGGCGATGGACGACGGGGACGGCGGCGACTGCGGCGGGTTGGGCGCAGGCGTCGGCGTCAGCCCGAGCTGGACGTAACGCCACTGGTAGTACTGCAGGCCGACGTTGCCCGACTCGACCTGCCAGCCGGGCGGGTTCGTGGGGGTGTAGGTCAGCACCCGCCGCTCGAACACCTGGACCAGCACCTGCCTGGAGACCCCGCCGACGAGGACCGTCGTCCAGTAGGGCTCCGTGATCGGGTAGCCGGTCGCGTAGAAGGGGTTCTGGAAGAGCGGGCCGCCGTCGCTACGGCCGTCCTGGGCGACCGGCCCGGCGCTGGTCATGAAGGTCCAGAAGACCGAGGCGACGGTGTGGTGGGTCGGCGCGCCCGTGTCGAGGGCGATCACCGGCACGCCGCCCACGTTGGGGTCGTTGCCGACCTGGCCGGCGCGGTTGACCGTCTGGGTGACCTGGGAGCCGGTGGGCAGCGGCGGGCTGCTGATCAAGCCGCTAAAGCTGGCGTACGTCGGGCCGTTCGGGTCGTTGAGGTCGCCGGCCACGTTGACCTGGGCCGGGGCGTACTGGTGGAAGGTGTTGTCGCCGAGCTGCATGCGGCCGGTGATCAGCTCCTCGGCGAGCAGGCCGTTGGTGACGTACCAGATCGAGGACGGGTCACCGTTCGGGTGGGTGATCTCCATACGGGACTTGTCGAAGTACTGGACCTCGCGCATGCCGCCGGGGGACTCGGCGTAGGGCTCGTCGAGGACGACCGAGTCGGCCTGCGGCCCCCACATCCAGGTGCGGGAGACCACGCCGGTCGTGACGAGGTAGTCGGTACGCGCCCAGGTGTTGAAGAACGGCGCGCCTGCCACCGGCTGGGAGGTCGCGTCCACGCTCGGGGCGAGGAGGCTGAGCCCCAGCAGCACGACCGCGGCGACACCGACGAACCGTCGCATGGCACGCTCCCTCTCCCGGCACTGCTCGATCGTCCGATCACCTGTTGGTCGAGCCTATTGTGCACGGCGAGGCGAGACGCGCAAGCCGTCGCGCCGGGTTGGGCGAGCGTCCCGTCCGCGTGGGGCTACGGCTCCTCGACGAAGGCGCGGATGACCGGCGCCATCAGCGCGAAGTCCTTGAGGAAGGCGTCGTGGCCGTTGGGCGAGTCGACCTCGTGGTAGCGGGCGTCCCGGCCCAGCCGCGCCAGTGCCTCGGCGATCTCCCGCGTCTGGTAGGCGGGGAAGAGGATATCCGAGCGGATGCCGACGGCCAGCGTGCGCGCGGCGATCCGCCGCAGTCCCTCCTCGTAGCCGCCGTGCCCGCGACCGAGGTCGTGGGAGTCCATCGCGCGCGTGAGGTAGAGGTAGCTATTGGCGTCGAAGCGCTCGACCAGCTTGTCGCCCTGGTAGTGGAGGTAGCCCTCGACGTCGTAGCGCTGGAGGAAGGCGGGCCAGGCGGTGTACTTCGCCTCGGGGCTGCGCCCGAAGCGCGCGTGCATCAGCTCGTCGCTCTGGTAGGTGATCATGCCGAGCATGCGGGCGACCGCGAGGCCCTGGCTCGGGCCGCGGCCCGGCTCGTAGTCACCGCCGTTCCAGGCGGGGTCGAGCATGATGGCGCGGCGCTGGACCTCGTTGTAGGCGATGCCCTGCGGGCTGAAGCGGCCGGAGGTCGCGATCGGGACGATCCGGGCGACCCGCTCGGGGTACATGGCCGCCCACTCGAGCACCTGCATGCCGCCGAGCGAGCCGCCGAGGACGGCGTGCAGCCGGTGGATGCCGAGGGCCGCCAGCAGGCGCTCCTGAGCGCGGACCATGTCGCGCACGGTGATGAGCGGGAAGCGCAGGTTGTAGCGCCGGCCGGTGCGCGGGTCGACCGAGCAGGGGCCGGTGCTGCCGTAGCAGCTGCCGAGGAGGTTGGTGGCGACCACGAAGAAGCGCCGGGTGTCGATCGGCCGGCCGGGACCGATGAGGGGCTCCCACCAGCCCGCGAAGTCCTCGGCGTCGTGCGAGGCGACGTGGCTGTCGCCGGTCAGGGCGTGGCAGATCAGCACGACGTTGTCGTGCCCCGCGTCGAGCCGGCCCCAGGTCTCGTAGGCGATCTCGACGTGCGGCAGGACGTCCCCGTGCTCGGTGAGGAACGGCGCGGCGGCGGTGGCGATGGTCTGGTGCCGGCGGTGCGTGGGTGCGGCGACGGTGGCGGTCACGGTCCCCTCCAGGCGGTGGCGATGGGCTCGCTCGTGCGGTCGTGAGCGCCGGGCCCCGGATGCACCGAGCCCGTCCCCGGTCCCGGCCACTCGCGGCCCTCGGGGACGGGCTCGCTCTCGCCCGTGGTACCAC
>DASSZN010000316.1:0-21375 GCA_035702805.1 Thermomicrobiaceae bacterium | reverse complement strand
GTCATCAAGGTCCCGCCCGACGTCCTGGAGGAGGAGACCGTCCTCGCAATGATGCGCGGACTGGCGGCGGACCCGTCGCTCGGCGAGCGGATTGGCGGGCGAGCGCGCTCCTACGTGGAGCGGGAGCACAGCTTGCAGGCGATGGCGGACGGCTACCACCGCGCTGTGTCGGCGATTGCGGGCCACGACCTGCCGCGGCCGCGAGCGGTCGACCTGGACGAGCACGTCGATCTTCCGGCGATGTCGGCCGGTCCGGCACGGGATCCGCTGCTGGAGGCAATTGCCGACACGCTCGTCGAGCTTGGGCTGGGCGGCGACGCGACGCTGATCGGGGATGCGGCGCGTGCCGCCGCGGAGCTTGGGCTGGGGGTTGGTAAGATGGGTGACGTGACAAACCGTGTTGACATCTCGGGAGGGCATGGACGATGAGCGCGGAGTCGGCCAAGCCGATCAGCGACGAACTGCTGGAGATCCTGGCGTGCCCGGTGTGCAAGACGCCGGTGCGGCTCGAGGGCGAGAAGCTCGTCTGCGACACCTGCGGGCGACGCTACCGGATCGAGGACGGCATCCCTATCATGCTGATCGACGAGGCCGAGCTTCCGGAGCGGTAGGCCCCTGCCCATCGGGCGACTCGAATCGCGCACCAATTAGCACGTATGTTCTGGTCCACGTAGTATACTTGCGCCAACGAGTCGACGTGGCCGGATGAGGTCGAGATGAGCACGCGAGTGGTCTCGGGCAAGCAGCGAGAAGAAGACGGCGCGGAGCTGAGCCTGCGGCCGCGGCGACTGGCCGAGTACATCGGACAGGACAAGGTCAAGGACAGCCTGCTCATCACCATCCAGGCGGCCCAGGCGCGGGGCGAGTCCCTCGATCACGTGCTCCTCTACGGCCCACCGGGTCTGGGCAAGACGACGCTCGCGTCGATCCTCGCCGCCGAGATGGGGGTGAACCTGCGCATCACGGCCGGCCCGGCCATCGAGCGTGCCGGCGACCTGGTGTCGATTCTGACCAACCTCAAGGCGGGCGACGTCCTCTTCATCGACGAGATCCACCGCCTCAACCGGGTGGTGGAGGAGGTCCTCTACCCCGCGATGGAGGACTTCGCGGTCGATATCGTGCTCGGCAAGGGGCCGGCCGCGCGCAGCATGCGCATCAACCTGCCCCGCTTCACGCTGGTGGGCGCGACCACGCGGTTGGCGCTGCTCACCTCACCGCTGCGCGACCGCTTCGGCTCGACCCAGCGGTTGGACTTCTACGACCGGGCGGCGATGGAGGAGATCATCACGCGCTCCGCGCGCATTCTCGGGGTCGAGATCGAGGCGGAGGGCGCGACCGAGATCGCGCTGCGCTCGCGTGGCACGCCGCGCATCGCCAACCGGCTCCTGCGGCGGGTTCGCGACTACGCCCAGGTGCGCGCCGAGGGCGTGATCACCGTTGAGGTGGCGCGAGCCGCGCTGAACCGCCTGGAGATCGACGCGCTGGGGCTGGACGATGTCGACCGGCGCATCCTGCGCTCCATCGTCGAGAAGTTCGACGGTGGGCCGGTAGGCGTCGAGACGATCGCCGCCTCGACCAGCGAGGAGAGCGACACGATCGAGGACGTCTACGAGCCCTACCTGATCCAGCTCGGCTTCCTCCAGCGCACGCCGCGGGGTCGCGTCGCCACGCGTCGCGCCTACGAGCACCTGAACGTCCCCTACGCGGAGCGCGCCGACCCAGCGCTGCAGGCGTCGCTCTTCGATGACGGCGGCCCCGCCGGCCGATGAGCCCGACCGACCCGCCGGGTGCTCTGCCCATCGCGGACTTCGACTTCGAGCTACCACCCAACCTGATCGCGCAGGCGCCGGTCGAGCCTCGCGATGCGTCGCGCCTGCTCGTGCTCGACCGGGCGCGCGGGACGATCGCGCATCGACGCTTTAGCGATATCGTTGAGTACCTGGCCCCTGGTGACCTGTTGGTGATCAACGACACCCGGGTGCTGCCCGCCCGGCTGCACGGGCACCGCGAGACGGGCGGGCGGGTGGAACTCCTGCTGGTGCGCCGGGTGGGTGACGGCGTGTGGGAGGCGATGGGGCGTCCACTCCGTCGGCTGCGGCCGGGGTCGGCGGTCCATCTCGTCGCCGGTGACGGCAACGCGACCGCTGCGGTGCGCATCGAGGCGCGGCTGCCGGAGGGGCTGGTGCGCGTCCGGCTTCCCGCCGAGGTGGAGGGCAGACTCGGTCTGTTCGGCGAGGTCCCGCTGCCCCCCTACATTCACACGCCGCTGTCGGATCCGGAGCGTTATCAGACGGTCTATGCGACCGCGCCGGGGTCGGCCGCCGCTCCGACTGCCGGACTACACTTCACGCCCGCGCTGCTCGACGCCCTGCGCGCTCGCGGCGTGGAGGTCGCCCGGGTCACCCTCCACGTCGGACCGGGAACCTTCCTCCCGGTCAAGGTGGCGGACGCGCGCGACCACCCGATGCACCGCGAGTGGTACCGGGTCCCAGACGGCGCGCTGCTGGCGATCCACCGGACGCGCGAGCGCGGCGGTCGTGTCGTCGCGGTCGGGACGACGTGCTGCCGCACGCTGGAGTCCCTGCCGGACCCCTTGCCGGACGGCGGTGAGCAGGCCGGGTGGACCGGCTTGATGATCGCGCCCGGCCATCGCTTCCGGCAGGTCGACGCGCTCGTCACCAACTTCCACCTGCCTCGCTCGACGCTCATGCTGCTGGTGAGCGCACTGGCGGGGCGCGAGACGATCCTGCGCGCCTACCAGGAGGCCGTGCGCGAGGGCTACCGTTTCTACAGCTTCGGCGACGCGATGCTCATCCTCTGAGAGTTCCGCGCATCCACTGCCGTTCGCGGCTGACCGCGAACGTGCGCGGGAGAACGTGTTACACTGAAGACAACGGTACGCAAGCTGCGAGTGACACCGACCGTCAACTCCGTTCTGCCGGCCACTCCTCCGCATCCCCTTCCGCCCGGCCGGCGGGCGTTGCCGTCGATAGTCGTCGCGCGCACGGTGGGAGGGACCATGCAGACTACCGAGCGGATGGCACCGGCCATCGGACTGGACAGGCACGGCATCCATGACGTCGGGACCACGCACTGGAACCCGGTGACGCCGGTGCTCTACGAGCAGACGGTGAAGCGTGGTGAGGGCGTGGTCGCGCACCGTGGACCGCTGCTGGTGCGGACCGGGCGCTTCACGGGTCGCACGCCGAAGGACAAGTTCATCGTCCGGGAGCCCGGTTCCGACAGCCGCATCTGGTGGGCGGGCAACAAGCCCTTCTCACCCGAGGACTTTGACCGGCTGCACCGGCGCGTGACCGACTACCTGCGCGGACGCGAGGTCTTCGTCCAGGACTGCTACGTCGGCGCGGACCCCGCGCACCGCCGCTCGGTGCGGGTGATCACGGAGATGGCCTGGCACAGCCTGTTCACGCGCAACCTGTTCATCCAGCGCCCGGTCGACGAGCACGTCGAGGGTGAGCCCGACTTCACCGTGATCTCGGTGCCGCACTTCCACGCCGAGCCCGAGCGGGATCACACGCGGTCCGACGCCTTCGTCGTGCTCAACTTCGCCGAACATCTGATCCTCATCGGCGGCACGGAGTACGCCGGGGAGATCAAGAAGTCCCTCTTCACGGTCATGCAGTACCTGTTGCCCCTGGAGGGCGTCGTCTCGATGCACTGCTCGGCGAACGTGGGCGAGAGCGGTGACACCGCTCTCTTCTTCGGTCTCTCGGGCACCGGCAAAACCACCCTCTCGACGGACCCCGACCGCCAGTTGATCGGCGACGATGAGACGGGTTGGAGCGACCGGGGGATTTTCAACTTCGAGGGCGGGTGCTACGCCAAGGTCATCCGGCTGTCGCCGGAGTCGGAGCCCGAGATCTACCAGACGACGCGCCAGTTCGGCACGATCCTGGAAAACGTGATCTACGACCCGGACACGCGCCGCCTGGACCTCAACGACGAGTCGATCACCGAGAACACCCGCGCGGCCTACCCGCTCTCCCACATCCCGAACTCCAGCCACACTGGACTGGGGGACCACCCGCACAACGTCTTTCTGCTCACGGCCGATGCCTTCGGCGTGCTGCCGCCGATCTCCCGTCTGACGACGGAGCAGGCGATGTACCATTTCCTGTCCGGATACACGGCCAAGGTGGCAGGCACCGAGGTCGGGCTGACCGAGCCCGAGGCGACCTTCAGCACGTGTTTCGGGGCGCCATTCCTGGCGCTGCCGCCGGAGGTCTACGCGAACCTGCTCGGCAAGCGCGTCAACGAGCACGGAACGCGGGTCTGGCTGGTCAACACGGGCTGGATCGGCGGCCCGGCCGGCTCGAGCGACCGCGTGCCGATTGCCTACACGCGAGCGATGATCCGCGCGGCGCTGAGCGGAGCGCTCGCCGACGTTCCGACCACCCCTGACCCGATCTTCGGGGTGCTCGTGCCGGAGCGCTGCCCGAATGTCCCGACTGCCCTGCTGCATCCACGCCGATCCTGGAGCGACCCCGAAGCGTACGATCGGCAGGCCCACCGACTGGCGGGGATGTTCAACGAGAACTTCCAGCAGTTCGTCGGTCATGTGCCGGCCGAAGTGGTTGCGGCCGGGCCGAGCGTCGACTGACCCGATCGGAACGGTCGACGGTGGCGCGGGCGGGGCGCGGTGCCCCGCCCGCCTTCATGGGATGGCAGACTCGGAGTGCGCCGGACACCGGGGAGCCTCGCGTGTAGAATCACGGTCGTGCCCGTGCGGGCACGACGCCCGGCGTGGGCGGCAGACGCCGCGGGCGCCGACGAGATGCGGCGCGGCCAGTGGATGGGCAGAGCGACACGAGCATGCGACGGATCGTAGTGATTGTAGCGGCGGCGTTGATGCTGGCGGCTTGTGGCACCGTCTCCGGGTCGGGCGCGCCGACGGCCACGACGGCTCCGACCGCTACCGGGGAGGTGAACGCAGTGACCGGAAAGCCAGTTCAGCAGTGGTCATCGCCTCCGGCGATGGCCCTCAAGCAAGGCGCGACGTACACCGCGACCCTGCATACCACGGCGGGTGACATCGTTATCAACCTGCTGGCTTCGGAGGACCCAATCACGGTCAACAACTTCGTCTTCCTGGCGCAGCACGATTTCTACAACAATGTCATCTTTCACCGCGTCATCAAGGGCTTCATGATCCAGACGGGCGACCCGACCGGCACCGGTGCCGGGGGCCCCGGCTACCGCTTCAAGGACGAGCCGGTCACGCGCAACTACACGCCCGGCACGGTGGCGATGGCCAACGCCGGCCCGAACACGAACGGCAGCCAGTTCTTCATCGTCCAGGCTGACATGACTAACAAGCTGCCGAAGAGCTACACCATCTTTGGTGAGGTGACCCAAGGCATGAACGTGGTCAACGCAATCGCCGACGCACCGGTGACCGCCGGCCCCTCGGGTGAGGTGTCGCGCCCGGTTAACCCGGTCATCATCAAGAGCGTGGACATCTCGGTCAAGTAGGTCGACGGCTACCGTCGACCATCGCGGCTGAGCGAGCGCGGGCGGGCCACGGCCCGCCCGCGTGGCGTTCCGGAGTCACCGCCGGAGGGATCGAATGGACTCGACGTTGCCGCCCGGCGCGGTCGACGCGGCCACCGAGGCGATCAACCCGCGTACCCGAGACCTGGACCGGCGCGACACGGCTGGGATCGTCGACGCCCTCCTCGACGAGGAGGCACTGGTGCTCCCGGCGGTGCGGGACGTGGCGGCGGAGATTGCCCGACTCGCGGACGTCGTGGTCGACCGGTTCGGGCGCGGCGGGCGGCTCGTCTACGTGGGAGCCGGGACGTCGGGGCGGCTCGGCGCGCTCGACGCGGCCGAGTGCCCGCCGACGTTCGGCACCGATCCGGCGCGGATCGTCGCGCTCCTGGCCGGTGGGCCGACGGCGATGACGACGTCGATCGAGGGGGCCGAGGATGCCCGCGAGGCGGGTGCCCGGGAGGTCGCGGCGCTCGCGCCGGGGCCGGAGGACGTGGTCGTGGGCCTGGCGGCGAGCGGACGAACGCCGTACGTCCTGGGGGCGATCGACGAGGCCCGGCACCGCGGGGCCTTCGTCGCGGGCGTGACCTGCTCACCCGGCTCGCGGCTGGCGGCGGCCGTCGACCTGGCGATCGTGCCGGACGTGGGCCCGGAGGCGATCGCCGGGTCGACCCGGTTGAAAGCCGGCACGGCGCAGAAATTGGTGCTGAACGCGCTCAGCACGACGGTCATGGTGCGGCTCGGCAAGACGTACGGCAACCTGATGGTCGACCTGCAGGTCGGAAACGAGAAGCTGCGCCAGCGTGCCGTGGCGATCGTGGCTGCCGCGACCGGGCTCGACGCTGCGACCGCGGAGCGGCTGCTCGCCGACGCGGACGGCGAGGCAAAGGTCGCGATCGTGGCGGCGCTGGCAGACGTCGGGCCTGACGAGGCACGACGCCGGCTCGCCGCGGCCGGCGGCCGCGTGCGGGCGACGCTCGAGGGAGGGCTCTGAGTGGCGGAGCTCCTGCTCGGCCTGGACGGGGGGGGCTCGCGGACGCGCGCCGTGGTGGCGACGCGCGACGGAACGGTCCTCGGGACCGGGGATGCCGGGTCCAGCAACCACCAGGCGGTCGGGTTCGAGCCGGCGGTACGGGCGCTCGACGAGGCGGTTGCGGCTGCGTGGGTGGCGTCTGGAATCGTGCCGAAAGTGACGGGCGCGGAGACGATGTTCGACGCGGCCTGCCTGGGGCTGGCCGGAGTGGACCGGACAGCCGATCGCGACCTGATTGCCGGCTGGGCGAGCGAGCGACACCTGGCGCGACGACTCGCCATCGTCAACGACGCCGAGCTCGTGCTCGCGGCAGGGACCGAACAGGGTTGGGGAGTCGCGCTGATCGCCGGGACCGGCTCGATCTGCCTGGGACGCATGCCGGATGGCGCGATCGCCCGGGCGGGCGGCTGGGGCTGGAGGCTCGGCGACGAGGGCAGCGGCTACGACGTCGGAAGCCGGGCGCTGCGGCTGGCGACGCAGACGGCGGATGGGCGGGCCGGCGCGGGGTCGCTGCTGAGGGCGGTGCTGGCACACTGGTCGCTGGACATGCCTGAGCAACTGCTGCCCAGGGCCTATCGGGAGGGGGTGAGCCCGGCTGAGGTGGCGCGCCTGGCCGTCGCCGTCGTCCGGCTCGCCGACGCGGGAGACGAGCCTGCCCGGGGCATCCTACGGGACGCGGGGGCGGAGCTGGCACGGCACGTCGAGACCGTCGCCGGACGGCTGCGGCTGACTAGCCCGCCGCTGGCGCTCGGCGGCGGCCTGCTGCGCACCAGCGCGGTCCTGCGCGAGGCGACCCTCTCCGCGCTCAGCCTCACGCCCGCCCAAGTCCGCGTCGTCGATGACCCCGCGCTCGGCGCGGTCGCGATCGCGCGCCGCCTGCTCGACGGTGCCCTGGAGACGAGCCTGCCGCCCGTGTAGCCGGTTCAGCCCGGGCGGACGAGCTTGCCGAGCGACACCGCCCGCCGCGCGCCGGTCGCGGACGGCACGTTCGTCGGCAGGCCGGCGAGGCCGTCGTGGGCCAGCAGGGCGAAGGCCATCGCCTCCTTGGCTCGACCGTCGATCCCCAGGTCCTCGTGGACGAGCAAACGAGCCGGCGCCACCAGCGGGGCGAGCATGGCGCGCAACGTCGGATTGCGGCTGCCACCTCCGCCAAGCACCACCTGGTCGACCGGCGGCAGCCAGCGGCGGTAGGCGCAGGCAATGGAGCGTGCGGTCAGTGCCGTGGCGGTGGCGATCAGGTCCAGCGCGTCCCGGCGGTCGGCTCCCGCGCCACCGGTCAGGAGCGCCCCCGAGGGCACGCCCGCGTCGTCCAGTAGCCAACGCGCGTACGACAGGCCGTAGCGCTCGCGGCCGGTAGTGCGCGGCGGTGCCTGGTCGAAATACGGGTCATCGAGCCACTTGCCGAGAAGTCCCGCGTCGACCGTTCCGGCGGCAGCCAGCGTGCCGTCGCGGTCGAACGTCGACGCTCCGTGCGTGAGCAGCGTGACCAGACCGTCGATGACCATGTTGCCGGGCCCGGTATCGAACGCCACGACCTCGTCGAGCGCGCCTCCGGCCCGCAGATAGGTCACGTTGGCGATGCCGCCAAGGTTCTGGATCGCGCGGTTGCGTGCGGCGTCCCGCAGCACTGCCCAGTCGAAGTACGGCACCAGCGGCGCGCCCTGGCCGCCGACCGCCATGTCCGCCACCCGGAAGTCGGCCACGACCGGCGCGCCGGTGCGGGCCGCGATGACGGCGGGCTCGCCGACCTGCAGGGTCGAGGGGCGTGACCCGGCGAGAGACGGGTCGGGCTCAGGCTGATGCCACACCGTCTGCCCGTGCGAGCCGACGACATGGAGATCGGCCGGTTCGACGCCCGCCTGCCGGCAGACGGCGAGTGCCGCATCGGCGAAGAGTTCCCCCAGCGTGAAGTTGAGGCTGCAGAGGCGCGCCACGGCAGGCGACTCCTGTGCGAAAACCGCAAAGACCTCGTCCCGGATCCCGCTGGGATAGGGACGCTGGACAAAGGTGAGGAGGTCGACGCGACGCGAGTCGCCCGGCGGCCCGACGCGGACCAGTGCCGCGTCGACCCCGTCGGCGGAGGTGCCGGACATCAGTCCGACGCAGAGGTGGCCATCGGGAGCTTGTTCCGGAGCAGACGAGACGGGACCGGCCACGTCAGGGCTCGACCCCGGCGGCGCGTAGCCGGTCCAACCACCGGGTAGCGGCGAAAGCCAGCTGCCCGCGGCAGTAGGTCGCGACCGGCGCCAGGTCGGCGTCGAGGACGACGAGGTCCGCGTCGTAGCCGGGCGCGAGCAGCCCCTTGCGGCCGGCAGCTCCGGCGGCGCGTGCGGGGTTCGCCGTCAGCATGGCCGACGCCTCCGGAAGGGTCGCGCCGAGCATCGCTACCGCATTGCGCAGCGCCCGGTCCATGGTGAGCACGCTCCCGGCGATGGTCCCATCAGCGAGGCGAGCCACGCCGCCGGACACACGCGCGGGCATACCGGCGAACATCATGACCGGGTCGTCAAGGCCGGCGCCCGACTGCGCGTCGGTGACGATGACGGTTCGGTTGACGCCGAGCAGGCGCAGCAGCGCGCGCATCGCGGGTGGTTGAACGTGGACTCCGTCGGCTATCAGCTCGCCGAGCACATCGGAGGCGTCCGCGACGGCTCCGAGCGGACCCGGCGCCCGGTGAAGCAGCGGCGGCATGGCGTTGAAGCAGTGAGTCGCGTGCCGCGCGCCGCGTCCGATTGCGGCGTTCGTTTCGTCGTAGGTGGCGTCGGTGTGTCCGATGCTGACGACGACTCCGGCAGCAACGAAGGCGGCCATCGCGGCGTCGGCGTTCGGAAGCTCGGGCGCCAGCGTCACGATCCGGAGCCAGCCGCGGGCGGCGTCGATCATCCTCAACGCCGCCTCGCGGCTCGGCATGCGCAACCAGCTCGGATCGTGGGCGCCGCGGCGAGACGGGTTGAGGAACGGGCCCTCGAGGTGGATGCCGAGTATCTCGGCGCCGGGTCCGGGCTCCCCGGCTGCGCCCGCCGCCGCTGACAACTCGTCGAGGGGCAGCCCCGCCGGGATGCCCACGACGCCGGCGAGGAACGCCGTGCAGCCGGTCGACGGCGCCCAGGCGGCGTAGCAGCGAATCTCGTCGGGGTCAAGCGTATGCAGCCCGAAACCGCCGCCGCCGTGCGTGTGCACGTCGATGAAACCGGGGAGAACCGTCAACTCACTCGCGTCGACGGTCGGATCATCGGGCCCGGGGTCAGCAAGGCGCGCCCCGTCGACCACGAGGCTCATCCCCGCGCGATCGCCACGCCAATCCACCACCCGTGCGCCCGCGATGGCCAATCTCATCCGCGTCTCCCGGTGAGATGGTAGCACGGCGATGCCCACCGGCCTGTTGCACCATTGCGACGTTTCTGGGGTTTCGCGTGTCACGCCTGTCACGTCGGCGGGGCTAGCATCGACGTGGAACCCGGGGATTCAGCGACCATGGACCGGCCGTACGCGGCCGTCCGGGCGGGGGCTCATTCTGGTGGGCTCCCGCCCGTGTTAGCTGACGGCAGGCGCCGTCGTGCAGGCTTGGGGCGTGGCTCAGACCGCTTCGGCCTCGGTCGCGCTGAGCAGCCACTCACGGACGAACGCGCGACTGGCGTCGACAATCGGGCGGACGTCGCCGAGCGCCAGCCCCTCGACGCGCGCGATCTCGACATCCGGCCAGCCATCCACCGCGCTGAGGAGGAAGACCTCTCGCCAGCGCTCGGGGAGCCGGGTCAGCAGGCGATCGAGAGTGCGACGGGTCTCCTCGTTCTCGAAGGCCTCCTCGGGGACCATGGTGTCGGGTGCGGCCAGCACATCGATGACGCGAAGGAGCTCTTCAGGCCAGCCGTCCTCTTCGTCCGGCACCGCCACCACGGACTCGATGGAGGACTCAAGAGCCTCCTGCTCCGTCTGAAGGGCGACCGCCTGACGGAGTTGCTCGCGCGCGATGCGGCGCAGCCACGGGTACACGGCGGACGGCGGTGCCGACGACTGGACGGCCTCGAGCGCCGCCAGGTAGGTGGCCTCGACGACGTCCTCCTCGGCGACACTGAAGGGACCCGCGGCGCCCCGGTCCACGGCATCGTCCAGCCCGCGCCGAACGTAGCGCGCCAGCGAGTCGTACAGCGGGATTGCCTCCGTCACGACGGTCCGCCGCGCGGCAGCCTCACGCGTGAGTTCCGCGGACGCCCGTCCGCGAGCACGGCCCTGCGACTGCCAGTCGCCGCGCTCGTGGAGCGTCTCGGCCAACTGACGGCGCGCGGCCTCGTAGCGGAAACCGGCCTGCTGGCGTGCTCGTGCGTGGGTCGCGGGATCCTGGAATGACATCCGGCACTCCTTCCGAACGGACGTCCCGCCTACCACCACTCTACGGGGCGTCCGTTTCAGCGCCGCAACGAGGAGGGGCTGGTCGCGACAGCGCCACAACAATCTCGCAAAACCGCCACGCGCTTCGCCGAGGCTGCACGCCGGACGTCCGGCGTGTAGAGTACGTGCGCGCCGAGGTTCGACCTGGCCTGGGAGGAGATGCCCGACGTGGAGAATGACGCGGACCCGTACCTGCTGACGGCCGTGCTATGTCAGAACGCCCAGCAGGATCAGTACGGTACGTTCAGCCTGATCAACGTGTTGGAGCACCTGGTTGCCGGCACGGACGACCCGAATGCTCCCGAAGAGATGCCGCCGTTTCACCTCGATGCCAACCTGGTGATCGTCTTCGCCTCGGGACCTGCCCTCGGTGATCGGACGGTCACGGTGACCGCGGTCGAGCCGGACGGCGTGCGCCTGCGACCGGTCAACCAGACGATCACCCTGCTCGGTGAGGACCAGCGGGCGTCGATCATCTCGAACCTGTCACTCGAGATCGCCAAGACCGGGGTCTACTGGTTCGACATCGACGTGAACGGTCGCCAGGTGACTCGGATCCCGTTGCGCATCGGCTACGAGCGCCGGGCGAACCAGCCGTGGCTTCGTGTGATTTGACCGCGCGGTTCGGTAGCCGGCTCGGGCGAGTGCACCGTGGATATGACATAATGTTAACCGGAATGGAGTCCGCTCCGGAGGTTGGGGGACAGGAGGGGTAGGTGACCGCGCGTCGTCTGCTGCTGGTGCGGCACGGAGAGACCGACTACAACCGGGAAGGCCGGTGCCAGGGACATCTCGACGTACCGTTGAATGAGACCGGCAGGGCTCAGGCGCGATCGATCGCTGCGCGGCTCGCGACGCGCGATCTCGTGCACTGTTCCTCGAGCGACCTCGAGCGGGCGCGGTCGACCGCCGAGATGATCGTGGGGCAGCGCGATCTCACGATCGAACTCAGCCCCGACCTGCGCGAGGCGCACCTGGGCGTGCTCCAGTCCCACCTCTACAGCGACTTTGGCACCATCCTGGGCGAGGATGCCGAGTACCTCACCCGGCCCGGTGTGCGCAGCAAGCCGCCCGGCGGCGAGAGCCCGCTCGACCTCCGGCGCCGCGCCCGGCGCTTCGTGAGTCAGTTAGGCGAGACCGAGAAGGGCCTGCCTCCCGGCGAGATCCTGCTCGTGGGACACGGCCTCTTACTGCGGGCGCTCCTTACCGTCTTGCTCGGGCTCCCGACCGAGGCCGCCTTCGCCTTTCGCTTCCGCAACTGCGCGCTGACGGTCGTCGACTGGAGACCGGGTGGGCGGTCGCAACTGGTCACCTTCAACGACCGCGCGCACCTGCCGCGCTGAGCGCCGCGGGGTCAGTTCTGACGCAACCCGGCGAGCCCATCGAATAGCCGGTCGAGGTCGTCGCTCGAGGTGAAGTAGGCGCAGGAGATGCGCACGCCATTGGGCACCTGCACCCGCCGCTGGATCACCCGATACTCGTCCCAGAGCCGCCGCGCCAGTTCGCCGCCATCCCAGCCGGCGTAGCCGAAGGTGACCAGCCCGCAACTCCGGTCCCACTCGCGGGGTGAGTAGAGCGTGACGCCCGGGGTGGCCGTCAACCGTTCCTTCAGCCTGGCCGACGTCTCCGCGCAGTGGCGCTCGATCTGCTCCCAGCCCAGACCCTGGAGATAAGCGATCGCATCGACGAGGGCGATGAAGGTGTGCCAGTTGCGCGTCCCGTACTCGAAGCGGCGCGCGGTGGGGTCCCAGTCCCACGCGGCGTCGGCCGGGCGCTCGCCGAATGCCTCTCGGTCGAACCCGGGAACCGTGGACCCCGCCCCGACGTGTACCGGCTGAACGCGACCGACGACGTCCGCGCGAGCGAAGAGGAACCCGGTCCCCTTCGGACCGCTGAGCCACTTGTGACCGTTGCCGGTCATGAAGTCACAGCCGATCGCGTCGACGTCGACCGGGAACTGTCCGACCGACTGCGCGCCGTCGACGAGGGTGAGGATGCCGCGCTCGCGACAGCGGCGGCAGATCTCCGTGATCGGCAGACGGACTCCCGTCTCACAGGAAACGTGGCTCGCGACGACAATGCGGGTGGTTGGTGAAAGGGCTGCCTCGAGGTTGCGCAGGGTCTCGTCGGGATCGACGGCGATGCGGAAGAGGCGCAGTTTCGCGCCGCCGCGGCGCTCGGCGGCGGCCCAGGGAAGGACGACCGCGGGATGCTCCTCGTTGGTAGTCAGGACGACGTCGTCCGGGCCGAGCGCGAGTCCGGCGGCGACGAGGTCGACCCCATCGGTGGCGTTGCGCGTCAGCGCGACCTCGTCGGGACGCGCGCCGATCAAGCCGGCGAGCGCGGCGCGCGCCCGCTCGTAGCCCGCGCGCGCATCCGCCTCACCGAGGTGCCCGGATCGCTCGTAGGCGGCCTGGGCCTCGAGGTGGCGGGCCAGGACCGGCTCGGCCATGATTCCGATCGTGCCGGTATTGAGATAGGTGACCTCCCGGAGAATGGGAAGCTCGCGCCGAACCGCCTCGAGATCGTAGCCCACGTCCGCGCTCACACTGCCTCCTTCACCGCCGGAGCCACCGGCTACCGTCACGCTCGGGGAACCCGGCGGCTAGCTTGCCCGTCGCGCGGCGCGGTGTCAATCGTGGACGACGCCGGAACGCCCCGTCTCTGGGACGGGGCGTGGTCGTGAACGGTGTGGAGTTCGGACGACGGGACACGTCAGCCGAGGTCGCGCAGCGCGTCGCAGACCTGCTCGTACTGCGCCAGCAGCTGGACCCAGAAGTCTTCCCAGTGCGTCACGTCCTGTCCGGTGACGAGTGCCTGCTCGATCCGCTGGTACCCATCCTCGAGCCGGAGCTGGAGCGCGGCGCGCTCGCGTGTCAGCTGGTCGCGGTCACGCGCCTGAGCCCGGGTCGTCAAGGCGGCGGACATTGCGATTCCTCTCGTTACGATCTAGCGGCGCTCGGTGCCGGCTAGGAGGCCAGATTGAGCGTCGAGCGGCGCTGCTGCAGTCGCTCGATCAGCGCCGAGGCGTCGCGACGGCCCAGCGCGTCGACGCCGCAGCCGAAGGACTCCTGAGACTCCCCCTCCAGGTCCTCCTCGCTCAGGCCGGCCTCGCGGGCGATGGCGTGGAGGAACTTGATCTGGCGCGGTGTGGCAGTGTTGGTCGCCGGCTCGGCCCGCTGCTCGCGCAGTTCGCGCCGGGCGCGTGTACCGCTGAGATCGATCGGTGAATCGACAATCCGGTTCTGCTGGGCTCCGAACTCAAAGTCCGGGCAGAACTGCGTTCCGTAGCCGAGCGCGGCCAGGGCCCGGCCGAGCGCCTTGGATGGAGTAGACGCGGGACGCCGTGCCGCGTTGTCGCCGCCTTCCCCTGCCTCGCTCGCCAGGAGGGCCGCTGCCGCCGCAGCCTTGGCTGCGATCTCGGCGGCGTCCTTGGCTAGTCCGGCTGCGGTGTTGGCCAGGGCGATGGCCCGTGCCGCGTCCGCAAGGATGGCGTCGGTGATATCACGGTCGGTCTTCACAGCGTCTCTCCCCGAACCGGACGTGAGGCTTTCGCCTCATCCGGCTCTCCAGAATCCGGTGTCAAGTCCCGCAGAAGGTGACTGACCTCGCTGTTGCGTCGTTCGGCTTCCCGGTGGTGCTTCCGGCACAGGGGAACCAGCGTCGCGATGTTGTGGCCCCCTCGCGGGCGGTGGTCCTTGCGGTGGTGAACGTCGTAGGCCGGTCCTCCGCAGACCAGACACGTGTTGCGGTAGATCCGCAGCACCGTGCTGCGTGCCGCTTCCCACTCCGGCCCATACCCCCGGTGGCCTTTCCAGGCCGACCGGAGCGGGTCGTAGTGCCCGTGGTCCAGCGTGGCGGTGTGCCCCGCCAGGAACGGGTTCGGGTAGGCGCGGTGGCGGGTGTATTCGACTTGCATGCTTTGCAGAATGAAGAGCCGATGTCCATCCACGATCCACGTCTGGTCCCGGTAGTAGCGGCGTCGAATCTCTCGCCAGCCGTGCTGCTTGCCGCTCTTCGCCTGCAACCACGCCCACATTCGCATGTGCGCGTGGGAGCCGACGTAGCGGAGCGCCCGCTTGCCCGAGCAGTGTCGGAAGTATTCGCCCCACCCCCGCAGGAAGGCGTTGAGCGCGTCGATCACGTCGGCCGGGCTCTTCAGCAGGGTCCGGCGGTCGGTGATCTCTGAGACGCGCCGGATGGCGCGTTGGACGCTCTCCGTGGAGGGGTACTGCAACAGGCACGTTCGCCCGGTTGACCGGGCTTCGGTGAGCTTGAAGGTGAAGCCGAGGAAGTCGATGCCCGCCGTGAGGTGGGTAACGCTCGTCTTCTCCTCCGACAGCGTCAGGTGCAGTTCCCGATCCATCCACGCCTTGATCTCCTGCTTGAACGCGACCGTCTCCTCCTTTGTGCCGTTGGAGAGCACGATGAAGTCGTCGGCGTAGCGCACCAGCGAGAAGTTGGCGCGGCCCTCTTTGCGGTGTCTCCAGCGGGCCGTCTTGTTGTTGAGCATGGCCCGCTGCCGGAACCACTGGTCAAAGTGGTTCAGGTAGACGTTCGCCAGCAGTGGCGACAGGATGCCGCCCTGCGGGGTTCCCTCGTCGGTCTTGACAAAGAGGTTGCCCTCCATCACTCCGGCCCGCAGGAAGCGCCAGATCAGATCCAGCAGGCGCTTGTCCTTGATGCGCTGCCGAAGCAGTGTCATCAGCTTCCGGTGGTGGACGTGATCGAAGCAGCCCTCGATGTCGCCCTCGATGACCCAGTACGGTCGTCCGCGCCGGTTGCTCAGATTCAGGATCTGAGCCGCCGCCGTGTGGCACGACCGCAACGGGCGGAACCCGTGGCTATACGGGGCAAAGTCGCTCTCAAAGATTGGCTCGATGACGATCTTGACCGCCATCTGCACCAGTCGGTCGATGAGCGTCGGGATGCCGAGCGGGCGTCGCTTCCCGTTGGGTTTCGGGATGTAGACGCGCCGCACGGGTATGGGCTGGAACGTGCCGTCCCGCAGTTGCCGCAAGACCAGGGTTCGGTAGAAGCCCCAGTTTTCCCGCAGCGCCTGGCGGTTCATGCCGTCCAGGCCAGCCGTGTCCGAACCGGCGTGGGTCAGGAGTCGGCGCTGGGCCTCATCCAGCACGTCGGTCCAGAGCAGGAGATCGTAGAGGTCGTCAAAGCGATGCTCTGGCTCCCTCGTCGCCTTGTTCGCGAGTCGCTGTTGCAGGTCGGAGATCCGAATCCCACACATTCCCGTGGGCGTGTCATCCCCTAGTGTGCCGTCGCGACCGGATTCCTGCCGCCCTTCGCCGTGTGACGGGCTTTCCCCGTCTCGGACTACTACGGCGGCTCTGTCCCCATCGCGGCCTGTAGGCGTCACACCCGCCGAGCCCGTACCGGGCTGCCGCGACGGGTTCCCGTGTTCACGTGATGGTCCTCGTCGCAGGGAGTTAGGCTCCAGCTCTGTGCCCACCGGCTGACTCACAGCCGCGACGTGGTCAGGCGCTCCGCTATCCTGCGGCGGTCGCCCCTCTCGGTTGAGTTGGTGTTGCCCTCCAGAGAACTCGGGCTTCACGGCCACGTCTCCGTCCGATAGGTTGCCGTTTGCGAACGGTTGAAAAGTCCGGGCACTTCAGCCGCTGGTTCGGTTTCCCTAGCCATGTCCCTGCTCACCCTGGCCAGCGGCGGGTTCGGCAACTTCTCCCGCCCCAGCTTGTTCCCGAGGCTCCAGACCCCTGGCGGTGTAGGCCAGACGCCTGCTCGGTCAGGGTCGTCCGCGCTGAGAGGTGAACATCGTTCTAGGTTCCGCTCACACATGGGTATCTGCCTCTCAGCGGCAGGTCGGACGGGCCGCTCTACGCGGCCAGCACCATCGCGCGCTTGCACGGCGCACTCTCGGCCTTCTCGATGTAGTCACGGAAGTCGTCGGCGCTCTCGCTGCCGAAGCCGGTCGCCGCGCCGCCGCCAGGAATCGACACCCGGGCACGGAAGATCGCGTGCCCCGCCTCGTGGCGAATGAGCTCGGTCTCCACCTCGCCGTCCGGGTGGTCGGTGCGGAACCAGACCAGGCGCCACTTCACCTCAAGGTAGTCGCCGCCGTTGACCTTGGTGATGTACTTGCTGGCATCGAACCCGGTCTTCTCAGCCATCTCCCTCGACTCCTTCTGTCCGTGAGCGGCAAGAGGCGAACGTTTGTTCTACTCAATACTAGCGGAATGATGCCTGGCTGTCAAGTCGACGTGCGGCAGTGGGCGGCGCGCGACACGCGGTCCGACGAGGGCGCTGTGCTATAATCGGGCCGCTGTTCGGAAGTGTACGGACACAGAAGGGGTGCGCCCGTGCGGCTGTCCTGCCAACAAGACGATCTGCAGCGCGCGCTGGCGCACGTCTCCCGCGCCGTCTCCCGGAAGTCGACGCTGCCGGTGCTGGCGAACGTCCTGCTCGCGGCTGAGGGTCAGCAGCTCAAGCTGGCGGCAACGAACCTCGAGATCGCCATCACCGCCTGGCTGCCGGCCGAGGTCCAGGAGGAGGGGACGGTCACGGTCCGCTCCGATCTGCTGACCGAGTTCGTCTCCAGCCTGCCCCAGGACCGGGTGTCCTTCGATCTGGACCGGCGGGCGCTCAGCATGGCGCTCTCCTGCGCGCGCTCCAAGGCGCACATCAAGGGGATTGCCGCCGAGGACTTCCCGACGCTGGCGACCATCGGTGACGTGGCGCCAACGGCGCGCATCGATCCGACGCTGTTCCGCGAGATGGTGGGCCAGGTCGCGTTCGCCGCGGCATCGGACGACAGCCGGCCGGTGCTGGCTGGAGTGCAGGCGGAGTTCGAGGACGGGACGCTCACGCTGGCCGCGGCCGATGGCTTTCGATTGTCGGTGCGCCGCGCCGAGCTGATCGAGCCGGTGAGCGAGCGCGTCTCGATCGTCGTGCCGTCGCGCGCGCTGCAAGAGCTGGCGCGGGTGATCGCCGACCAGCAGGACCCGGTCGACCTCGCGGTGACGCCGAACCGGAGCCAGTTGCTGGTACGCGCGGGCTCGATCGAGTTCCTGTCCCGGCTGATCGACGGCCACTTCCCCGACGTCCGGCACATCATTCCCCAGAGCTTCAACACCCGCCTGATCGTCGACCGCGACGGCTTCCTGGCCGCGGCGCGACGTGCCAAGCTCTTCGCTCAGTCCAACAACGACGTCGTGCGGATCCAGACGAATCCGGGCGATGGCGAGCTCGACCCCGGCTTTGCCACCATCTCGGCGCAGGCAGCGGAGACGGGCGACAACGAGGACTACCTGGAGGCGCGGGTCGAGGGGCCGCAGACTCAGATCGCCTTCAATGGGCGCTACCTCACCGACGTGCTGTCGGTCATGCGGGGCACCGAGGTTGCGCTGGAGATGTCGGGCGCGAATGCCGCGGGCGTCTTCAGGCCGGTCGGTAACGACGATTTCACCCACGTGATCATGCCGATGGTCATCGGAAGCTGATGCCCTCGGGGCCGACCGCGCGGAATGCCGTCGCACACCTGGGCGGCGCCCGCGGCTACGCTCCTCGCTCTCGCCGGGACATCCGCCCGGTCTCTCGCTCCGGAGGCAGATGAGGATCGCCCGCATCGACCTCGAGGAGTTCCGCTGCTACCGGCGGGCGTCGATCGCGATGCCGCCGGCCGGTCTGAGGATCTTCGGGCACAACGCCTCCGGCAAGACCTCCCTTCTTGAAGCGGTCTATCTCCTGGCCACCATGCGCTCGCCGCGGGCGTCGCTCGAGCGTGAAATGATCAACTGGGAGAGCGCCGCCGAGTTCGCGCTGCCGCCGTATGCTCGGGTGCGCGCGGTGGTGGTGGACGACGGCGGTGAGCACGAGCTCGAGGTCGTGCTGGCGGTGGACGAGAGCCGACCGCAGGGAAACGTCGTGCGCAAGCGCGTCAAGGTGGACGGGCGGGCGAGGCGCGCGCTGGACGTGGTAGGGACGCTCAAGGTCGTCCTCTTCGCTCCGGAGGACCTGAGCCTGGTGCTCGGGTCACCGGGAGGCCGCCGCCGCTACCTTGACATCTCGATCTCCCAGATCGACCGGACCTATCTCCAGGCGCTCAGCCATTACGGACGGGTGGTCGAGCAGCGTAACAGCCTACTCAAGGAGCTTGCGCGGCACGCCCGGGCCGAATCCGCCGCGATCGACGAGCAGCTCGCGTTCTGGGACGGCGAGGCGATCTCCAGGGGGTCCTACCTGGTCGCGGCCAGGCTGCGTTACCTGAGTCAACTCGAGCGGCGGGCGACCCAGGATTTCGATGCGCTGGCTCGGACCGACGCCGTGCTGGAGCTGCGCTACGCGGGCAGCATTACGCTTCCCGTCGCCCTGCTCGAGCGGGTCTTGGGCGCGTCGTTGGCCGACGCGCAGGCGCTCGTCGCGCGCGCCTTCGAGCATGAGTTGCGACAGCTACGCGGCGACGAGTTGCGGCGCGGCGTGACGCTCGCCGGGCCCCACCGGGACGACGTGCGATTCGTGCTGGGGGGCCGTGACCTGGCGTCCTATGGTTCCCGCGGTCAGCAACGCCTGGCGGTGGTGGCGACGAAGCTCGCGGAGCAGCAGGAGGTGGTGGAGGCGTCCGGCGAACGGCCGGTGCTGCTGCTGGACGATGTCCTCTCCGAGCTCGATCCCGAGCACCAGGAGCGGCTGCTGGCGGCGCTCGGTGACGCCCAGTGCCAGCTCGTGGTCACCGCGACGGACCGGGCGCTGATCGACCGGCCCGTGCTCGAAGGACTGCCGCTCGTGGAGGCGCGGTCCGGGGAGTTGGTGCCGGCACGGTAGGTGAACTCTGGGAACTCACGCGGACGTCAGGAGCGAATCATCCCTCGCAGCCGACCGCGACCCAGGCTCGAGCCCGGCGATTTGAACCCGTCGCGAAGCGCTGGTATACTGTCTGCGCCGCGACAGCGGCAGCATTGGGGAGTCGTCTAACGGTAGGACAGCTGACTCTGGATCAGCCAGTTGGGGTTCGAATCCCTGCTCCCCAGCCACCGAGTTCCGCGTAGAATCGTGACCCTGGCCCCGGCACCGACGGCCGGGGTCTTTTCTATGGCTTCAACGTGTCGAGGATCGGCTGGCTCTGGTTCGCACCGGTGGGCCACGCTCGATCGGGACCGGGTGCCGCACCCGGTGCGTCGACCTCCCGTTCGCCGCGAGTTTCCAGCGCTCCGCGTTCTGGAGGACCCCGTAGCGCCATGCGAACGCGACATCTCCGAACCGGCTCCACGGGCGTCGGACGCCGCCTGCTTGACCTCCTCGCTCCGGCGCGTTCAGGTCTCGCCGCCTGACGACCGCGACGCGCAAGAGCGCCGTCGTGCCTCACTCTGGACTCGAGTACTGCCCGGGCCTGGGGCCATCGGGCCTCCTCCAGGAGGACCGCGTCGACTAGAGTGCTCACGGTGAGCAGCGTGATCCCGCCGGGCTCGCTTGGCTTACCAGGCCCGCCGCGACCGACCTGGCTACCACCCACGGTCACGGCCCTTCTTTCCACCCGGGAGACCGCCCTGCCGCGTCGGCTCGGCGGTCTCCGACGTCATCGCGACGTGTCGAACTGGTCGCCGCCGAACGTGCGACCCGTCCGCCGCCCACGGTCATGAACCCGCTCAAAGTCACGTCACCACCCCCTCGCGCCGCCGCGTCGCCAGGCCGGCAGGCGCCAAACGTCAAGCGCGCTCGGACCCGATGGAGGGGGGATTGAGACCGCGATTAGGCGCCACAGCCCGCGGCGTCCGCTGCTCTCGTAAGCCGCGGGGCGCGGGCCGGCATGGCGGAGCTCGACTCGTCCGTTCTGACTTGGCTAGCACGCGCGCACTGGAAGAATAGCTGGATTGCCTTCGTCGACGCAGAGTCTGCCTTGTTTCGACGGGTGAAGCGCCCGGGAGCGAACCGGGGCCGATTCGGCACGCGTGGCGATTCTCCATGGCTCGATAGCCCATGTCCCGGAGTTCGCGTGGTCGCGAAGCTGGGAGCGACGGGGCGGTTGGAGGCGCCGCTGAGCGGGAACCGAGTGTCTCCCGCGCGTGTCTCGGTTACGCTTCGGCCACGAGAAGTGTGGGATGGTACGTCGACGCCGAGAGGCGGACGGATCGGAGAAGACCGAGGTGACGAGCGACCAGCAGACGGCGGAGTCGAGGCATCCGGGCCGGATGATCCCCAACCCCACGCTCAACCGCGCGGCGCGTGCCGGTCGCCCGACGCAGGACCGCATGCTGCTCCGCTGGACACCGCGCGACCGGGCCGAGGCGGCCGCCTTCACCCGCACCGAGTCCTGGCGCGTGCTGCGCATCACCGGCGAGTTCGTCGCGGGCTTCGACGAACTCGCGGGCATCGGTCCGGCGGTGGCGGTCTTCGGCTCGGCGCGCACCTCCGAGTCGGACCCGATGTACGGCGCCGCGCGCGAGGTTGGCCGCCGCCTGGCCGAAGCCGGGTTC